>DEII01000105.1:15921-30364 GCA_002352385.1 Methylococcaceae bacterium UBA2778 | reverse complement strand
TGGGTCTTTATTGTCGCCCCCCGGCTCGTTCCAGGACATACGTTAAGCTCCAGTTGTGAAAATAGTTAATAAAATTCCAGGTAACCCTGATAATCGAGCTAGGAGGCTGTCCGAGAATAGCGATCGTAGCGAGGGCGAGACTGATTGAGTCAGATTTTTCGATCATTTGAGGCGAATAGTGGGCCTATTTAACAAGAATGATCGGGAAATCTGGCCAATCAGGCTTGGCCGCAGTAGATCAGTCTGTTCTCGGACAGCCTCCTAGGCCGCGAACAAGCCATAATGAGAATTGCTGTATCGCCACAGCCGGGGATTTGCTTCACCTGATATTCAAGACTGCAGAGATGGCTTGCGCTTCATCTTTTTGTTCGTCATTGCCTTCCACAAGGACTTCTTTCAGAATACCATGCGCTGACTCAGCATCCTCCATTTCGACATACGCTTTTGCCACATCCAGCTTGGTTTCGATCTCATCCATATCAATCAAGCTGGCGTAGGCCTCTTCGGGATGATCATCATCCGACATCGTTTCGCGCGGAGAAATATCACTCAGCTCCAAGCTCAATGAATCGCTCGCAATATCAATCCGATTGCCGTCCTCTGTCTCATCCTGATCGGCCGTTTCCACCGGCAAAACATTGAACGCCTCATCAATTTCAATTTCTTCGCTTTCCGCAAGCTCCAGTTCAACGTCCTCGTCTGACCATTCGTTGTCAAGAAGTCCATCTTCCAAATCGGCTGCATTCTGTTGTGAATGGTGAGGCGATGCTTCAAATTCCAACGGCTCATCAAGATTCAGATCGCCTTCGTCGGCAATGGCCGTTGTTTCTGTACCCCTCCTTTCAAAATCCGCTGACCCTTGCTCGGCAGCAAATGACTCCAATCCTACGTCACTGCCTGAAGACTGCTTGTCGAAATCGATTCCATTCAGTTCATAAACAGCATTATCATCACCGATAGACTCTTCCACTTCATGATCGCCTGCAGCCTCATCGCTCGATAATTGAACGGTTGTTGATTCCTCCGGCCGGAACAAGGGGCTATCCGAACAAAGCTCGCGCCCCATTTCAAAAACTTTTTCCCAAAACTCGGCCGTGGTGACGCTGTTATCCGCACGCAACTCAGAGGCATAGCCCTCGAATGCTTCTTTGTTCTCGGCCGCATAAAATATTTCGAACAGCTTCAGCTTGTATTCGCTGCTGGACAGGTCCGCTTCAATCGCTTGGCGAATGAGAGTTTCGGCCTGCTCGTACCGTCCGTATGCCAAATAAACGTCGGCTTCGGCAATCGCATCGACGTCTTGATGTTCCGACTCCAGTGTATCAAAATCGCTGAGGGCGAACTCGCTCAGGAATGATCCGCCAACCGGAACCGTTGATGTATTGTCACTTAAGACAGGAAGAACCCATTCTTCGTTTTGCGAGCTTCGTTCGGCATTCGTCGGAACCGCCAGGATGCTTTCCGCCTTATCGGCTGCTGCCCGCTTTCTGCGGGAAATCAACCACCCCAACACAGCGAGGAAAACAATGCCGCCGCCTGCAGCGAGATAGAGCGGATCCGACAAAATTTCGGAAAACCAATCATCCTGCTTAACCGGCGATTGAGGCTGCTTTTTCTGGACAACGATTGCCTTGACCGCAGGCTGTTCGGCGGGCTCCTCCACTTTCGCCGCCGGCTGCGGCGATGAAATTGCATTGTCCTTTTGTGCCGGTGTCACCGGTACAGGGCCGCTATCCGGAACGCTCGCTCGTTCAGTCGCTGGCGCCAGCTTTGGCTGCTGTTGTGCGGTCTGCAGCGCAGCAAGCTGCTCATCCTTCAAAGTTAAAAGACTTTGCATACTTGCGATCTGCTTTTCCAGCTCTCCCAATCGAGCGCGCAGATCACCGTTTTCCTGGGTGAGGGTCTCAGCCATTTCGAATGCGCGCTCTGCTTTTGTTGCGGCAGCCGTACCCGGGGCTCCCCCCGACACAGCACCTCCAACATCGCTTTTCGATGGCGCTGCCAACTTGAGCAGACTTGTTGATTCCGACTTCGCCGTTTTCACTGCCGGCTTTAGAGCATTTTTCTCAGCTGTTTTTTCAATCCTCTTCTCGGCCTTTTTTTCAACGTTTGCAACGCCGGTTTCCGCGTCGTGGTTGCCGAGCCAGAGCGCGTGCTGACGCTTCATTTCTTCTCGTGCCTCATGGCGAGAAGTACGCACGATCGCATCCCGCGGCGGAATTTCCAGTTTCGCCCCGGCTTTCAACGCGTTCACGTTATCTTTGTAAAAGGCACCGGGATTCGCTTCGTATAACGCGACGATCATCTGCTCCATTGAGATGGCCGGGTCGTGGTTGACGCGTTTCGCAATGCTCGACAAGGTATCGTTCCTTACTATCGGCCCGTAGGTTCCGGATCGAATTCCGGCCTTGGACTTCGCTTTTCCTGAGGTCGAACGGTTGGCCCTCGCCTTCGTCGGCCGGCTGCGGTTTACAGAACGAGAAGCCTCATCCGATGCTGCGGCCCGATGGCTGTAATCGACTTGATGGGTAGGAAGCACGGATGCCGTAGGCTGTTCAAAGCTTGACGGCGGATCGAGTAAAACCGTAAACTCCTTCAAAGCTCGGCCGCTCGGCGAACGCACTTCAACCAGAAAGTTCAAATAGGGTTCTTGAACTGCATCAGTCGACGTCACCTTGATGACCATTCGTCCGTTTGGTCGTACCACCGGTTTAAAGTGCAGATTGGAAAGAAAATAGTGCCGCTCGATTCCGGCGCGGGCAAACGCACCGGAAGAGGCCAAACCGACTTTTATTTCGGACACGTCCTTAGCCGAGGTGAGCAATGGAATTTCGGCCTCGAATCCCTGATTCAAAGCAGAATGCAGCTTGATGTCACCAATCCCCAAGGCACTCGCACCGACCGGCGCAAGCAGGCTTATGATCGATAGAGTCCTGGAAATTTCGCGCACGTTTGCTCTCCTTCACCGATTAGTTTATTGCTTGGCGTGAATAAATTACATATGCCAATTTTCTCCTATTAAGATTAGCCTAGATGTGATTTTTTGCCAGAATTTCCGCGATTTGTATGCTGTTCAAGGCAGCGCCTTTGCGCACATTATCGGCGACCACCCAAAGGTCCAGCCCTCTGAGATGCGAAATATCCTCTCTGATTCTGCCGACGAAAACAGCGTCGTTCCCGGCTGATTCAGTCACTGCGGTGGGGAACCCCCCTGCCTCGCGGGTATCGACAACGGTGATGCCGGGGGCTTTGCCCAGCAACGTGTGTGCCTGGCTGGACGTAATTTTCTCTTTCGTTTCGATATGAATCGCCTCCGAGTGCCCATAAAACACCGGGATGCGCACTGCCGTCGGGTTCACCTGAATGGCATCGTCCTGCAGAATCTTCCGTGTCTCCCAGACCATCTTCATCTCTTCCTTGGTATAGCCATTATCGAGAAAAACATCGATCTGCGGCAAGGCGTTGAAGGCGATCTGCTTTGGATAAACGGTCACCTCGATCGGTTTGCCATTCAGCAGCTGCGCGGTCTGCTTGATCAGCTCTTCCATCGCCTCCTTGCCCGTTCCGGATACCGCCTGATACGTGCACACATTAATTCGTTCTATCCCCACAGCGTCATAGATCGGTTTCAATGCAACAACCATCTGTATGGTGGAACAGTTGGGGTTGGCAATAATGCCATGCTTTCGATACAGAGCGATCGCCTCCGGGTTCACCTCCGGCACGACCAGAGGAATTTCGTCGTCATAACGAAACTGAGAGGTGTTGTCGACCACGATACAGCCGGAATCCGCTGCTTTCGGAGCATATTCTTTCGACACCGAGGCCCCGGCTGAAAACAGGCCGATGTCGGCCTTTGAAAAATCGAAATCGGCGAGATCCTCCACAACAAGATAACGGTTCCCGAAAGCAACCCTTTTCCCGATCGACCGGCTGCTTGCCACGGCATACACATCGCCGACCGGAAACGCTCTTTCCGCCAGAATCGACAACATGGTCTCACCCACCGCGCCTGTCGCACCCACGACGGCGATGTTATACGTTTTACTCATAATTTTCAGATGCTCCTACCCGATATCGTGACACAGTTAAAATCCGCAACAACCTGAACCATCAACTGTAGGCTCTGCGCAACGCGGCGACCACAGCGTCCCCCATCGGCACGGTACCCACTTTCTTCATGCCATGAGAATAGATATCCGGCGTTCGAATACCGGCATCCAGCGCGTCGGCGACCGCCTGTTCGATATGCTCAGCTGCATCACTTTCATCCAGGCTATAGCGCAGCAGCATCGCCAGCGATAGTATCGTCGCCAAGGGGTTGGCGCAGCCTCGACCCGTGATATCAGGCGCGGAGCCGTGAATCGGTTCATACATCCCCTTGCCGTTTCCATCCAGGGAAGCCGACGGCAGCATACCGATCGAACCGGTCAGCATCGATGCACAATCCGACAAGATATCTCCGAACATATTGGTTGTCACGATGACATCGAACTGCTTGGGGGCGCGCACCAGCTGCATCGCGGCATTGTCGACATACATGTGACTCAATTCGACATCAGGGTACTGTTCGGCAACCTCGATCATGACCTCCCGCCACAGTTCAGTCGCTTCCAGAACGTTGGCTTTATCCACCGAACAGACGCGACGATCACGCTTGCGGGCAATCCGAAGCGCCGAATGGCCGATCCGACGGATCTCCGACTCCCGATAGACCAGCGTGTTGAACCCTTCCCGCTCTCCATCGCTCAGCTCCCGGATTCCACGAGGCGTGCCGAAGTAAATGCCGCTGGTCAATTCCCGCATGATCATGATATCCAGACCGGAGACGACATCCGCTTTCAACGTCGAGGCATCGACCAGCTGGGGGTGGAGAATGGCGGGCCGCAAATTGGAAAACAGCCCAAGTTCGGAGCGCAGACCAAGCAGCCCGCGTTCCGGTCGAACCGCATGATCCAGCGATTCCCATTTCGGCCCGCCGACGGCACCCAGCAGCACGGCATCCGCCTCTTTCCCCAGCGCCAACGTCGCCTCGGGCAGTGGAGAGCCGCTGGCATCGTAGGCGGCACCGCCAACCAGGCCATGCTCGATTCGCACATCCAAGCCGGTCTCCGCGGCGACACAATCGAGCACTTTCAACGCTTCGGTCACGATCTCAGGGCCTATGCCGTCGCCAGCCAGGACAGCGATCTTTTTTGTCATCTATCTACCTCAAAATGGATCGACGCCACGACCGAGCCGCGGCGAAGAAAACCGTAGTTGATGCGTGCTGCGGGAATTCGGCCATAACCGGGGGTACAACCATTCGTTTTGGATCTCGGTGACGGCTCATCCGTCGAACAGCCAGGGCGCCGCTTGTGCCCGCCTCTTTTCGTAGGCACGGATGTCGTCCGCATGCTGCAAGGTTAAATCAATCTCATCCAAGCCGTTCAACAATCGATGCTTGCGTGATGCATCGATTGCAAAGTCGACAACGTCACCGGACGGCGTCGTAATGGTTTGGGCATCGAGATCGACCGTCAATCGATACCCGTCGCTGGCTTCCTCGAACAGACGATCGACGACCGCAGAATCCAGAACGATCGGCAACAGGCCGTTCTTGAAACAGTTATTGTAAAAAATATCCGCAAAGCTCGGCCCGATCAACACACGGAAACCATAATCGACCAGCGCCCAGGGCGCATGCTCCCTGGAAGAGCCGCAGCCGAAATTCTCGCGCGTCAACAGAATTCGAGCATCACGGTAACAGGGCTGATTCAGGACCAAGTCTGGGTTCAGCGGCCGGGTGGAACAGTCCATGCCCGGCTCGCCCCGGTCAAGATAGCGCCATTCATCGAACAGATAAGGGCCAAAACCCGTGCGCCGAATCGATTTCAAAAACTGCTTGGGAATGATCGCATCGGTATCGACATTGGCCCGGTCCAAAGGCGCCACGACCGAGCTGGTCTTTTTGAACGCTTCCATAAAGACAATCCTTATTATCGGCAACCGCCGGCATCCGCCTGCATCGAGCGCACGTCGACGAAACGCCCGGCAATGGCGGCCGCGGCTGCCATCGCCGGACTGACGAGATGGGTCCGACTGCCATACCCCTGGCGCCCTTCGAAATTTCGATTCGAGGTGGACGCGCAGCGCTCTCCTTCTTCCAGACGATCGGCATTCATCGCCAGACACATCGAACAACCGGGCTCGCGCCACTCAAATCCGGCAGCGATAAAGATCTTGTCCAATCCTTCCCGCTCCGCCTGACGCTTCACCAGGCCCGATCCCGGCACCACCAAAGCCAGCTTGACCGCATCGGCAATGCTTTTGCCTCGAACCACCTGCGCCGCGGCGCGGAGATCCTCGATTCTGGAGTTGGTGCAGGAGCCGATGAATACCTTATCCACAGCAATGTCGGTGATCGCCGTGCCGGGCCGAAGGCCCATATACCGCAACGCCCGCTCCATCCCGGCCTTTTTGATCGGGTCCGGCTCATCGGCGGGATCGGGAACGACCTGATCCACCGCCGCTGTCATTTCGGGCGACGTGCCCCAGGTGACCTGCGGCTTGATCGTCGCCGCATCCAGAGTGACCACTTTGTCAAAGTGCGCATCGTCATCGCTGCGCAGCTGCTTCCATGCCGCCACCGCCTGTTCCCACCGTTCGCCCTCAGGCGCAAACGGCCGCCCTTCGGTGTAATCGATCGTCACATCATCGACACCGATCAAGCCGGCGCGGGCACCGGCCTCGATCGCCATGTTGCAGATGGTCATCCGACCCTCCATCGACTGCGCTGTAATGGCGGTGCCGGCAAACTCGATTGCATATCCGGAACCGCCTGCGGTTCCGATCGAACCGATGATCGCCAGAACGATGTCCTTTGCGGTGACCCCGGCATCGACTTCGCCATCGACCCGGATCAGCATGTTGTGCGATTTTTTCTGCACCAGGCATTGAGTTGCCAATACATGCTCCACTTCCGACGTACCGATTCCAAAAGCCAGTGCACCGAACGCACCGTGGGTCGAGGTGTGGGAGTCGCCGCAGACCACCGTCATCCCCGGCAGCGTCGCCCCCTGTTCCGGCCCGATGACATGAACGATCCCCTGCCGCGGATCGGACATATCGAATTCTGTAATGCCGAATTCAGCGCAGTTGATATCCAACGTTTCGACCTGCAGGCGGGAAATCGGATCGGCAATCCCGCTCTTGCGGTCGGTTTCGGTTGTCGGCACGTTATGATCGGCAACCGCAAGATTTGCCGACCGCCGCCAGGGCTGTCTGCGGGCAAGGCGCAAACCCTCGAATGCTTGCGGCGACGTCACCTCGTGGACCAAATGACGATCGATATAGAGCAGCGCGGAGCCGTCCGCGAGATAACAGACAAGATGATCATCCCAGAGCTTGTCGTACAATGTTTTCGGAACCATCAATCCACTCACCAGACAATGGAATCAATCGAACAGGGCAAAAATCTTCGCTTTGATTTCATCGATGCCGCCGACACCCGGGATCGATACAAAACGAACAGCCCCCTTCTGTGCCGCCCGCTCGTAATAATCAACGAGCGGTTTGGTCTGCCGATGATAAATCTCCAGTCGTTTGCGCACGGTCTCTTCGCGGTCGTCATCGCGTTGGATCAACGGTTCACCGGTGACATCATCCTTGCCGACGACCTTGGGCGGATTGAACTCGATGTGATA
This sequence comes from Methylococcaceae bacterium UBA2778, assembly GCA_002352385.1. GTDB lineage: Bacteria > Pseudomonadota > Gammaproteobacteria > Methylococcales > UBA2778 > UBA2778. The sequence continues at coordinate 22,679 of DEII01000105.1, read as the reverse complement.
GACTCTCCCCGCCCCCGGATGAATCCGCCGCCCGCTCAACCGTCGGATGATCTCTTCATCGTCGACTGCAATCTCGATCACATAATCGAGATCTACGTTCATATCGGCCAATCCTTCGGCCTGTGCAATCGTCCGGGGAAAACCGTCGAACAGGAAGCCATTTTGACAATCCGGTTCGGCGATTCGCTCCTTGATCAGCCCAAGAATAATATCATCAGGCACCAAACCGCCCGCCTCCATCTGCTTTTTCGCTTCAAACCCTAAAGGCGTCCCGGCCCTGACTGCGGCACGCAGCATATCCCCCGTCGAAATCTGAGGAATACCGAAATGCTCGGCAATGAATCGTGCTTGCGTTCCTTTACCCGAACCGGGACTTCCCAATAAAATAATGCGCAAGGGATCTTCTCCTTATGTTGTGGTTTAAACCGGCGGAATGGCTTTTGCTTTTTCTAAAGTGTCAAGAGCAATCCTGACACGGATACTGTTCGAGGTGCCGCGTTAGCTAACTGTCTCTCAGCAGGCTCGGCAATGCAGCGCGCAGATAGCCGACCATGGACCAAAGCGTCAAAAATGCAGCAATATAAAGTAGAATGAAGCCGACCGTCCTTGCCGGAACAGTCCATAGCCCACCGGCAAGCAAGAGGAAAATCAATGCGAACATCTGCGCCATGGTTTTCGCCTTGCCGATCCACGATACCTTTACCCTGCTGCGTTCACCCACTTCCGCCATCCATTCCCTGAGAGAGGCGATGGTAATTTCCCGCCCGATAATGACAGCAGCGGGTATCGCGAGAAAAGGGGTCGGGTCGGATTGAACCAGCAGGACCAGCACCACAGCAATCATTAACTTATCCGCGACCGGATCAAGAAAAGCGCCGAATGCTGTTGCCTGCTCCATTTTTCTTGCCAGATAACCATCCAGCCAATCGGTCAACGCAGCCAAAGAGAAAATAATGGCGCACGCTGTTTTGGCGCCGTGCCAAGGCAGATAAAATACGATGATAATGATCGGAATAAGAACGATCCGCAGCAAGGTCAGACAAGTCGGTAGGTTGAAGGGCATGGTTACTCCACCTGTTCATGAAATGTGTCATAGATCCGTTGCGCCAGGTCCCGGCTGATGCCATTGACACCGCACAGCGCGTCGACACCGGCTTTGGAGACTTCACGCAGGCCGCCAAACTGTTTGATCAGGCTCTGCCGGCGTCTCGGTCCGAGTCCTGCGATGGACTCCAGGACGGATTGCCTGTTTGCGCGGCGCCGCCGTTGACGATGCCCCGTAATCGCAAAGCGATGGGCTTCATCCCGTATCTGCTGAACCAATAACAGAGCCGGCGCATTCGACGTGACGGGGATGGCCTGTCCATCACCTGCACGGAACAGCGTCTCCATGCCGGGTTTTCGGTCCGGTCCCTTGGCCACACCGACAATCATCACATCGTTGACGTCCATCGACTTCAATGCCTTGTCGACAACACTGACCTGGCCTTTGCCTCCGTCGACAAAGAGAACGTCCGGCTTGACCTGCGCCTCTTTCTGCAACCGCTTGAATCGTCTGGATACCGCCTGCGCGAGCGCGGCATAATCATCGCCTGCGGTAATGCCTTCGATATTAAATCGCCGGTAAGCGGACTTGACCGGCCCTTCCTGATCGAATATAACGCACGAGGCCACAGTTTTATCGCCTTGCGTGTGACTGATATCAAAACACTCCAGCCGCTTTGGCAGCTCGCAGCAGCCCAGTTCCTCCTGCAGACTCAAGAACCGATTGAATAAGCTCTGCCTGTTCGAAAGCCTGGTTTTCAGGGCATCATCGGCATTCATCTGCGCCAGCTTGAGCCACCTCGACCGTTCTCCACGCAGCCTAGTCGATATCAGAACCGGGTGATTGGCGCGATCCGCAAGCGCTGCCTCCATCATTTTTACATCGGCCAATTCATGGCTGAGCAGAATTTCGTTCGGCATCGGCTTATCGAGATAATACTGCGGCACAAATGCTTCCAGCACATGGCCCGGGTCCCGATCCTCGGGCATTTTTGGAAAAAACGCCTTGCCGCCCAACTGCTGGCCTTTGCGAATCGACACAACCTGTACGCAGGCCACACCTCCATTCGATGCGCAGGCAATAATATCGACATCTCCCCGTTCACCATGAACGAACTGTTTCTCCAGAACGGTTCTGAGCGATGCAATCCGGTCCCGGTAGCGGGCGGCCGTTTCAAAATGAAGCTTGCCCGCTGCGGCTTCCATGCGCTCGATCAATTCATCGATCAAAAGACTCCCCTTCCCCTCCAGAAACATCATCGTATGATCGACATCCTGTCGATACTCGGCAGCGTCCACCAGATTGACACACGGCGCCGTACAGCGATCGATCTGGTATTGCAGACAGGGCCTGGAGCGATTCTTGAAATAAGAATCCTCACACTGTCGTACCGGAAATATCTTCTGCAGCGTTTTCAAACTTTCGCGCACCGCCCCGGCGCTGGGATAAGGCCCGAAATAGCGTCCTTGCTGCTTTCTCGCGCCGCGGTGAAAGGTCACGCGCGGAAAAGGCTGATGTGTCGTGACAAAGATATAAGGATAGCTTTTATCGTCACGCAGACAAATATTGTAGCGAGGTTTATAACGCTTGATGAGCTGACTTTCCAGCAGCAGCGCTTCACCTTCCGTGTGTGTTACAGTCACTTCGACGAAGCGAATATGATCACGCATCGCCTGCTGTTTCGGGGTTGTCCCCTTTGCCCGGAAATGACTCGAAACCCGCTTTTTCAGGTTTTTCGCCTTGCCGATATAGATCACCCGGCCAGCCGCATCGGACATTTTATAGACGCCGGGCCGCTCAGTCAGCGTTTTCAGCAGCGCGCCAATATCGAAATCCGCTTGATCGAACTGATTCTCCGTTAATTCTTGCGTCGGTTGAATCATCACGTTATCGGCTTATTAAAAAAAGGGCGATTAAGCCCTTTTTACCACTCTCCGCAATAGAAAGTCTCTACGCGTCCTGCTCCACAGCCTTCATGCTCAATCGGACTCGGCCCTGCCGGTCGATTTCGAGCACTTTGACCTTGACCACATCGCCTTCGGACAGCTTGTCGCTGACCTTATCGACATGCTCGTTGGAAATCTGAGAGATATGAACCAAACCGTCCTTGCCCGGCAAAATGGTGACAAACGCACCGAAGTCCATCAGGCGAGCCACCCGCCCTTCGTAGACTTTGTCCACTTCCACTTCGGCGGTAATCTCTTCGATCTGTTTTTTGGCATCCAAGCCCGCCTGTTTATCAACCGAAGCGACTTTGATGAGCCCATCGTCGGTAATGTCGATACTGGCCCCGGTCTGTTCCGTGATGGCTCGAATGGTCGCGCCGCCTTTTCCGATCACGTCACGGATTTTGCTCGGATCAATATTGAAGGAGATGATGCGCGGTGCATAGTCGGACATATCACTGCGGGAGGCAGGCAGCACTGCATTCATCTTCGACAAAATATGCATGCGCCCCTCAAGCGCCTGGTGCAGAGCATTTTCCATAATCTCAGCCGTAATGCCCTCGATCTTGATATCCATCTGTAAAGCCGTGATCCCCTGGTTGGTTCCGGCCACCTTGAAATCCATATCGCCCAGATGGTCTTCATCGCCCATAATATCGGACAACACGGCAAACCGTTCTCCTTCCTTGATCAATCCCATCGCGATCCCTGCGACCGGCGCTTTGATCGGAATACCGGCATCCATCAGAGCAAGACTGGTGCCGCACACCGACGCCATCGAACTCGAGCCATTGGATTCGGTAATTTCCGAAACTACTCGAATCACATAGGGAAATTCGTCATAGGAAGGCAACACCGCCTGAACCCCGCGCTTGGCCAGACGGCCATGGCCGATCTCACGCCGTTTCGGCGAGCCGACGAACCCTGTTTCGCCGACACAATACGGTGGGAAATTATAGTGCAGCATAAAGGCCCGCTTATATTCGCCGGCAAGTGCATCGATGATTTGGGCGTCCCTGTCGGTCCCCAGAGTTGCGACAACGATGGCCTGAGTTTCACCACGCGTAAACAGCACGGATCCATGAGTCCGCGGCAACACGCCCGGGCGAATCGTGATCTGCCGAACGGTAGACAAATCGCGTCCGTCGATGCGCTTTTTCTCTGACAGGATGGCGTCGCGCACGATCTCTTTTTCCAGTTTCTCCAAAACAGCCCGAACAGCGGTCTCCTCGTATTGTTCGTCGGCCGTCAACTCCTGGACAGTATCGTTTCGAATCGCTTTGAGCGCTTCCTGGCGAGCCAGTTTCTCAGGAACACGATAAGCTTCGGTGATCGATTCCCTCGACCTTGAAACGACTGCCTGCATCAGTGATGCATCCGTTTCCGGCGCCGCCCACTGGAGTGCTTCCACACCGACCTCATCCGTCAGTTCACGGATGGCATCGATGGCGGTCCGCGTCTGTTCGTGTCCGAACAGCACCGCGCCGAGCATTGTCTCCTCCGGCAACTCTTTTGCCTCCGATTCCACCATAAGCACAGCTTTGTCGGTACCGGCCACGACCAGATCCAATTGAGAATCCGCGAGCTGCGATCGCGTCGGGTTGAGCAGATATTCCCCATCGATATAACCGACTCTGGCCGCACCGATCGGGCCGTTGAAAGGAAGACCGGAAACCGCGAGCGCCGCCGAAGCGCCGATCAGGGATGGGATGTCGGGTTCGATCTCCGGGTTGATGGACATCACTGTTGCGATGATCTGAACTTCATTGTTATATCCGTCAGGAAAAAGCGGGCGAATCGGTCGGTCGATCAGGCGCGCAGTCAATGTTTCCTGCTCACTGGGGCGGCCTTCACGCTTGAAAAAACCGCCGGGGATCTTACCTGCCGCATAAGTCCTTTCCTGATAATTGACAGTCAACGGAAAAAAATCGCGGGCGGTTTCGTCTTTGACGCTTACGACCGTCACCAAAACGACGGTTCCGGCCATATCGACCATCACGGCCCCATCCGCCTGACGGGCGATTTCGCCTGTTTCGATTGTGACGAGGTGCTCGCCGTATTGAAATGCTTTCCTGATCGGATTCACAATTTGTTCCTTAATCAACACAACATAAACTAAACAAAACGCGTTACTTGCGCAGCCCCAACCGTTCGATCAACGAGCGATAGCGATTCACGTCTTCCTTCTTCAGATAACTGAGCATCCTGCGACGCTGGTTGACCATCTTCAAAAGCCCGCGGCGCGAATGGTGATCTTTCTTGTGATCGGCGAAGTGCGGCGTAAGATGAGAAATTCGGGCCGTCAACAGAGCAATTTGGACTTCCGGCGACCCGGTGTCCGAAGGCGACAGCTGGTACTCCTGAACAACGGCTCGTTTTTGTTCTACACTGAATGGCATCTGGTTTTCTACTCCACTAAAAAATACAAAATCTGCCTATTTTAACTATCACGAGGTTTCAGAACAACCACAATTCCGCCTGATGTCCTAAAACAGACGCCGGGGCGCCACTTTTCCATCGCTGAGGATTTCACCCACCCCGACAAACGAATCGTCTTCAGCATACAACCTGACCCACCCATGGGCCGGCGCATTGGGCGGCAAGACAGGCTGTCCTTTCCGCAGATAATAGGTCAATTCCTCCGAAAGCTTTATTGTAGGCCAAAATGCAACCGCTTCGTCAAGAGCCAGTAAAAAAGCGAGGCGTTCAGCATCGCCGGCCGCGTCTCTCAATCGGTCGATCGTCAACGCTGCTGTAATATCGAAATCACCGACCTGGGTACGCCGAAGATTTTCGGCAAACGCGCCGCATCCGATCGCTTTTCCCAGATCTTCCGCCAACGTGCGAATATAGGTTCCTTTCGAGCAGCGGACGTCCAATTCCAGTGTATGATCGGTCATTGCGAGCAAACTCAGCTCGTAGACCGTGACCTTGCGGGCTTCCCGTTTCACTTCGATGCCCTGCCTGGCCAGGTCATACAGTCGCACACCGTTGTGCTTGAGTGCAGAAAACATCGGCGGCACCTGTTCGATCTCTCCTCGGAAACGCGCAAGCACTGCCTCGATATCCGATTGGCTCAATGCCGGCACCGCCTTCTCGGAAATGATCTCGCCTTCGGCATCGCCGGTGCTGGTGCATTGCCCCAGCCGTACCGTAACCCGATAACGTTTATCCGTATTCAACAAAAACGCCGACAGTCTTGTCGCCATCCCCAGACAAATAGGCAGCAAGCCGCTGGCCAGTGGGTCCAGGCTGCCGGTATGGCCGGCCTTTCGGGCCTGAAACAGTTGCTTGACTTCCTGCAGGGCTTGGTTCGATGTCACGCCCGGCCGCTTATCCAGCAAAAACAGACCGTTCACGTTCCGGCCGCGACGTTTATTCCGACCCATTGTCATCCTGACTCAAATCATCAAGAATACGATCCATCCTCATGCCGCGCTCGATGGAATCGTCATAAACAAAACGCAATTCCGGAATAGCCCGCATCCTCAGCTGCTTGGAGAGTTCCCGTCGTAGAAACGTCGCGGCATGGGTGAGAACATCGAGATTCCTTTGCCGCTCGGATTCTTCCGCATTCAATACACTGATATAAATCTTGGCAACCGAAAGATCCCGGGTGACATCAACATCATTGACCGTAACGAAGCCCAACCTGGGATCCTTGATCGAATGCTGAATCAACTCGGCCAGCACGCGCCTCATTTGCGACGACACTCGATCGGCGCGGGTGAATTCTCTGGGCATGGTCAGTGGTCAGTGGTCAGTGG
>DEII01000105.1:11041-15858 GCA_002352385.1 Methylococcaceae bacterium UBA2778 | reverse complement strand
CAGTGGTCAGTGGTCAGTGGTCAGAAAACAGTATGACAAGAGAACGGAATGCCAGTACGAAACTCTTCGGAGCGGTGCCATCATCCGCAATTGAGTGTGCCTGTTGCCGGCCATTCCGCGCGCTGTGGTTTTACAGGGTCCGTTTGACCTCGACCCTTTCGAACACCTCGATCTGATCACCGACCTTCACGTCATTATAATTTTTCACTGCAATGCCGCACTCCATACCGGCTTTGACCTCGGCAACATCGTCTTTGAACCGGCGCAGGGATTCCAGCTGACCTTCATAGACCACCACGTTGTCACGCAATACCCGGATCGGAAGATTCCTTGCGACAGTGCCCTCGGTGACCATACAACCGGCAACAGCGCCGAATTTGGGTGAGCGGAACACGTTGCGGACCTCCGCAATACCCACGATCTGCTCTTTGATTTCGGGCGCCAGCATCCCGCTGATCGACTGCTTGACTTCATCGATGACATCATAGATCACACTGTAATAGTGCAAATCGATGCCTTTTTCTTCGATCAGCTTCCGCGCACTTGCATCGGCGCGCACGTTGAAGCCGATGATGATGGCGTTGGATGCCAGCGCCAGGTTCGCGTCGCCCTCATTGATGCCGCCGACACCGCCTGAAATCACCTTGACGCGAACCTCCTCGGTCGACAGCCCGGTCAGGGATTCGCGAAGCGCCTCCAGACTTCCCTGCACATCCGCCTTGATGATAAGGCTCAGCTCGGTCACTTTACCCTCTTCCATCCGGGAGAACACTTCTTCCAGCTTCGCCGCCTGTTGAGCCGCCATTTTGCTCGATCGTTGTTTTTCTTCGCGATGCAACGCCAATTCCCGCGCCTGCCGCTCACTCGGAATGACCAGGAAATCCTCCCCGGCGGCTGGTGTTCCGGACAGGCCCAGTACTTCAACGGGGATCGATGGGCCGGCCTCTTTTACCGACTTGCCATTTTCATTAAACAGAGCACGCACACGGCCATATTCTTCTCCGCACAGAATGATATCGCCTTTCTTCAAAAGGCCGCTTTGGACCAGCACGGTCGCCACCGGACCGCGCCCTCGATCCAACTTGGATTCAATCACCGCCCCTGAAGCAGCACTTTTCGCGGGTGCACGAAGCTCGAGTATCTCTGCCTGCAGCAGCAGCGCCTCCAATAGTGCATCGACACCTTCACCCGTTTTCGCCGAGAGATTCACGAACAGAGTATCCCCCCCCCACTCTTCAGGCACAACCTCCAGCGCAACCAGTTCCTGTTTGACACGTTCCGGTTCCGCATCCGGCTTGTCGATTTTGTTTACGGCAACGATAATCGGCACGCCGGCTGCCCGTGAGTGCTCGATGGCCTCTTTTGTCTGCGGCATGACACCATCATCCGCGGCGACAACAACAATGACAATATCAGTCACCTGTGCACCACGAGCCCTCATCGCAGTGAACGCCGCATGCCCCGGCGTATCCAGAAAAGTAATCGATCCGTGGTCCGTTTTCACCTGATAGGCGCCGATATGCTGGGTAATGCCACCGGCTTCGCCCGCCGCAACCCGCGTCTTTCTGATGAAGTCCAGAAGTGATGTCTTGCCATGATCGACATGCCCCATAATCGTGACGATCGGAGCACGGGGTTTCATCTCTTCCTCTTCCGTTTCAATGCCGGCCAGTATTCCCGCTTCAAAATCCTCTTCGCTCTGAAGGTTGGCTTTATGCCCCATCTCCTCAACCAGGAGCACCGCTGTCTCTTGATCGAGCGTCTGATTGATGTTCGCCATGATTCCAAGCTTCATCAAGACCTTGATCACTTCCGCCACTTTGACGGACATTTTCTGCGCCAGATCGGAGACGGTAATACTTTCCGGAACGGTCACTTCACGGACGACAGGCGCGGTCGGCCTTTCGAAAACATGTTTTCTCTCAAATTCGACCGGTTTGGTCCCCTTGATTCTCTTCCTTTTGCGCTTCTTTCCCTCCGGCACATGCAACTGTTCTCTAACCGGTTCCTTCGCAGCCTTCGGCGCCACCTCTTCAGCTTTTTCTTTGGGCCGCTCTGGTTCACGCCGCTTTACTTTCAAATCGGCTGGCGTCCGCGCTTCCGGCTCAACCCTGGGTGCAGCATCCTTTCCTTCCCGGCGCTTGATCCCTTCAGCTTTCCTGGATTCTTCTTCCTGACGCTTTCTCTCCTCCTCCTGAGCCTTTTTGGCCGCTTCTTCCGTCCGTTTTTTCTTGAGCTCCTCTTCCTTCTGTCTGCGCTCGGCCTCTTGGGCCTCGATCAGCTTCTGTTGTTCCTCCAACGCTTGTTTGGCCGCCTCCATTTCGAGCTGCTGTTCGCTGGGTGTCGCAACCTCACTCCTTTTGACATAAGTTCGGCGCTTACGCACCTCCACACTGACCGACTTGGTGGTCTGTCCCGGCGACCTGGCTTGTTTGAGTTCGCTCAGGCTTCTGCGTTTCAGGGTCACTTTTTTGGGTACCGAAAGCACGTTATTTTCCCTGCCATGAGCCTTGCGCAGATAGCCGAGCAATTTCAGTTTTTCCTCATCGTTCAAAACATCGTCGGCATCACCGACTCGCAAGCCTGCGCCATCAAGCTGAACCAATAACCGATCCAACGAGACACCGATATCCGCCGCCAATTGCCGTACTGTCACTTCACTCATCTCGTGCTCCCGAATCTATTCACTCACCTGATCGGCCGCAAACCACGGCGCTCGAGCCGTCATAATCAGCTGTGCAGCACGCTGCTCATCCAAATCTTCAATTTCCCGCAGTTCGTCGACTGAAAGTTCGGCCAAATCTTCTCTGGTCGTCACGCCACGGGCAGTCAACGCATAGGCCAGTACTCTATCCATGCCTTCCAATGCCAGCAAATCACCCGCAGGCTTGGCTGCATCGAGCTGCTCTTCCCTTGCAATCGCCTTGACCAGGAGTGCATCTTTGGCACGATTGCGCAACGCCTCCACAATTTCTTCATCAAACGCATCGATATCCAGCATCTCCTTGATGGGGACATAAACCAACTCTTCGATGGTAGTGAACCCTTCCTGCACCAGGATGGCCGCAATGTCTTCATCGACGTCCAATTGTTCCATGAAGGATTGCATGACATCCCACTTTTCGACTTCACCCTTTTCTCCAGCCTGTTCTTCATCCATGACATTCAAGGTCCATCCGGTCAACTCGCTCGCCAGGCGGACATTCTGACCGCCCCGACCGATCGCCTGAGACAGGTTTTCACTGCTTACCGCGATATCCATGGAGTGATTGTCTTCATCAACGACGATGGAAACGATATCAGCCGGTGACATTGCATTGATCACAAACTGGGCATCATTCTCGTTCCAGAGAATAATATCCACCCGCTCCCCCGCCAGCTCGTTGGAAACCGCTTGCACACGCGATCCCCGCATTCCGACGCAGGCACCGACAGGATCCAGGCGCGGGTCATGACTGCGAACTGCAATCTTTGCCCGTGACCCCGGATCGCGCGCCGCCGCGACAATTTCGATGAGTCCTTCACTCACTTCCGGCACTTCCAGCTTAAACAGAGCGACCAGCAGCTCCGGCGCCGTGCGACTGACAAACAGCTGCGGCCCACGCGATTCGGAGCGCACCTCTTTAAGATATCCACGAATCCTGTCGCCAGCCCTGACCGGTTCACGGGGAATCGTCTCCTCGCGGGGAATATAAGCTTCCACATTTCCGCCCAGATCGAGATAAGCGTTGCCGCGCTCGATTTTCTTGGCGATACCGGTCACCAGATCGCCAACCCGATCCGCATACGCTTTGACGACTTTGACACGTTCAGCCTCACGAACCTTCTGCACAATAACCTGTTTCGCAATCTGTGCGGCAATCCGGCCAAACTCAATCGACGCCATGGGCTCTTCGATATAATCATCAGGCTGACAATCAGGCTTCTTCTTTCGAGCCTCCTCCAGCAGAATCTGGGTTTCCGGAAATTCCACGCCGCTTTCGAACTCGTCGCTCGCCTCAACGACTTCCCATCGCCGGAACGTTTCGTAATCGCCGGTCGTTCGATCAATCGAAACACGAACATCGATTTTATTATCATAACGCTTGACCGTCGCCGTTTCGAGCGCCGCTTCGATCGCTTCATAAATGACTGACTTCTCGATCTCCCTTTCATTGGAAACCACATCCACGACTAGCAAAATCTCTTTATTGGGCATCATGTCCTCCCTTGATCGTTCTTTTCATAGTCGGGCACGAGGCGAGCCGTCCTGATTTTCTCAAACGGTATTTTCACGATCTGTTCTTCCTCTTGCAAAAGGACATCCTGGCCGCTCAGGCCCAATAACACACTTTTAAACTTTTTTCGGCCATCGAGTGGCTGCATGAGTTCGACACGGATGGCGTGACCTTTGAACCGGTCGAAATGCTCCGGCTTCATCAGCGGCCGGTCCAGTCCGGGTGATGACACCTCGAGCTGATAATTTCCTCGGATGGGGTTTTCTACGTCTAACGCTCCGCTTAACTGGTGACTGACCTTCGAACAATCCGCCAGCACTACGCCGTCTTCGCTGTCGATATAAACGCGAAGCACCGCCTGCGTAGGATGCGCAATATACTCGATGCCCACACATTCGTAGCCGAGCCCGACGACAATCGGCTCGATCAAATCATTCAACTCTCCGGATACCTGTCTCATTGGCCTGTCACAGGATTACACACATAAAAAATGGGCCTACGGCCCATTTTGTTCCATTACCCGCTCTACAACCAATCCACCCAAACGAAAAGACCCCGTTCGGGGTCTCACACAACGTTGGTAGCGGGGGCAGGATTTGA
>DEII01000105.1:0-11035 GCA_002352385.1 Methylococcaceae bacterium UBA2778 | reverse complement strand
GAGCTACCAGACTGCTCCACCCCGCGATTAATCGTAATCTTATGCGAACATCACTCGAAATTCAATCCGCTTGAGGACTTTCCTGCCTCATAACTAAAACGCTCATTATATAGCAGATTCAAATAAGAAGACACACTTTTCTGAAGAAAGTTCCGTTCAAGGCACCCCGAATCCGATGCGCATCAGCAGCAATACCAAGGCGGCCAAGACACCTGCCAAGACATCATCCATCATAATGCCCAGTCCCCCACGCACCCGTTCGTCAACGATGCGTATGGGCCAGGGTTTGACGATATCGAATAACCGGAACAAAGAAAACCCAATCAGAATCGCCTGCCACGACAAAGGGACTGCGACCATAGTAATCAGAAAGCCGACGATTTCGTCCAACACGATGCCTTGATGGTCGTGGACACCCAGTCTGTCCGAAGCTTTCTGACAAATCCAGATTCCACCGAGCGTCAAAGCAATCAGCGATACGACATAAAAAGCCGGACCTGCAGCCGCCAACAGCAGGTAAATCGGAATGCCGACCAATGTGCCAAAGGTCCCCGGCGCTTTTTTCGCCAGCCCGGCACCAAAGCCAAACGCCACAAAAAGCACCGGATCACGAAAAATGTTCATAGCCTTGCAACGAAAATTGAATTCGGTTTGAGTCTTTCAACACCCGAAGACCATCGGATCGGTCGATCACGCCGACACAGGCGCATGGATAGCGCAAATCCGCCATCCGCCGTTCCATCGCCGCAGCCTCAGACGCCGGGATGGTAAAACAGAGCTCGTAATCATCTCCACCCCGCAAAGGCAGCTCCCAGTCGCGGCTTTCACCGATATAATGCCGAACAGCATCCGAAAGCGGCAATTTGTCCCAATCGATGATCGCACCGACACCGCTTGCCTGTAGTATATGGCCAAGATCGCCGGCCAGTCCATCGGATAAATCGATGCACGCTGTCGCCACCCCTCTCAGCCTCAAGCCAGCGTCAACGCGCGGTTCCGGGCGGTGCAGACGATTCAGGACCGCCGCATCGCTGCAATCGACTTCATTCTGTTCGATCTTCACACCCAAACCCGCATCGCCGAGATAGCCGGTGACATAAATCAGGTCGGCCGGCCGCGCCGTCGAGCGCAGAAGGGCCTCACCTTTTGGCACGGTACCCATCGCCTGTACCGTAATCGTCAAGGGGCCTTGCGTCGTATCGCCACCAATCAGCTCGACCGACCACACCTGCGCCAGATCGAAAAAACCTCGAGCAAACCGGCGCAGCCAGGAAGCGTCCGACTGCGGCATGGTCAACGCCAAGGTCGCGCAGACCGGCTCGGCACCCATCGAAGCCAGATCGCTGAGATTGACCGCGAGCGCTTTATATCCCACGGCTTCAGAATCGGCACCGGAAAAAAAATGCACACCTTCAACCATGGTATCGGTGGTCACCGCCAGTTCAACCGAGTCATCGAACCCGAGCAGAGCACAATCGTCGCCGATGCCCAGCCGAATGAATGGATTTCCACCGTTTTTCCGGACAAAAAACCGCTCGATCAGATCAAATTCCGATAGTGCCATGCAGAATTCAGGGATCAGAAGTCAGTATTCTGCCTTCTTTTCGTAGTGTCGATCGGCCGAAGCGGACTGATCCTGCGAAGCTGTCTCGATGGCACGTTGCCGATGCGCAACCTTGTCGAGGATGCCGTTGATGAACTTGTGGCTTTTGGATCCGCCGAATCGTTTAGCAAGATTGACCCCCTCATTGAGAACCACTTTGAAAGGCACATCGGGACGATTCAACAGCTCATAGACGCCGATCCATAAAATGGAGCGCTCGACCGGGTCGATCGCTTCCACCGGGCGGTCGACGAATCGAGCCAGTTCGTCATTGATCTTATTCAGCTGCTGCGGCACCCCGTGCAGCAATTCAGTGAAACAGGCAACATCGGTTTTGCTCAAATCGTATTCGCTTCGGAATTGCTGCTCGATTTCATTGAGACTCTGACCGGCCATCTGCCATTGATACAGAGCCTGGAGAGCATAGCGCCGTGCATTGGTCCGCTCCCGGCTCATCGACTTTCCAATTCGCGCAGCACATTGACCGTTTCGATCGCCGACAGCGCCGCTTCCGCCCCTTTATTTCCGGCCTTCGTTCCCGCCCGCTCGATGGCCTGTTCCAGGGAGTCCACGGTCAATATGCCAAAGCTCACCGGCACGTCGTGCTGCAGCGAAACTTGAGAAATCCCTTTCACACATTCACCGGCGACATATTCAAAATGGGGCGTCGCGCCCCGAACAACGGCCCCAACCGCGATAATCGCGTCATACCGTTTGGCCGCTGCCACACGCTGAGTGACGATCGGCAGTTCGAAGGCGCCCGGCACCTTGACGACATGAATCTGATCTTTGCCGACACCGTGACGCTCCAGGGCGTCGATTGCACCGGCGATGAGCTGCTCGACAATAAAACTGTTGAAGCGCGACGCAATGATGCAAAAACGCGTGTCAGCATCAGCGACAACCAATCGACCTTCATACATTTTGATTTCAGACATAGTCACTCACGTACAATCCACATAATCGACGATTTCAAGACCATACCCGGAAAGCCCAAGATATTTCTTTTTGGGTCCGAGCAGGCGCATTTTATGTATGCCCAGATCGGCAAGAATCTGCGCCCCAGTCCCGGTCGAGCGCCAATCCACACGATTCTCCTCGATGCCCGGCAGCGTGACGCCGTTGTCTTCCATCTGATACCGGTGTATGCGCTCGACCAGCGATTTCGGGTCTTCCTCCTGGCGGATCACCACCAGCACTCCCCGCCCCTCTTCGGCGATCTTTTCCATTGCCCGGCGCAGCGGCAAACCGCAGTCGTTGCGCTTCGACGCGAACAGATCACACAGCAGGTTGCGCCCGTGCACTCGAACCAGAACGGGTTCATCACCACTCACACACCCCATCGTCAGCGCCAGATGCAGGCAATTATCGATCTGATCCTGATAGGCATGCAACCGGAACTCGCCGAATTCGGTCGGGAAATGGCAGTCGACGATTCGCTCCACGGTTTTTTCATTCTGGATGCGATACCGAATCAGATCGGTGATGGCGCCGATTTTGAGATCGTATTCGGCCGCGAAGCGTTCCAGGTCGGCGCGCCGCGCCATCGAGCCATCTTCGTTGAGAATTTCGACGATGACGGCCGCCGGCTCCAGGCGGGCCAGCCGCGCCAGGTCGCAGCCGGCTTCGGTATGGCCAGCGCGATTCAACACGCCGCCCGGCCGCGCCATCAGCGGAAAGATATGCCCCGGCTGCACCAGATCTTCCGGGCGCGCATCCGCCGCCACTGCGCATTGCACGGTCCGCGCCCTGTCGGCGGCGGAAATTCCGGTTGTAACCCCCTCCGCCGCTTCGATCGAAACGGTAAAATTGGTGGAATGCGGGGTCTTGCTGTCGTTTACCATCAAAGGCAGACGCAACTGCTGGCAGCGTTCACGAGTGAGCGTCAAACAAATCAAGCCTCGCCCGTAGCGCGCCATGAAATTGATGTCCTCGGCCTTGACATGGCTCGCCGCCATCACCAGATCGCCTTCATTTTCCCGGTCTTCATCATCCATGATGATGACCATTTTGCCTTGGTGGATACCGTCAATCACTTCTTCAATGCTGTTCATGGTGCGATACTCGATCGTCCTGGCTCGCTCACTCGCCGATAAAACCGCTCTGACGCAGCAAATCCTCTGACACGCCAGACCCTGAAACGGCAGCCCCCTCCCCTTGCATCAGCCGCTCCAGATAGCGGGCAAGGATGTCCACCTCGAGATTCACCTTATCACCGATCCGGGTCGTCCCCAACGTGGTTTCGGCCAGAGTGTGCGGAACGATGTTCACATCGAATGCCGCGCCGCTGACACGATTGACCGTCAGACTGATTCCATCCACACAGATCGACCCCTTCTCGGCAATGTATTTGGCCAGCGCATCCGGACCCCGAATTTGAAACCGCACGGAACGGGCATCTTCCTGCCTGACCAGCACGACGCCGACGCCGTCGACATGCCCGCTGACGATATGCCCGCCGAGCCGCGTTGTCGGCGTCAGCGCCAGTTCCAGATTGACCGGGGTGCCGACGCGGGACTCTTGCAAAGTTGTGCGCGACAGCGTTTCTCGGGACAGATCCGCCATGAAACAGCCGAAGCCCAATTCAACTGCAGTCAGACAGACGCCGTTCACGGCGATGCTGTCGCCCAACGCCACATCGCTCAACGAAAGCTTTCCCGTCTCGATCGAAAGCCGAACATCACCGCCTTTCGGTTCGACAGCGGCCACCCGGCCGATTGCTTGTATGATACCAGTAAACATAATCGTTGTAGGGTGCGCATTGCGCACTATTCCCTCACCTGTCAACCTGACAGCGAAGCCGCAGTTCAACACCCACCCTCCGTGCATCGAGCAGCCTGAGCTCGATGCGATCCGACAGTTTGGCCAGCCCAGGCAGATGAAACGCGCCCCGCCCTTGGTCGCCGAGCAGGGACGGCGCCATGTAGACAACCAGCTCATCGACCAGCCCGGCCTGCAGGAGCGCTCCGTTGAGCACCGCGCCGGCTTCGACCATAACGTCATTGACCTCCCGCCTCGCCAAATGATCCAGCAGCGACGGTAAATGGACGCGCCCGCATTCGTCGGCAGGCAATCGAACGACTTCGAAGCCAGCCTGTTCCAGCCGGCTCCGTTTTTGCCGATCGGTGCTGGCAGTCACGATCAGGCTGGTTCCGGGCAGACGCGTCATTCGGCTTTCCGGCGGCGTACGCAACATCGAATCAGCGATCACACGCAGCGGCTGCACGATATCGCCGGCCGCCTGGTCGAGGCGGGCGGTCAGGGATGGATCGTCGGCAATGACGCTGTCGATTCCGGTCAGAATAGCCGAACAGCCGGCCCGAAGGCGATGCACGTCCTGCCGGGCAGCCTCCGAAGTGATCCATTGACTCTTTCCCGATGCCATGGCGGTCCGCCCATCCAGACTCGTCGCCACCTTGCTGAACACGAACGGGAGGCCGCTGCGCATCCGTTTGCAAAAGCCTCGATTCAGCTTTTCCGCCTCCGATCGAAGCACCCCGCAAACCGTTTCGATGCCGGCTGTGGCCAGTGATTTCAACCCATTCCCCGCCACTTTCGGATTGGGATCGGCCATTGCGGCGACGACTCTGCAGACACCGGCCCGAATCAATGCGTCGCTGCATGGCGCGGTTCTGCCATAATGGCAGCACGGTTCCAGGGTCACGTAAGCGGTCGCGTCACGTGCATCCGCCCCGGCAATGCGAAGCGCCTCGATTTCGGCGTGCGCTTCCCCGGCCCGTTTGTGACAGCCCTCACCAACGATTACGCCCTCTTTCACCAGAACGCAGCCAACCTGCGGATTCGGCTTCGTGGTATAACGCCCATGCCGCGCCAGATGCAACGCACGAGCCATAAACCGCACATCAGTGCAACCAGACGCTTCCACCATTTCATCTCGCTCCACAGCAATCGACCAACCGAGATTGGCTATTCAGCCGACTCCTGTTCGAGCTGGTCGACGACATCCTTGAATTCGCTGACGTCCTGAAAGCTTCGATAGACCGATGCAAAGCGGACGTAGGCCACACGGTCCAAACGCTCAAGCTCCTCCATGACGAATTCGCCAAGCTGACGGGTCGTCACCTCGCGCTCGGCAAGGCCGAGCAACCGCTGCCGGATGCGATTGATGGCCATCTCCACACGCTCGATCTCCACCGGCCGCTTTTCAAGCGCACGCAACATGCCCGCTCGCAACTTCTGCTCCTCGAACGGCACACGGCTGCCGTCGTTTTTGATCAGTCTCGGCAGCATCAACTCGGCGGATTCATAGGTTGTAAACCGTTCTTTGCAGGCCGCACATTCGCGCCTGCGCCGAACCTGGCAGCCATCGCTGGACAAACGCGAGTCGGTCACCCGAGTGTCCTGTGCGGAGCAGAATGGACATCGCATGTTAGCGAAAGCCCCCGATGAAGCATGAACAACCACGCGTGGAATACAACGCTGCTGTCAGGGCGAATTCCGAACCGGAAGATTCAATCCACCTCTTCGGTTTGGCTTTGAATCGGTGAAAAACGCTCATTTCGGGGCCATTCTTGCTAAAATCCGATCGATTTTAATACATTTTGTATCAAAATGATACAGCGACCACAATTTCTGGTATGCGAGAGGCGGGGAGCTTGTCGTGGGAAAGCGGTATTCTGAATGCTGAACTACGAATTCTCTTTATGGATATGGAATAATATCTACTTCCGAAAAGTAGACCGACACGATTATCGCTCAATGGCGCAATATATCTATACGATGAACCGGGTGGGCAAGATCGTCCCACCGAAACGTGAAATTCTCAGAGATATTTCACTCTCCTTCTTCCCCGGCGCAAAAATTGGCGTGCTCGGGCTGAACGGCTCGGGTAAATCCACGCTGCTGCGGATCATGGCCGGCATCGATCAAGAATTCGAGGGCGAAGCGCGTCCCCAGCCCGGCATCAAAATCGGCTTCCTACCCCAGGAGCCGCAGCTCGATCCGAACAAAGACGTGCGCGCCAACGTCGAAGAAGGAGTCGCCGAAACCAAGGCGCTGCTCGACCGCTTCAACGACATCAGCATGAAGTTCGCCGAGCCGATGAGCGACGACGAAATGAATGCCCTGCTCGACGAACAGGGCAAACTGCAGGCAGCGATCGATGCCGCCGAAGCCTGGGAGCTGGACCGAAAGCTGGAAATCGCTGCCGATGCGCTGCGTCTGCCCGATTGGAATGCCGATGTCACCACGCTCTCCGGCGGCGAGCGGCGCCGCGTCGCACTCTGCCGGCTGCTCCTCTCCAGCCCGGACATGCTGCTGCTGGACGAGCCAACCAACCACCTGGATGCCGAATCGGTGGCCTGGCTGGAACGCTTCCTGGCGGACTACAGAGGGACCGTGATCGCGGTCACCCACGATCGCTACTTCCTCGATAACGTTGCCGGGTGGATCCTGGAGCTCGACCGGGGCCACGGCATTCCCTGGGAGGGCAACTACTCCTCCTGGCTGGAACAGAAGGAAAAACGCCTCGAAATCGAGGAAAAACAGCGCTCGGCCCGCGCCAGGGCGATGAAAGCCGAACTCGAATGGGTGCACGCCAACCCCAAAGGAAGGCACGCAAAAAGCAAGGCGCGTTTGAGCCGTTTCGACGAACTGGCCTCGCAGGAAATGCAAAAGCGCAACGAAACCCAGGCTATCTATATTCCACCGGGACCGCGGCTCGGCGATGTCGTGGTCGAGGCCGAGCACCTAAACAAAGGCTTCGGCGGCCGACTGCTCATCGACGACCTGAACTTCCGCCTGCCGCGCGGCGGCATCGTCGGCATCATCGGCCCGAACGGGGCCGGCAAGACCACGCTGTTCCGCATGATCACCGGCACCGAGCAGCCCGATTCCGGCACCCTGCGCATTGGCAACAGCGTCCAGCTGGCCCATGTCGATCAGACGCGCGATGCCCTGAATCCCGACAACACCGTATGGGAAGAGATTTCCGACGGTCAGGACATCATCACCGTCGGCAACTACGAGACACCGTCGCGCACCTACGTCGGCCGCTTCAATTTCAAGGGCTCCGACCAGCAGAAACGGATCGGCGATCTCTCCGGCGGCGAACGCAACCGGGTGCATCTTGCCAAACTGCTGCAAAGGGGCGGCAATCTGCTGTTGCTCGACGAGCCGACCAATGATCTGGATGTGGAGACGCTGCGCGCACTCGAGGAAGCGCTGCTGTCGTTTCCGGGCTGTGCGGTAGTCATCTCCCACGACCGCTGGTTTCTCGACCGCATCGCCACCCATATTCTCGCTTTCGAAGGGGAGAGCCGTGTGGTCTGGTTCGAAGGCAATTACGCCGACTACGAGGCCGACCGCCACCGGCGCCTTGGCACCGATGCCGACAATCCGCATCGCATCAAATTCAAGAAGCTCGCATGAATCGACTGGATCGGCTGCTCACCTCCAACCGACGCCACCTGCTGCCGGAGTTCAACGATGAAAACCTGTAGACCGACCACCAGGGCGGTGAAATTCATCCGGGCGAATCGGTGGAAGAAAAAATCTCCCTCTCCGATCGCTTCGGCCTCTGGCTGGCGTTTCACCCGTTCAGCCAGGACGACTATCTGCAGGTCGTTCGCTATTGGCTCGGGAAGCTGGAGACCCCGATCGATGACGGGGGGCCAATCCGCGAAAAAGCACTGCGCTGGGCCCTCAAACGCGGCTCCCGCAGCGGCCGTGCGGCCTGGCATTTCGCCAAGGACTGGAGCGGGAAATGCCGATTGGAGTATACAGCAACAGTGGATTAAGGCGCAGTCGCCTCTTCCAGTCGCGCCAGATTCTGCAGCGCCTCGTCCCGGCAGCCGCCGCAGGTTTCTTCGGAAGCCGAAAAATCGGCACAAACCTGCGGCCGCGTTGGAAGGCCGAACAGCGCGCACCGATGATCCGCCGTCAGCTGCACGCAGCGGACACCTGCCGATTTGCCAAGAGGCATGCCCGGCAGCGAACTGGAAATAGACGGCGCGATACAGCAGGCGCCACAGCCGATGCGGCATTGCATCACGAATCCCTTCGGGTGACAAACATGGCGTCGCCATAGCTGAAAAAACGGTATTTCTGCTTCACCGCATGTCGATAGGCGGTCATCACATGGTCGTAGCCGGCAAATGCACAGACAAGCGTCAGCAGCGTCGACTCCGGCAGATGGAAGTTCGTCACCAGCGCATCGACGCAGGAAAAGCGGAACCCCGGCAGGATGAACAGATCGGTTTCACCGCGATAAGCCGTCAATCGACCGCTGCGGGCGGCCGATTCCAAAGAACGCACCGCAGTCGTCCCCACCGCGACCACACGTCCGCCCGCCGCCCGCACCCTGCCGATCCGCTCGACCACCGCTTGATTGACTTCGAAATATTCCGAATGCATGGTGTGATCCAGCAGATTGTCGACCCGGATCGGCTGAAACGTGCCGCTGCCGATATGCAGCGTGACGAAAGCGGTTTCCACGCCTTTTTCACGAATTGCCTCCATCATATCCGCATCGAAATGCAAGCCGGCGGTGGGCGCAGCGACTGCACCTGGCTGTTTGGCATAGACTGTTTGGTAACGCTCGAGATCCTCCGCATCATCGATACGGTCGATGTACAGCGGCAATGGAATATGGCCAAGCTCCTGCAGCATCTGATCCACGCAAACGGCGGCATCCAACTCGAGAACAAACAGATCATCCGCCCGCTCCTTCACACGACAGCCATACGATCCGCCGAAAACAATCCAGCTACCCGGCTTCGGCGCCTTGCTCGCACGGATATGAGCCAAAAAACCGTGCTCATCCAGCACGCGCTCGACCAAAACCTCGACTTTGCCGCCGGTTGCTTTGCGGCCGAACAGGCGCGCCGGTATCACGCGGGTATCATTGAACACCAGCAGATCACCGCGCTGCAACAGATCGAGGAGATCGGAAAACATTCGATCCACAATCGTGCCCCGCTCTCCATCCAGACAGAGCAGACGGCTCGCGGTACGCTGCGCCAGGGGCCGCTGAGCAATCAAGCCCTGCGGAAGATGATAAAAAAAATCGCGTTTCAACATGGCGCGCCATCTTACCAGACAGCAGCGCATCCACGAAAAAAGAGCTCTGGCGCAGTACGATATTTTTATTTATACTACGCACTCGCTTGAAGCCGAGGTGGCGAAACTGGTAGACGCGCCAGACTCAAAATCTGGTGGTGGCAACACCGTGCCGGTTCGATTCCGGCCCTCGGTACCATTTGGTAGTCCGTTAACGTACGATAAAAGCCGTATCTCAATGAAAACAAAGGAGATACGGCTTTTTTATTGTCCGTTGTCGTCCGCTTGCGTTCGTTGAAATACCATCAACTTGTTGGTACACTCGTCGATACCAACATGACGACAGCACCGAGGTACCAACAATGGCACTCACAGACCTTGCCATACGCCAGCTAAAGCCAAGAGAACGAACGTTCAAGAAAGCCGATGAGCGCGGTCTGTTCATCGAGGTGCGCCCGAACGGAAAAAAGTATTGGCGGTTCGCCTTTCGTTTCGCCGGTAAGCAACGCTTGATGGGCGTCGGGACCTATCCGGATGTTCCCTTGGTTGAAGCGCGGGCCATTCGCGATCAGGCGCGGGCCGATCTCCGGTCCGGCAAGGATCCGGTACTGGAGCGGCGGCGTAAAAAACTCACGGCTACCGCTGCGGCGTCCAACACGTTTGAGCTGCTGGCGCGTGAGTGGTGGGAAACGAAGCGCGGCGAATGGGCGCGGGAACATGCCGGGCGCGTTTGGGACTGGATCGAGCGCGATTTGTTGCCGGCCCTCGGGGCGCGGCCCTTGCCGGACATCGAACCGATGGATGTGCTTGCGGCGATTAAGAAAATCGAACGGCGAGGCGCCGTTGATGTTGCCAAACGCCAGCGCGCCAGGTGCGAGGCAATATTCCGCTACGCCATCCAAACCGGGCGCTGCCGATTCAACCCGGCCGCCGATCTCGTCGGTGTCATCAAATCGGAGCGCGTCAAACATCGGCCGGCAATGAGCCGTGAGGCGCTCGGGCCGTTTCTGCGTCAACTGGACGAGTTCGACCGAATCAAACCGATTACGCGGATGGCGCTGCGGCTTTTGGTCTTGACGTTCGTCCGGCCGGGGGAACTGCGCGGTGCCCGTTGGAATGAGTTCGACCTGGACGCTTCCGTCTGGCGCATTCCGGCCGAGCGCATGAAGATGAGCGAAGAACACATCGTACCGTTGAGCCACCAAGCGATCGATGTAGTGCGCGAAATTCAAAAGTTCAGCTGGCAATCACCGTTTTTGTTCCCAAGCGATCGAAGCTTTCACCGGCCGATGAGCGAAAATGCGCTTTCTTATGCCATGCACCGTATGGGTTACAAGGGTGTCGCCACGCCACACGGATTCCGGGCAACTGCGAGCACCATCCTGAACGAACGCTGACCGCCATGGAGAGCGA
>DEII01000247.1 GCA_002352385.1 Methylococcaceae bacterium UBA2778 | reverse complement strand
AAGTATAAAGTACCTGTCCCTTTTACCCTTTTACCCATGCTGCCTCCCTGAGGGTATTAATTTTGATACCAACAGATACCTTTTTTATTGGTGGCCGAGAGTGCTTTGAGTGTTATCAAGTGAGACAACGCCAGTGACCATAATCACTCTTTTGGCAACGATCTTACTGAATAGCAGATGTTTATCCTCATCAAAGCCCCTTTTATACCCCCGACTGCAACGTGGCCATCGAGCACAGCCAAGAGGAGTTTAAAACCTGGTTGCGTTCATGGAAATATGCGGCCTTTTCCAGCCGGGAACTGGCCTTGCAGTGGGACAACGCTGCCCATGAGTGGAATCATTGTTCATGTCTCGGTCTATCCGGCAAGAATGCCTGTCGGTCCCACTTTCGTTCATCGCGATTGTGCTATTTCAGGAGTCAGCGAATGGAGGCCCATGATTGGATTTTCGATTTGGTCGTTGACATCTCCACACGTGCCAGTGAAAATGGATTGATCGAACCGCGAGGCGGGTCCCTGAAAAAAAACCCGATCATTCAAAACAACACTGAGGTCTTGGGTTCCTTTCGTCCAGAGACAAGACTATTGTGGTATGCGCACGAGGGAGGGCGCATGCCATAAAACACGAGTGTGAGAAAGGAAAATTGACGATGGGATTTCACACCGCATTCCGGATTGGAATCATCGTGCTTGCAGTAAACCTCCTGATCAGCCCGGTTGCGGCTGATCAGCAAAGGTTTAAGGGCGTACAGATCAAGGTTGGCGTACAAAATGTTTCGGCCATTGGCGGACCGGCGAAGGAGCATGCCAAGACCTGGGAACAGCGCACGGGTGGCAAGGTTGTGATCGCCGAGTTCCCCTTCCGCGAGCTGTTCGAGGAGTTTTATGGAGCGCTCTCCACGGGGACAAACGCTTTCGACGTGATCCTCTATGCCCCGGCTTGGGCCGGCGATTTCGCGCCCTACCTGTCCGAGGTACCCGCTGATATCGCCGATGACCCCTCATTCGACGATATCCATCCCGTGTACCGCGACCGGCTGATGCAATGGGGCAACAGGCGTATCGCCATTACCGTGGACGGCGATCTCTTTTCAGGATACTACCGCAAGGATCTGTTCGAATATACGAGCCACCGGATTGATTTCCGCCAACGGTACGGCTACGAACTCGCGACGCCCAACACCTGGCAGGAATATCGTGATATTGCCGAGTTTTTCACCGGCCGTGAAGGTCCTGAAGGCCAGAGGCTTTACGGGACCGTCGAGGCCTTCAGCCGAGGCGGACAGCAGTTCTGGAATCTGTTCTCACGCGCTTCGGCCTATGCCAACCACCCAGATTATCCCGGCGCCCAGTTCTTCGATCCCGATACCATGCAGGCCCACATCAACAACCCAGCCTGGGCGCGGGCCGTCAAGGACTACGTGGAGATTGTGAATTTCTCGCCTCCGGGGGCTCTGAACTTCGGCATCGTCGAAGCCCGCATGCCTTTTGTGCAGGGACATACGGCGATGATCCTCGACTGGGGGGATACCGCACAGATTTCGGCTAATCCCGGGAAGTCCAAGGTGGTCGGTAAGGTGGGCTACTTCGTCCTCCCCGGTACGATGGAAGTTTGGAACTACGTCCAACAGCGGTGGGACCGGATGGAGCGACCCCACAAGGCCCCGTTTCTGGCTTTCGGCGGTTGGGTCGGCAGCGTCCCGAAGAGCAGCAAGCAGCAAGCGGCTGCATGGGACTATCTCATGTGGTACTCCAGCCCAGAGAACAGTCTGCACGACGTGGTGACCAGCGGCACGGGTGTGAACCCCTATCGATACACCCATTTCACCAATATCGACGCTTGGACCAAGGCGTTTACGCCCCGCGCCGCCTCCGAGTATCTCGGCATGCTGCGGGCAAGCCTCGATTCGCCCCACGCGACGCTGGATCTGCGCCTGCCCGGTTTTTTCGAATATACCGAAGCGCTGGAGATCGAGCTCGAGCGTGCCCTAAAAAGGGAGCTCTCGCCGCGTCTCGCAATGGACCAGGTGGCTGTGAAATGGGAACAGATCACCGAACAACGTGGTCGTGAGAAGCAGAAGGCAATCTACCGGGCCTCCATGGATTTGCCACCGAAACCGCCTCCAAAAAAGCAAAAGTATGTCATCGGCTTCTCCCAGGCCACCACGACCGAGCCGTGGCGTCTTCTATTTAACAAGGTCCTGCGACAGGAGGCGGCCAAGTACTCGAACATCGAGCTCATTGTCGCCGACGGGCTCGACGACATTGAAAAGCAGGTACGAGACGTCGCCGACTTCATTCGCCAGAAGGTCGACGCTATTTTGATCTCGCCCAAGGTCGCCTCGGGCCTGACCCCGATTGTAAACAAGGCTTACAACGCCGGTATCCCGGTAATTGTCCTAGACCGCG
The DNA here is from genome assembly GCA_002352385.1 of Methylococcaceae bacterium UBA2778. Classification (GTDB taxonomy): domain Bacteria; phylum Pseudomonadota; class Gammaproteobacteria; order Methylococcales; family UBA2778; genus UBA2778. The sequence continues at coordinate 7,943 of DEII01000247.1, read as the reverse complement.
ATCTTACCAATGACCAGTACACGCAGTTCATCGGCGGTGACAACCGCCTCATCGGCCGCACCGCTGGCGAATACGCCGTCCAGCTGCTGGGTGGCAAGGACGCGGCGCACGGTGTCGTCGTCGAGATCTGGGGTGGCATGGCGTCGACGCCAGCTCTGGACCGGCATAATGGATTCCATGAAGTCGTCGACAAGGAACCTGGGATCTCCATGGCCATCGAAGCTGCTGACGGTGACTGGAAGCAGGACAAGGGATACGAAATCATGGCCCGGGCGCTGGCAGAGAACGAGCGCATCGATCTCGTCTATGCCCACAACGATCCGATGGCCTTCGGCGCCTACCTGGCGGTAAAGGACGAGGGGCGGGATAAGGACACCTACTTCCTCGGTATTGATGGAATTCCTGGGGAGGGCGTCAAATGGGTCTCCGAAGGCATTCTGACAGCTACATTCCTGTACGACACCCCTGGCGATGAGGGGGTCCGGCAGGTGCTGCGGGTTCTTGCCGGAGCGCCGATCGCCAAGCGGATTACCCTGCCGACCATGACCATCGATAAGAGCAACGCCACAGACATCCTTATGGCCCATGGCCTGCGCTGAGGACGTGGCAAATTGGGCCGACCGGGGATGAGCTTGGAGGCAATAGACTATTGGGTATGAATTCGAGCGAGACATCGAGGGTGGGGCGTGCGAAGCAAGGATTGTTATTCGGCTTCGCGGGCAGGCTGTATTTAGCTTTCGGTGCCATCATCTTGTTGACCGTGATTACAACCGCGTTAAGCCTTTACTCCTTCAATCGTTTCGGGGAAGTTGTGCAGCGCACGACCAAACAGACCATCCCTCTGGTTGTCGGGGCCAAACACTTGGCGGAAAGGAGCTTGTCCCTCGCTACATCGGCACAGAGCATCGCCCTGGCCGGGGACAAGAGTGAACTTCAGGCTGTCATGGCCGATCTTGAAGGACTGCTTCGCGAGATCAACGAAGCGGTGGACAGACTAAAAAGCCGATCCGATCCCGACGTCCTCAGCGACATCCTCCATGACGTCGAAGCCCTGGCGACCATCCTGGAAACGCTCAAGAGCCTGGCCGAGCAACGTTTTACGATGCGGCAGCAGGACGATATATTTTTTGACAGGGTCAAAGAGGTTGGCGCCGTTTTCGCTGATACGTCCCATCCGGTGACCTATGGGGTCCACTCCCTAATGGGCCTTTTCGCCAACCGGGCGGGGCGCCGCACGATGAACATGGTCGAACACCTGGGCAGCGATGTCCATCGGCCCGTGACGATCATGCTGGCGGCGCGGCGTACCATCGAGTCGATCAAGGCGTCTGTCCTTCCCGCCGTAGGTAGCGAAGATCTCATGCAACGGCTACGCCGGTCCTCGATGGCCACTATTACACGCGATCTCAAGGAGTTGTCTCGCAACACCGCGTCTCCCGAGCTGTCGGAATTAATCCGTATGGCGACGGAACTCCGGGATAGGGAAAACGTTGGCGACGATGACCTGGAACGGTTCGCCAGGCGATTGGACGAGCAAGTCGAACGGGAAAGGCTTGCCATTATCGATGAACACCGGCGTGCTGGCCTGGAAACGCGCGAGACGATCGTCCAGTTGATCAACCAGGCGGTCAATGAAGGTGGCGTCAGCACCGAAATCCGGGCTCTGGGAACCCACGTGATCAGCCTCCTCAATACGGTTGCGGTCCTCGAATCGGCGGAGGCGGTGTACGAGATGCGGGTGGGATTCGACCGCTCATTCGACGCCCTGCGGGATGCGCTGGGGGAATTCGAGAACAGTGCCCTCGCCCAGCGTAATCCGATCCTGGCGGGCAATCTTCGCAAGATCGAAGACGATCTGATCCAATTGCGGCATGGCGACATGGATCCGTTCGCACGTCGCACCAGCGAACTTTCTTTGATCAGCGAGATAGCCAATCGGCTGGTCGAGGGCCGTGAGGTGTCCCGTCAGCTGACCCGGAAGGTCAACCAACTGGTATCGAGTATCATGGCGGACTCAGAGCAGCTTAGCATTGATGCTGACAGGCAGCGATTGACCAATAGTACGATCATCATCTTCGGTGGTGCGTTCTCCGCGTTGGTGATTGTGGCCATTACCATCTACACCGCGGCTACATCGCGGCGCCACGAAGCCAATCTGCATGGTGAAATCTCTGAGCGTAGGCGGACAGAAACGGCGCTTCGCCGACGCACAGCGCAGTTGGAAGCGGCCAACGTCGAGTTGGATGCCTTTGTCTACTCCATCTCACACGACCTGCGGGCGCCGCTGCGCGGTCTCGCGGGCTTTAGCCAGGCCCTGATGGAGGACTATGCCGACAAGCTCGATGGGGATGCAGTCGACTACCTCACACGTATTAGTCGCGCCAGTCAGCGTATGGGGCAGATGATTGATGACCTCCTGGCGCTCTCGCGCGCGACACGCGGAGAGCTCCGCTGGGAGCGTGTTGATTTGTCCGCTTTAGCCACGGCAATTGCCGCAGAGCTTGACGAGCGTGATCCCGACCGTCAGGTGTCATGTGAGATCGCGCCACAGGTCATCACCCAGGGCGACCCACGCGTTCTTAGGATCGTGCTCGAGAACCTGCTGCATAATGCCTGGAAGTTCACCAGCAAGCACGACAGGGCCACCATTGTCTTCGGCACCCGGCGGTTGGGCGGCGAAACGGTGTATTTCGTGCGCGATAATGGGGCCGGGTTCGACATGACCTACGTTAAAAAGCTGTTTGGCATTTTTCAGCGTCTGCACACGATCACCGAGTTTGAAGGCACTGGTATCGGCTTGGCGATGGTTGCACGTCTTATCCACCGGCATGGTGGCCGCGCCTGGGCTGAAGGTGAGGTGGGGCAGGGGGCCACTTTTTATTTTACGCTGGGGACCTCGAATATGGAGGAATCGAAGACATGATGTCTTCATTGACGATCTTGCTAGTAGAGGACAATCCGGACGACGAGTTCCTGACTGTGCGCGAATTGAAAAAACAAAATATCGTCGACGAGATCATCGCTGTGCACGACGGGGTAGAAGCCATGGAGTACCTCTTCGGTACGGGGCAATATTCCAGGCGCGATGTGCGTGACGTCCCGACCGTGGTGTTGCTGGATCTCAAGTTACCAAAAGTGGACGGCTTGGAGGTGCTGCACCGGATTCGGACGAATGACCGCACAAAACATATTCCTGTGGTGGTGTTGACATCGTCCGACGACCCACGGGACGTCGTCGAAAGCTACCGACTCGGGGCGAACAGCTATGTCCGCAAACCGGTCAATTTTAACCAATTTCAAGAGGCAGTGCGATACCTGCAGTTCTACTGGCTGCGGTTGAATGAACTGCCACCATCTGGAGAATCATCATGATAAAACCGCTCAAGGTACTCATCGTTGAGGATAACGAGGATGATGCGGCACTGCTGGTACGCGCATTGAAAAGCGGGGGCTTCGAGCCAATCTACGCGCGTGTAGAAAACGCAGAGGATTTTCACGCGGCTCTTAATGGGTCATCGTGGGAGGTCATCATCTGTGATCACGCCATGCCGCAGTTCGACTCCTTCGCAGCGCTCACTATCGTCAAGGAAACGGGTTTAGATTTGCCGTTCATCGTGGTCTCGGGGGTGATCGGTGAAGAGGTCGCGGTGGCAACTATGAGGGCTGGCGCACACGACTACCTTATGAAGGACAAGCTGCTCCGCCTCGTGCCGGCCATCGAACGTGAATTGCAGGAAGCGGAAGGGCGGCGTCAACGACGGCAAGCTGAAGAGGCGCTGCGTAACAGTGAGGTGCGGTTCAGGGAGTTGGCGGACATGTTGCCACAGATTGTGTTTGAGACTGACATCCATGGAAACCTGACATTTGTCAACCGTAATGCATTTGACACCTTCGGGTACACCGAGGATGATCTTGCTTCGGGTCTCAATGCAACGCAAATGATTACGATTGAGGATCGCCATAGGGCAGTTGACAGGGTAAGCCAGATTGTGGCTGGCGAAGCCAACCTCATCGAATCAGAGTATACTGCTGTGAAAAAGAATGGAGAGAAGTTTCCCGCAATCATATACTCGACCAGATTCCTCCGTGACGGAGGCCCTGCCGGTATTAGAGGCATATTGATTGACATCACCCAACGCAAGCGGATGGAGCAAGATCTATTTGCTGAAAAGGAGCGTTTATTAGTAACCCTCCGAAGCATTGGCGATGCCGTAATCACCACGGACCGAGAGGGGCAAATTGTTCTCATGAATCCTGTTGCGGAAGCGCTGACTGGTTGGAACGAAGCGGATGCCCTCGGTCGCCCATTGATGGAAGTATTCCAAATTGTTAATGAATATACTGAGGAGCCTTGCGCCAACCCGGTGGAAAAGGTGCTTTCCAGTGGACAGGTTGTGGGTTTAGGCAACCACACCATGTTAATCGCCAGAGATGGCCAGGAACATATTATCGCCGATAGCGGCGCACCGATCACCGATACTGAAGGGGAGACGATTGGTGTCGTGCTGGTGTTCCGGGATATAACCGATCAGCAGCGTTTGGAAAAGGAACTGTTGAAAATGGAGAAGCTAAAATCGCTGGGCGTGCTGGCTGGAGGCATTGCCCACGACTTTAACAACTTTTTAACGGGTATTCTCGGCAATCTGTCACTTGCCAAAATGGACCTGCAACCCGGTAAGCCGATGTCGCGGTCGTTAGATGAGATGGAAAAAGCCGCCGTGCGGGCCAAAGATTTGACCCAACAGCTGCTGACTTTTTCCAAGGGCGGAGAGCCGGTCAAGTGCACCACCGGCATTACTAAGCTGGTCCGGGAAGCCGCGCAATTTGCCCTCCATGGCTCCAATGTCCGATGCAAGCTTGATATTAATGAAAAATTGATGCCGGTTGATGTCGATGAAAGCCAGATCGCCCAAGTCATTCACAATCTTATTATAAACGCTGACCAGGCAATGCCCAATGGCGGAAAAGTGTGGATCCGGGGCGCTAATGTGAGCTTGGCAAAGGGCAACCCGTTTGCTCTGTCGCCAGGCAACTATGTTCAGGTGACGTTTCAAGATCAGGGCATGGGCATCCACCCTAACTACATCAAAAAGGTCTTCGACCCATACTTTACGACCAAGCAAAAAGGGAGTGGGCTGGGGCTTGCCGTTGCCTATAACATTGTTGCCAAACACGACGGTCAGTTGACGGTGGACTCGGAATTGGGTGAAGGCACAACATTCACCATCTTGTTGCCTGCATCCACTATCAGTCCGAAAACCTATAGTGAAAAACGCGAGGAAATCGTCACCGGGCAAGGTCGTATTTTGGTCATGGATGACGAAGATTACATTCGCGAACTGGCTCTATCCATGCTGACCAAGTTGGGATACGAGGTGGTAGTGGCAAAAGACGGCCAAATCGCCGTGGACTTATACAGAAAGGCCTTCGACCAGGGGCGCCCCTTCGATGCGGTCATCCTGGACCTGACAGTTCCCGGTGGGATGGGGGGGAAAGAGACCATCAAGCGTCTCATCGAAATCGATAAAAACGTACGGGCCATCGTTTCCAGCGGCTATTCCAACGACCCGGTTATTGCCAACCACACCCATTATGGATTTCATGGCGCCGTGCAGAAGCCGTACATGGTACAGGAGATGAGCCAAATGTTAGAATTGATAAAAAAGGCATAAACAGTCTGTCTTTAATTAAGATTTTGTAAAAAGAAGAACAATCCTCTATCTCCAGAATTTTCTTTTTTAGGATACCAATTACACGGAAGAACCTCAAGGAGGCTTTCTAGCCGACTCTCAACACTCAGATGCAAAATATAGGTTCATTATTGTTCTATTATTTCCGGACCTATAACCCAAAAGAAGGCTGAAATTTAAAGCCTTTTAATTTCAACTGATTATGCTTTGTCCAATTGTGATAAAACACTGGCATCAAACTTATTTTATAACAAGATTACGAATCACCGGATTTGGCAAGGTCCACGCAATCAAGCTGTTCTCAATTTATGTAGAAAGAGTTGATAGCGTTTTTTAATCGGATAATAATGATGTATCCAGAACCACATGATATCTTATCGGACAGCTATAATTCACCCATTTCAGCTTCCATTAAATTTTTCTAAATAAGGGACGAATCATTGAAAATAACGGTATGCGAACTCAGAAACGAAATAAATACATTGGAACAAGAATGGCAAGAACTATTAGACTATAATAATTCAGAAGGTAGTGATTTAGTGTTGCTGCCTGAAATGCCATTTTATCCATGGGTTGCTAAAACTAATCAGGTGGACGCTGAGGTATGGCAAGAATCAGTTATAATGCACGACCGTTGGATGTCACGATTAACTGAATTAACACCGGCAATAGTGATGAGCTCACGTCCGGTTATTACCGAAGGAAAGCATTTGAATGAGGCTTTTGTATGGGATGAGGAGACAGGCTACAAACCGGTTCATCATAAATATTATCTGCCCGACGAAGAAGGGTGGTGGGAGGCGTCCTGGTATGAGCGGGGAGAAAAGGACTTTTCTGTAATCAAGAGCCGCCGAGGGCGAGTAGGATTCCTCATTTGTACGGAATTATGGTTTAACCGTCACGCCCGTGAGTATGCCAAGGAAGGTATTGAATTGTTGGTTTGTCCTCGTGCAACAGGGATGACCTCAACTGACAAGTGGATTGCAGGCGGTAGGACTGCAGCAGTGGTGTCAGGAGCATTTTGTTTATCCTCAAATTTCAGCCACATAGAGGGGGGCGATATGAAATGGGGGGGCAGCGGTTGGATTATTGAACCAGAGGAAGGTAAGGTTTTAGGAGTTACATCACGGGAACAACCATTTTTAACTCTTGAAATAGATTTAAGCGTAGCCGAGGCAGCCAAACACACATATCCTCGCTACGTCCTTGATTGAACGAAAGTACTGTACACACCAAAATATTAAAACACCCTCATTTTCAAGACAAAGTGGAGATTTCTGGCATAAATCAACCACATTGCACCGTGGATGCCTCCAACTCATCAACGATACGGTGGGATTCTGAAAGGTTATGATACCATATTGTCAAGTATAGTCCCGGCTGGTATTTCAGTTGTGTTAATTTAAGTATAGGTCAGGACAGCTTAGGATATAACAAGGTGTATCCCGGATGATCGACAAACTTAAGCGATTGGCACTATCCATTCAAGTGCTTCGCCTGCCATCGCTATCGGTTGGGCTAATCAGCCTGATATCATTGGTAGTAGTCATTCTTTTCTTTGCATCTGAACAGGACACTCTATTTTTAATCCCTTGTATTGTCGGTTTTTTATGGGGAATGAGCGCCTATACATTTATTGTGACTTTTAGAGCCGTACCTGAAAACCCAGCACCCAATTGAGATTTTTTGGCAAACTGAAATATGCAATTACTCATGTATGGTATTGGTTTCTCAGCGTGGTTTTCCTTGGTGCAACAATCGCAATTATTGTCGTTACCATTCGGATGGTTTCAATTTGGTTGAGGGAGTAAAAGGGGGTGGGCATCAGCGTTGGAGCCGACAGACGAACAGATCAAAGCGGCCCGTATTCGGATGGTAAAGTCACGGGCGAGGGGTAAGAAATAGTCTAAACCACCACCCGTGAGGTGGTGATGACACCCCATTTGGGAAAGGCCGTGGCTTTGGTCCAGAAGACGATATTGGGTTTAATGAATACACGCATGCCGGGCTTGACTTGCTCCAGGCCACGGCACAGGTCAACCGCCTGTTTTACAGATTCCAGGGGTGCCTGATAACGAACAACGGCTACGATAGATGACATCTTGTTTGCTTCTTGGGGGCTCTGGTTGTGTGTCTCAATCCCCTCTGATCGGGTCATTCCTTCGGATGTTGACCCGTTGCCTTCCGGCTATTGCGGGTAGAAAGTCTCAATCCCCTTCGACGCTAACAAAAACTGATCCATTTTTACCAATC
>DEII01000234.1 GCA_002352385.1 Methylococcaceae bacterium UBA2778 | reverse complement strand
CCGAATATCGGCCTGATCAATTCGTTGGCTGTCTACGCACGCACCAACAATTATGGCTTTCTGGAAACGCCTTACCGGCGGGTCGAGAATGGCTGTATGACGGATCAGATTGATTATCTGTCTGCAATCGAGGAAGGCAAGTATGTCATCGCTCAAGCGGGTGTCGCTGTTGATGAGCATGGCAAAATCGTCGATGATCTGGTTTCCTGCCGGCATAAGGATGAATTTACGCTTGCAGCATCGGACGCAGTTCAATATATGGATGTGTCATCCAAACAAATTGTGTCGGTCGCCGCTTCAATGATTCCTTTTCTGGAACACGATGATGCCAACCGTGCCTTGATGGGGTCGAATATGCAGCGGCAGGCGGTACCCACGTTGCGTGCTGAAAAGCCTTTGGTTGGTACCGGCATGGAACGGACGGTCGCCAAAGATTCCGGGGTGACGGTGGTTGCAAGACGCGGTGGCCGAATCGAGTCGGTCGATGCGGCCCGGATTGTGGTGCGCGTCAATGATGACGAAGCCGAGCCCGGCGAACCCGGTGTCGATATATACAACCTGACGAAATACACTCGATCGAACCAGAATACCTGCATTAACCAGCGGCCGTTGGTCAAGCCGGGCGACAAGGTTGCTTGTGGTGACGTGCTGGCTGATGGTCCATCGACCGATATGGGGGAGTTGGCGTTGGGCCAGAATATGCTGGTCGCTTTTATGCCATGGAATGGATATAACTTCGAGGATTCGATTCTTATTTCAGAGCGCCTGGTCGAAGAAGACAGGTTTACGACGATCCATATCGAAGAAAAAACGTGCGTGGCCCGCGACACCAAGCTTGGCCAGGAAGAGATCAGCGCGGATATACCCAATGTCGGCGAGGAAGCGCTCTCGAAGCTTGATGAATCGGGTGTGGTCTATATTGGTGCTGAAGTCAAGGCGGGCGATATCCTGGTCGGCAAGGTGACCCCTAAAGGTGAAACACAACTGACTGCGGAAGAGAAGCTGTTGCGCGCCATATTCGGAGAGAAGGCATCGGACGTCAAAGACACCTCGTTGCGGGTGCCGTCCGGGATGGACGGTACGGTCATCGATGTTCAGGTGTTTACCCGTGACGGCGTTGAAAAGGATGAGCGCGCGCTGGAGATCGAGCGGATGGAGATCGAGCGCGCCAAAAAGGACTTCGACGATCAATTGCGTATTGTAGAGGAAGATATTTACGTGCGGGTTGAGAACATGTTGCTGGGAAACGAAGCCGAGGCCGGGCCGCAAGGACTCAAATCCGGGGAACGTGTTACGGCTGAGTATCTGCAGGGACTGTTGCGTTCTCAATGGCTGGAAGTTCGTCTTGAAGACGAAGATGCCAACGTGCAGTTGGAATCGATTGCCGAACAGATCGAACAGCAGCGCAAGAGCTTCGACGAGCGCTTTGAGGAAAAGCGCAGGAAGATCACAATGGGCGATGATCTTCCGCCGGGCGTGCTAAAAATGGTCAAGATTTATCTTGCTGTGAAACGTCGGATTCAGCCCGGAGACAAAATGGCTGGGCGTCACGGCAATAAAGGGGTTATCTCGCAAATCGTGCCGGTGGAAGACATGCCCTATGCAGCGGATGGCACTTCAGTCGATATCGTTCTCAATCCGCTCGGTGTGCCTTCACGAATGAATATCGGCCAGGTTCTGGAAACACATTTGGGATGGGCGGCTAAAGGGCTGGGTAAAAAGATCGGCCAGATGCTCGAGGCAAAAGAAAAGGTTGCCGACATTCGTGAATTTCTGGGCAAGATCTATAACAGCAGCGGTAAGAAAGAGGAGTTGGGTTCGCTTTCAGATCAGGAGATCGTTGAACTTGCGACAAACCTTGTTGGCGGTGTGCCGATGGCGACACCGGTTTTTGACGGCGCCACTGAGGAGGAAATCAAGGCGATGCTCAGACTCGCTGATTTGCCCGAGACAGGGCAAACTCGTTTGTATGACGGGCGTACCGGTGATGAGTTCGAGCGCGACGTAACGGTCGGTTATATGTACATGTTGAAACTGAACCATCTCGTCGATGACAAGATGCACTCCCGCTCAACAGGTCCATACAGTCTGGTGACTCAGCAGCCATTGGGAGGTAAGGCACAGTTTGGTGGACAGCGCTTTGGGGAAATGGAAGTCTGGGCGCTTGAAGCGTATGGAGCGGCATATACTCTGCAAGAAATGTTGACGGTCAAATCGGATGATGTCACTGGAAGGACGAAAATGTATAAAAATATTGTGGATGGCGACCATCGGATGGAAGCGGGAATGCCGGAATCGTTTAATGTTCTGGTCAAAGAAATTCGATCTTTAAGCATCAATGTGGAGCTGGAAGAGGAATCGTAAAACAGAAGACAGAGGCAGAAGACAGGAGGCAGAATTCCGTCTTTTCCATCTTCTCTGTCTTTTTGAATTCTGTCGTCTGAACCGGAGATAAGATTTTGAAAGATCTACTAAAATTTTTGAAACGTCAAGGTCAGGTAGAGGAGTTTGATGCCATACGGATTGGTTTGGCTTCTCCGGACATGATTCGCTCCTGGTCTTATGGCGAAGTGAAAAAGCCGGAGACGATCAACTATCGGACCTTCAAACCGGAACGGGACGGCCTGTTTTGCGCGAAAATTTTTGGCCCTGTGAGTGACTACGAATGCCTGTGCGGAAAATATAAACGGTTGAAGCACCGCGGCGTGATTTGCGAAAAATGCGGTGTCGAAGTCACTTTGTCCAAGGTGCGGCGTGAACGGATGGGGCATATCGAGCTGGCGAGCCCGGTGGCGCACATCTGGTTTCTGAAGTCACTGCCGTCAAGAATTGCGCTGTTGTTGGATATGACCCTGCGTGAGCTTGAACGCGTTTTGTATTTCGAGTCGTTCGTTGTGATCGATGGCGGTATGACACCATTGGAGCGGGGTCAGTTACTGAATGATGATGACTATCTGGAAGCGGTTGAGACGCATGGCGACGAATTCGATGCCAAGATGGGGGCTGAAGCGATCTATCGGTTGCTGAAATCCCTTGACCTCAAAGGGGAGGTCGCCCAGCTGAGAGAGGATATCAGTTCGACAAGCTCGGAAACCAAGATCAAAAAGTTGTCGAAACGGCTGAAGCTGATGGATTCCCTGCTGAACTCAAACAATCGGCCGGAATGGATGGTTTTAAATGTGTTGCCTGTTCTGCCACCCGATTTAAGACCTCTGGTTCCGTTGGACGGCGGTCGTTTTGCAACCTCCGACCTGAACGATTTGTATCGTCGAGTCATCAACAGGAATAACCGGCTCAATCGGCTGCTTGACCTGAACGCGCCCGATATTATTGTGCGCAACGAAAAACGGATGCTGCAGGAATCGGTGGATGCGTTGTTGGATAACGGCCGGCGCGGGCGTGCGATTACCGGAACGAACAAGCGCCCATTGAAGTCGTTGGCCGATATGATCAAAGGCAAGCAAGGTCGCTTTCGGCAGAATCTACTCGGCAAGCGTGTGGATTATTCCGGGCGCTCGGTTATCGTGGTTGGGCCGACGCTCAAGCTGCATCAGTGCGGACTGCCCAAAAAGATGGCGTTGGAGCTGTTCAAACCTTTCGTTTTCAGTAAGCTTCAGCTTCGCGGGTTGGCGACAACGATCAAAGCAGCTAAAAAAATGGTCGACAGGGAAGGCCCGGAGGTCTGGGACATTCTCGAAGAGGTGATCCGGGAACACCCGATTTTGCTGAACCGGGCACCCACATTGCATCGTCTCGGTATTCAGGCATTTGAGCCAATGTTGATCGAGGGGAAAGCGATTCAGCTGCACCCCCTTGTTTGTACCGCGTTCAATGCGGATTTTGACGGCGACCAGATGGCGGTCCACATTCCATTGTCGATCGAAGCCCAGCTCGAAGCGCGCAGTTTGATGATGGCGACCAATAACATCCTATCTCCGGCTAACGGAGAGCCAATCATCAATCCAACGCAGGATGTGGTGTTGGGGCTTTATTATATGAGCCGCGAGCGGGTAAACGGCAAGGGTGAAGGGATGGTCTTTGCCGATGTCGATGAAGTTCGGCGTGCCCTTGAGAATGGCGCGGTCGAGTTGCATTCGAAAATTGATCTGCGCATTCGGGAAAAAACGGGTAATGTCGACGATGCGTCCGTTACGGTGCGGCGCGTATCGACAACGGTCGGTAGGGCGTTGGTTTGGGCCGTTGTTCCGGATGGAATGCCTTATGATGTGATCAACCGGGATTTGACGAAAAAGACGATTTCCCAACTGATCAATCGTTGCTACAGAACCCTTGGAATCAAGGAAACGGTTGTTTTCGCCGATCAGTTGATGTATATGGGGTTTTCTTACGCGACCAGAGCCGGTGTGTCGTTCGGGTTCGAAGATATGGCGGTACCGAAGGAAAAGGCGCGCATCATTCATGCAGCCGAACAGGAGGTCAAGGAGATCCAAAATCAATATGCATCCGGTCTTGTGACTGACGGTGAACGTTATAATAAGGTCGTGGATATCTGGTCGCATGCCAATGACCAAGTCGCCAAGGTCATGATGGAAGGATTGGGGCACGATGAAGTGATCGACGCGAAAGGGGATAAGGTTCTCCAGAAATCGTTTAATTCGATCTTTATGATGGCCGATTCAGGGGCGCGGGGCTCGGCGGCTCAGATCCGTCAGTTGGCGGGAATGCGGGGGTTGATGGCGAAACCGGACGGATCGATCATCGAAACACCGATTACCGCTAATTTCCGCGAAGGTTTGGATGTTCTGCAATATTTTGTTTCGACTCATGGTGCGAGAAAGGGGCTGGCCGATACTGCGTTGAAAACGGCCAATTCGGGTTATCTGACCAGGCGTCTGGTTGACGTCGCCCAGGATGTGGTTGTGACTGAGCAGGACTGCGGAACAAGTGGCGGCGTATTGATGACGCCGCTGATTGAGGGCGGGGATGTGGTTGAACCGCTTGCTGAGCGGGTGTTGGGGCGTGTTGCTGCGGATGAAGTCATAAAGCCTGGTACTCAGGACGTGGTAGTGCCATCCGGAACGCTGCTCGATGAGGATTGGGTGGGCGTGCTGGAGGATCATGGCATCGATCAGGTCCGTGTGCGCTCCGTCATCGTGTGTGAGACTAAGCATGGTGTCTGCGCTACTTGTTACGGCCGTGATTTGGGAAGAGGCCACAAAGCAAACATTGGCGAAGCGATCGGTGTGATTGCCGCTCAATCCATCGGCGAGCCTGGAACCCAGCTTACCATGCGCACCTTTCATATCGGTGGTGCTGCATCGCGTTCGGCGGCAATCAGCAGTGTGGAGGTCAAATCCTCCGGCACCGTGAAGCTGACCAACCTGAAAGTGGTCGAAAACAAGGAGGATCATCTGGTTGCCGTCTCCCGTTCGGGAGAGGTGAGTGTGATCGACGAATACGGGAGAGAACGCGAGCGCTATAAGATTCCCTATGGCGCCGTACTGACCATAAAAGATGGTAGTCCGGTGTCGAGCGGGCAGGTGATCGTGACCTGGGATCCGCATACGCATCCCGTCATTACTGAAGTGGAAGGAAAGGCCCAGTTGGTCAACTTCATTGAAGGTGCGACCGTTCGGGAACAGACCGATGATGTGACCGGTCTGAGCTCCCTGGTTGTGATGGATCCAAAGCAACGCGGTGCTGCCGGGAAAGAGTTGCGCCCGATGGTCAAGTTGGTGGACGAGGCGGGTAACGACATTTTTCTACCGGGGACTGAAATCCCCGCCCAGTATTTTCTGCCATCGGGAGCTCTTGTCGGTATTCGTGACGGCGGGCTGGTCGAAGTCGGTGATGTATTGGCCAAGATACCGCAGGAGTCCAGTAAAACACGTGATATCACCGGTGGCTTGCCGCGTGTGGCGGACCTGTTCGAAGCACGCAAAACCAAGGATCCGGCGATTCTCGCGGAAGAGACGGGTACGGTCAGTTTCGGCAAAGAAACAAAGGGCAAGCAAAGAGTCATTATTACCGATGCCGATGGTGAGCAGCATGAGACGCTGATCCCAAAATGGCGTCATGTGACGATTTTCGAAGGCGAATTTGTGGAGCGCGGTGAAACCATTGCTGAAGGTGAGCTGACCCCGCACGATATTCTAAGGCTACGGGGGGTTGCCGAACTCGCCTCTTATCTTGTCAAAGAAATTCAGGATGTTTATCGGCTTCAGGGTGTCAAGATCAACGATAAACATATTGAAGTTGTGATCCGGCAAATGCTTCGGAAGGTGGAAGTTACCGCCCCGGGCGAAACCGGCTTTCTCAAGGGCGAGCAGGTCGAGCGGTGGCGCGTGATCGAAGAGAACGAAAAAGTAGAGCAGGAAGGGAAAATTCCGGCGGTTTATGATCCTGTCCTGCTTGGCATCACAAAAGCTTCGTTGGCGACCGAATCTTTTATCTCTGCCGCATCATTTCAGGAAACGACAAGAGTGTTGACCGAGTCGGCAGTGCGGGGCGTGCGCGATCCGCTGCATGGACTCAAGGAAAATGTGATTGTAGGCCGGTTGATTCCCGCCGGTACCGGGCTTGCTTATCACGCGGAGCGTAAACGGCAGCGGCAGCTGGAAGCAGAAACGCCGGCTGGCACGCTTAGTGACGCGGACAAGGATGGTGTCGAGGAGGCCTTAAAAAAGGCGTTGAACACCTGAGCAGGGTTGTCATCGTCGGGCGAGAGAAACTTTCGAAAAGACGGATTGCTGGATTTTGGATCGGGTTCTTGACAGAGGTGTTTTGGGTGTTTATCATGGTCGGCTTGACATCGTTAGCGGGCCATTTTTGATGCTCGCGGAGCAGCGTTTGTTCGGCTGAGCGGAGACGGCGTGTTTTGGGGGCGGCACGCTCTTTTGTTTCGCAAATCCCCGGAGTTTTAGTTAAGTTTGGAGAGTTATATAAATGGCCACGATCAATCAGTTGGTTAGGAAGCCGAGAACACGGAAAAAAGAGAAAAGCAATGTTCCGGCGCTGGACGCCTGTCCGCAAAAACGTGGGGTCTGCACTCGCGTGTACACGACGACTCCAAAAAAGCCCAACTCCGCGTTGCGAAAGGTTGCTCGTGTCCGGTTGACGAATGGCGCCGAGGTAACCAGTTACATCGGCGGCGAAGGGCATAATTTGCAAGAACATGCTGTCGTGTTGATTCGTGGTGGGCGGGTGAAGGATTTGCCCGGTGTGCGCTACCACATCGTGCGTGGGAGTCTCGACACCGCCGGTGTTGATAGTCGTCGAAGAGGGCGTTCGAAGTACGGCGCCAAAAAACCGAAAAGCTGATTGAACAGAAGGTTGGATTAACGGTATGTCTAGAAGAAGGTTTGCCACCAAGCGTGAGATCATCCCTGATCCGCGTTTCGATAGTGAGATGTTGGCCAAGTTCATGAATATGATCATGGAAAGCGGCAAGAAATCGGTTGCGGAGCGAATTGTTTACGGTGCCTTGGACAGCATTGGTGCGAAAGGGCGCGAGGCCCCCTTGGAAGTGCTGGAGAAGGCGCTGGAAAACGTCGAGCCGAAGGTGGAAGTAAAGTCCAGGCGGGTTGGCGGCGCGACCTATCAGGTGCCGGTCGAGGTCAGGCCTTCGCGGCGAATGACGCTGGCGATGCGGTGGCTGATCGACGCGGCGCGCAAGAGGAGCGAACGGACGATGCCGTTGCGTCTCGCCGGTGAACTGATGGATGCGCATGGCAATCGAGGGGCGGCGGTGAAGAAGCGTGAAGATACCCATAGGATGGCAGAAGCCAATAAAGCATTTTCCCACTATCGCTGGTGACCCAAGTTTTTGCAGCCGTTTGCTCTTGTCTTGAATAAACAATAAGGTTTTAGAAGTGGCACGTACAACTCCAATTGAGCGTTATCGAAATATCGGTATTATGGCCCATATCGATGCGGGCAAGACAACCACAACCGAACGGATTCTCTTTTATACCGGTGTGTCTCACAAAATTGGGGAAGTCCATGATGGTGCGGCCACGATGGATTGGATGGAGCAGGAGCAGGAGCGAGGCATCACGATCACTTCGGCGGCGACGACCTGTTTTTGGAGCGGCATGGACAGCAGCTTCCCGGAGCATCGCATCAACATCATCGACACCCCGGGGCATGTCGATTTTACTATCGAAGTCGAGCGCTCTTTGCGCGTGCTGGACAGCGCCTGCGCGATTTTTTGTGCGGTCGGAGGCGTCGAGCCGCAGTCTGAGACGGTATGGCGGCAGGCAAATAAATATGACGTGCCGCGCCTTGTGTTCGTCAATAAGATGGACCGGGCCGGCGCCGATTTTCTCCGGGTTGTAGAGCAGATCCGAGAGCGGTTGGCAAGTCACGCGGTTCCTATTCAGTTGCCGATTGGGGCCGAGGATGATTTCGAAGGCGTGGTCGATCTCATCAAGATGAGGGCCGTCTATTGGAACAATTCGACGCGGGGCACGCGATTTGAAGAGCGCGATATACCGTCCAGCATGCTCGATGAGTGTCAGCTTTGGCGTGAATCCCTGGTCGAGGCAGCCGCCGAGGCAAATGAGGAGTTGATGGATAAGTACCTTGAAGAAGGTGAATTAACCGTCGACGAGATCAAGGCGGGACTGCGGGCAAGAACAATCAGTGGTGAAATCGTGCTCGCGCTGTGCGGTTCGGCTTTTAAAAACAAGGGCGTACAGGCGATGCTGGATGCAGTTGTCGAGTTTATGCCCTCTCCGGCGGAAGTGAAGCCGATTAAAGGTGTGCTTGAGGATGGTGAAAGTGAAGATGAGCGGCCCTCCTCCGACGATGCGCCGTTCGCTGCGCTTGCTTTCAAAATTGCAACGGATCCTTTTGTCGGAACGCTCACCTTCTTTCGGGTCTATTCCGGTGTGTTGAATTCGGGGGACACGATCTACAATTCCATTAAGAGGAAAAAGGAACGCGTCGGGCGCATTGTGCAAATGCATTCGAATAATCGAGAGGAGATCAAGGAGGTGCGTGCCGGGGATATCGCTGCTGCGATCGGGCTGAAAGATGTGACGACCGGGGATACGCTTTGTGATCTTCACAAGGTGATTACACTGGAGCGCATGGAGTTTCCAGAGCCTGTTATCTCGGTTGCGGTCGAGCCGAAAACAAAAGCTGATCAGGAAAAAATGGGTGTTGCGCTTGGCAAGCTCGCCCAGGAGGACCCTTCTTTCCGCGTGCATACCGACGAAGAGTCCGGGCAGACAATCATCTCCGGAATGGGCGAGTTGCATTTGGAGATCATTGTCGACCGATTGAAGCGCGAATTCAATGTCGGCGCCAACGTGGGTGCGCCGCAGGTGGCGTACAGGGAAACGGTGCGTAAGGCTGTGGAGCAGGAAGGGAAATTCGTTCGTCAGACCGGTGGCCGTGGTCAGTACGGGCATGTTTGGTTGAGGGTTGAGCCCATGGAGTCTGGTTCAGGCTACGAATGGGTCAACAAAATTGTAGGAGGCGTCGTCCCGAAGGAGTACATCCCGGCTGTCGATAAGGGTGTTCGGGAACAGTTGGAGAACGGGGTTCTCGCGGGTTATCCTGTCGTCGATGTTAAAGTGACTCTTTTTGATGGTTCCTACCACGATGTCGATTCCAGCGAAATGGCATTCAAAATCGCCGGTTCCATGTGTTTCAGGGACGCGGCTCGCAAAGCGGGGGCCGTTTTGCTCGAGCCGATTATGAAGGTTGAGATTGTGACGCCTGAAGACTATATGGGCGATGTGGTTGGTGACGTGAACCGTCGTCGGGGTACCGTTCAGGGTATGGATGACACGCCGTCAGGCCGGGTGATACGCTGTGAGGTGCCTCTTGCTGAGATGTTCGGCTACGCAACCGATCTGCGGTCTGCGACCCAGGGTCGTGCCACCTACTCCATGCAGTTCGAGAAATACGCCGAAGCTCCGGCGAATATCGCAGAGGCCATTATTAAAAAATTGTCCTGAGTCGAAAAAGTATCAGAATTTGAAAATTAAGAGGAAGTAGATCGTGTCCAAAGAAAAATTTGAGCGAACCAAGCCCCATGTGAATGTCGGCACGATAGGTCACGTGGATCACGGTAAGACGACGTTGACGGCGGCGCTGACGAAGATCATGGCTGAGATGCAGGGTGGCGAATTCAAGGCATATGATCAGATCGACAATGCTCCTGAGGAGCGGGAACGTGGGATTACGATCGCTACCGCCCACGTTGAATACGAATCGCCGAATCGTCACTATGCGCATGTTGACTGCCCGGGGCATGCTGATTATGTCAAGAACATGATTACGGGTGCGGCGCAGATGGATGGCGCGATTCTGGTTTGTTCGGCGGCGGATGGTCCGATGCCGCAAACACGCGAACACATTCTGTTGGCGCGTCAGGTGGGAGTTCCCTACATTGTTGTTTACCTGAACAAAGCGGACATGGTGGATGACGAAGAGCTGATCGAACTGGTGGAGATGGAGGTTCGTGAGCTGTTGGACAGTTATGAATTTCCTGGAGATGACACGCCGGTGATCGTTGGCTCGGCGTTGAAGGCGCTGGAAGGGGATACGAGTGAGATTGGTGTTCCGTCGGTGATTAAGCTGGTGGAGGCAATGGACGACTACATCCCGGAACCTGAGCGTCCCATTGATCAGCCGTTTTTGATGCCGATCGAGGACGTATTTTCGATATCGGGCCGTGGCACGGTGGTGACGGGTCGAATCGAGCGGGGGAAGGTCAAGGTTGGCGAAGAGGTGGAGATTGTCGGCATCAAGGAGACGACGAAGACGACCTGCACCGGCGTTGAGATGTTTCGCAAGTTGCTGGATGCAGGTATTGCGGGCGACAATGTGGGTGTGTTGCTGCGCGGGACGAAGCGTGAAGAGGTTGAGCGGGGACAGGTTCTTGCGGCGCCCGGGACGATTACTCCGCACACGTATTTCGAGGCGGAGATATACGTACTGTCGAAGGATGAAGGCGGTCGGCATACACCGTTTTTCCATGGCTATCGTCCGCAGTTTTATTTCCGTACGACGGATGTGACTGGTGCGGTGGATCTGCCGGAAGGCGTCGAGATGGTGATGCCGGGCGACAATGTGAAGGTAACGGTCAAGCTGATCGTGCCGATCGCGATGGAAGAGGGTGTGCGGTTTGCTGTCCGTGAAGGTGGTCGGACAGTCGGTGCCGG
>DEII01000047.1 GCA_002352385.1 Methylococcaceae bacterium UBA2778 | reverse complement strand
ACATTCGTGCGGCCGCACGAATGTGCTACAGGGGGCGGTTCACTGGCTGCTTTTTCTAGCGTACCTCATGCTGATTGTCGAACACTGAAGGAAACGGCCGCCGCCGGCCCACGCCGATCATGCAGCATACGCGCCACGCCGAATGGAAGGAAAAGCGCGCCGTTCGATTGGAATAATGAAACCCGGCGGCATGCAAAAGCACCTTAAAAGAGCTGGGGATACATCCCGTCAATACCGGTTGTTGTCATTGCTGTCTCGCGCGGTATATAGGCGCAGTCGCGCCTACCCTCTTCCCCTGTTTCGCAGGCGCATCGGGACCCCGAAGCCGCGCCGGCAGCGGGGCGAACACCAGCACTACATCGCACAATGCCGCATTGCCCGGCGCCTCGGCAAGCAATAACTGGATCGCCGCGCAGCGGCGCCGAACAACTGCGCGGCCAGCATGCGATCGGCGGCGGACGGGCCGCGCAACACCCGCCACATACCAGCGCCCAGGTTCAGCATGAGAAACAACGCCGGTGCGAGAAACAGTAGTTGCAGCCTGGTCAGTCCTCCACTGCAACCGGCGTGACAAATCCGTCCGGCTTGATCGCCAGCACTGAACAATCGATCTGCTCGAGAATCGTCTCCGCGGTATTGCCCATGATGAAACCCCGGATGCCGGTGCGCGCCACGGTACCCATGACGATGCAATCGACCTGCAGGTGCTTGGCCAATGTCGGTATTTCCTTGCGGGCGGACCCTTTCAGCAGATGTGTTCGAGGTTTCAGGTAATCCAGCGCATCCCGCGCGCCATCACTCTTGGCGCTGATTTCGCGCACTAATTCGTCAAGCAACTGCTGTTGTTGTCGCCGTTCTTGTTCGACATTGGCTGCAAACTTCTCGCTCGAGATATCTGATGAGAACGCAAACCCGCTGATCATTTCGCTCATTGACTCCCAGGCATGCACGAGATGCAACTCGGCGAATTCCGCGATAGCCAGAGAGGCGGCCATTTCCAGTATCTGCACGTTCAAGGCGTGTCGCGTCGCCAGTTCAGGCGGCGGGTAGCCATCATCCACATCCACGGCTGCCAGGATGCGCTTATAGGGTCTCGAAGCATGAGGTTTGATGAGCCAGACCGGGCATGGGCATTTACGCAATAAGTGCATATCGTCACCGGCGAGAAAACGGTCCAGCCAGTCCGGCGATTCGGGACACTTGATCACCAGGTCATGCCCGTAGCGCAACACCTCGCGGATCACCTCGAGAAAGGATGTGCCCAGCAATACCTTGTGCTGGATATCAAGTCGTTGAAGGTATGGCTCAACGAAAGACACTAACCGCGTTTCATGCTCGCGCACCATCGCCGCCTGGAGGTCGCGAGGGACCGGACCGCCATCCGGCATGCCAATGCCGGCTGTCACGCGTGGGATCACATCGACGACCGTCAGGCCGGCTTGGTTATTCTCCGCCAGCGTTACGGCCCGTTCCAACGCGGCCTGGCTGGCGGCCCCACGCTCCATGACACAAAGAATGTTTTTTAATCGCTGCATTTCATTCACCTCCTTGGGAAGTCGTCAGCGACACGCCCTACATCCCGCCGCGCTTTGTTCCAAAACTTCCAGTTCAGGCATGACATCTCGCAGACCATCCAGCACATGAACCGTCAACACTTGCCCATCCAATTCGGCGCTCAATGCGCCCGGCGGCAAGCTCACGGTATTGACCAGGATCCACCGTGGCAGGCCCGGCGGCACTCAAAGCGGATAATCAATGAGTTCCGGGGTGATAGGCAGGCGCGGATGAAACACCCGCCAGGCCACATCCGCACCGCCCTGCAAAGAACGTCGAAGAAAAAAGGGTACAAACATAAGCAACTCGCACCAGACCAGGGGTGTCGGCGATAATAGCGCTACACTGGCGATCATCGCGAATGACACGGCTGACACACCGATCCACCAGGCCTGGGCGTTGCCGTCGCTGAGCACCCACCACATGAGTGAAAACAACAGGACCCGCGATGCGACCGTTGGCCAGCTAATTTTTTGATCCATATGTTTCATGCAACCCCCTCGCAGAACAGTGTCATTGATCCATTGGTGCCGGTTGCTGCGGTGAATCCTGCCCCGCGATGCGATCAGCCGCCTCGCGGGCAGCATCCACAAAGGGCAGCAAAACCAGGTCGGCGCCCGCCTGTTCCAGTCTGGCAACATCCTCCGGCGCCTGCGCCGCAATGGCGATTCGACCGCGGTAAGCCAGATTCTGCAAAGTATGAATCAGCGATCGATTGACGTACCCTTCGCGTGCGGTGCTTACCACCCACTGCGCCCGGCCAAGCGGCAGGGTCGCGATGAACTCGGGATCCTCGGCGTCCCCGAAAACAACCGCATTTTTCATGATACCACCTGCGCGAACCAGATCTGGGTTGAAATCGACAGCCAAAACTCGCCAGCCTCGCTCGCGCAAAATCCTGGCGATGCCGCTGCCGTACCTCCCCAGCCCGAATAGAATGACCAGTGACGCGGCATCGTCCGGCACGGTAAGCCGCCCAGCCTCCCGATGCGGCTGGCGGCGTTCGAAAATCTTGAGCCAGGGCGCCAATAACGCATATAACGGTTGCGAATAAATAATCATATAGGTGGATGCGCTGATAGTGATTAGCCCGACCAGGGTAATCAGGCCCATGGTCTCGGCGCTGATATGTCCGAGGCTCACGCCCAGCGCCCCCAGGATCAGGGAAAACTCACTGATCTGCGCCACCGTAAGGCCCGCCAGGAAGCTGGTCCGGCTGCGATACCCAAGTCTGCCCATGATGATCATGACGATGAGCGGATTGCCGACCAGGACAAACAGCGAGAACACCAGCGACTCCACCATCTGAGCACCCAACAGCCCTAGGTCAAGCCGCGCCCCCAGGTCGAGAAAGAAAAACAGCAGCAGGAAATCGCGCACGCTCGTCAAACGCGCACCGAGCGCGTCCCGGTAAGGCGTAGAAGCCAGTGACACACCGGCGACAAAGGCGCCCACTTCCTTGCTGAAACCGAGCGCCACACCAAGCGCCGCCAACGCCAGGCCCCAGGCGATGCCGAACAACACCAGCAACTCCTGGGAACGGGAAAGCATGTGGAGCAAGCGCGGCAACAGGTACCGCATCGTCAACCCGACGAACAGCAGAAATCCCGCGCCCTTCAACAGCACGGCAAACGCCGCCTGCGTCAACGAAACTTCACTGGTTGCACCCGCGGCATTGAGACCGATCATGGCCAACACGACGACCAGGTCCTGCACGATCAAGAAACCCAGGGCGATGCGACCGTGCAGCATATCCACTTCGCGCTTATCAGAGAGCAGCTTGACGATGATGATGGTGCTGGAGAATGTTAACGCGACAGCCACGTAGAGGGCGGTGACCGGCGCCATGCCGAATGCGTAGCCGATCAAATAGCCGATGATGCTGGTAAATGCGACCTGACCGAGCCCGGTCGCCAACGCGACCGGCCCCATGGTGCGGATGATGTGCAGGTCCAGTTTGAGCCCGACGACAAACAGCAACAGCGTGATCCCGAACTTCGCCAGCAGGTCGATCTGGTCGTTCGCGCTTACCCAACCGAGCACCGAGGGACCGACCAGGATGCCCACAGCGATAAAAGCCACGATCAAGGGCTGGCGCAGGCGAACACCCAGGGCCCCCACGGCCGCAGTCACCAGCAAAAGCACGGCCATTTCGGTAAAGATGTCGGGAAACACGATCACGATTCCGCCCCGCTTTGCGCTCCCTGATTCCTGCGCCACTGGCGCAGCACCAGTTTTTCCAGTTCCAGAATCATGAACAATGCCAGGCCGAGGCCGATGATTTCCACGCCGTGCACAAAATCCACCGATCGGGTATCAAAGAAACGCTCCATAAATGGTGCATAAGTGAAAAACAGTTGCAGCACCACGACCACCACGACGGCAACAAGGGCGGCGCGCGAGTTAAACAGTCGCGTCAGTTTGAACGATGGAGTGCGCAGATAGCGCACGCTGAACAGATAAAACACCTCCATGGCCACCAAGGTATTGACCGCATAGGTACGCGCCTCTTCCAGCGTCGAACCATGGGTGCTGGCCCAGCCGAAGATGCCGAACACGCCGCCGGCCATCAGCGCCGACACCAGCGCGATGCGCCAGAGCAGGAAACCCGACAGCATGGCCTCGGTCGCCGGTCGCGGCGGCCGGCGCATGGTCTCCGGTTCGGTAGCCTCGAAGGCCAGAGCCATGGCCAGCGCCACCGAGCTGACCATGTTGACCCACAGGATCTGCACCGGGGTGATGGGCAGGGTAAAACCAAACAACACCGCGATCATGATGCTCATGGCCTCGCCGCCGTTGATCGGCAGGAGGAAAACGATGGCCTTTTTCAGATTGTCATACACCGTGCGGCCCTGCTCGACCGCGTGGGCGATGGAGGCAAAATTGTCGTCGACGATCACCATCTCCGAGGCTTCCTTGGCTGCTTCGGAGCCCTTGTGACCCATGGCGATGCCGACATCGGCGCGCTTCAGCGCCGGGGCGTCGTTGACGCCGTCGCCGGTCATGGCGACGATGGCGCCCTGCGCCTGCAATTGGGTCACCAGCCGCAACTTGTGCTCGGGGCTGACGCGGGCATACACGTCCACTTCCCGGACGCGCTCGCTCAACGCCGTGTCGTCCATCTGATCGAGATCGTGGCCGGTAATGGCCTGGGCGCTGTTTTCCAGCTTGAGCTGGGCGGCAATGGCGCGCGCCGTGCCGGCATGATCGCCCGTGATCATCTTCACACGAACGCCCGCGGTGCGGCACTCGGCAACGGCGGTGATCGCCTCATCACGGGGCGGGTCGATGAGGCCGAACAGCCCCAGCAGCTCCAGCCCATCCGCCACATCGTCGAAGTCCAGTTCTTGCTGGCGCCGTTGTACCGGTTTGCAGGCGACCGCCAGAACCCGCTGCCCCTGGTTGGCCTGTTCCTCCACCTGTCGCCGCCACTGCGCTATCTCCAGCGGCTGCGCGCCATCGCCCACCCGTAGCATGCTGCAACGCGCCAGCACCTGCTCTGGCGCGCCCTTGAGATAGATGACCGCCGTGCCGTCGTGGGCATGATGCAGCGTCGCCATGAACTTGTGCTCGGACTCGAACGGGATAAGATCGGTGCGCGGATACAGCCGTCGTTCTTCCTCCGGCTCAAGACCGGCCTTAGCCGCCGCCGCCACCAACGCGCCCTCCATAGGGTCGCCGTGCACGATCCAGTCGTCATCCTTTTGTTCCAGCGTGGCGTCATTACACAGCAACGCGGCGCGTACCGCCTGCATCAGCATTGGCGTCTCGTCGGCCTGGATCGGCTGCCCAACGTGCTGGAAGCCGCCGTGTGGAACATAGCCAGCGCCCTCCACGGCATAGCGTCCGTCGGCGAGAACAATGCTCTGCACGGTCATCTCGTTACGAGTGAGGGTGCCGGTCTTGTCGGAACAGATCACCGTGGTGCAGCCTAGGGTTTCCACCGCCGCCAGCCGTTTGACGATGGCCCGGTGCTTCGCCATGCGGTGCAGCCCCAGCGCCAGGGTGACGGTGACCACCGCTGGCAGCCCTTCGGGAATGGCCGCCACGGCCAGCGCGATGGCGTTCATGACCATATCGATCCAGGGCTCACCGCGCAGCACTTCGCCGGTGAGCATCACAATGACAACGACACCGGCAATGGCCGCCAGCCGCTTGCCCAGCCCGTCGAGTTGAATCTGCAACGGGGTGGGGGCTTCTTCTGCTTCGGCCAGCATGCCCGCCAGGCGGCCCATCTCGGTATCCATGCCGGTTGCGGTCACCACGATTTCCGCCCGTCCGCGGGTGACGGTCGTGTTCATGTAAAGCATATTCTCCCGCTCGGCCAGGGGGGCACCTTTGTTGTTTAATGCTTCGGATCGCTTGCCTACGGTGTGCGATTCGCCGGTCAGCGAGGATTCATCCACCTCGACTCCATGCGCGACGATGATGCGCCCGTCGGTGGGCACCCGGTCACCGGCATCCAGCACCACAATGTCGCCGGGAACCACCTGCTCCGCCGACATCATCCGGGTACGCCCGTCGCGGCGCACTTCCGCCTCCGGGGCGAGCATCTTTTTCAATGCCGCCAGCGACCGCTCGGCGCGGTACTCCTGATAAAAGCCGAGCAGGGCATTGATTACCACCACGATCAGGATGACGACCGCATCCTTGGTGTCGCGGATGGTTCCTGCGAGCACGGCAGCGCCGATCAGCACCAGGATCAGAACCCCTTTGAACTGATCGAGCAACAGCCGCCAGGGGCTTCTCGGCGGTTTTTCCGCCAGCCGGTTGGGACCGTGTTCCTGCAGGCGTCGGTCGGCCTCTGCTTCGCTCAGGCCGGTGGCGACATCGGCAGCGAACCGGCGCGCAACGGCCTCGGGTGCCAGAGTATGCCAGGTTGGGGCGTTGTCGGAGTGTGTGGTATTCATCTTGTCCATTTCGATATCAGCCCGGTCATGACGAATTCGGGGAGGCCCCGAGACCGCTTTGTCAGCTGCCGGCGTCCGAGAAGAAGTCCACTTGACCGGTCTCGATGTCATACATTCCTCCGACGATGCCGATTTCACCGTTGGCGGCCATCTCCTTCAACACGTGGCTTTTTTCCAGGATCTGATCGACCGCCAGCTGCACATTGCGTTCGGCCACCCGCTGCACCAGGCTGTTATTGCCCGCCTTGGTTCCGGCGATCACCGCTTTATGCGCTGAATCGATCGCCGGTCGAATCTTTTCCAGAAGTCCTGTCAGATGTTCCAGGCGAACGCCGTCGCAGGCTCCCTGAATTGCGCCGCAATGGGTGTGCCCCAGAACTACGACCAGTTTGGAGCCGGCCAGTTTGCAGGCAAATTCCATGCTTCCCAGAACGTCGTCGTTGACGATGTTGCCCGCCACCCGGGCGCTGAATACATCGCCCAGCCCCTGGTCGAAAATCAGCTCGACCGAGGTGCGGGAGTCGATGCAGCTGAGGATGATGGCGAAGGGGAACTGCCCATCCCGCGTTTCGTTGACCTGCTGCAGCAGATCGCGGTTGGCTTTGAGGTTGTTGACGAAACGTCTGTTGCCCTCTTTCAGAAGTGCCAATGCCTCGACGGGCGTCAACGATTGCTGTAATGCTCTGTCCAATGTTCTCATGCTGTTGTTTTCTCCGGATTAACGGCTTTGCGATGCGGTCACTGCCGCATCGGACGGGGTGGGTCTGTTTTCGGTCTTGCTCAACAGAGGCTTGCCGACAGGCTCCAGATTTCCGTATCCCTTGAGATTGAGGATCTCCAGCCGGATCCCCTTCTGTTTCGCCTCCGCCTTGAAGTTGTTGATGATCTCATAGACATCGTAATCGATGTATCTCGAATCGGATGCATCGATGACGACTTCGGAATGGGCGGGCAGATGATCCAGGGTCTGTAAAATGTTCGCCTTGTTCAGGAAGGAAACATGCTCCGACAGGCGGATGATGATTTTGTTGTTTTCGTGTTCCTCATGGAAATAAAAGCCGCTTTTGTAATTTTCCAGCAGGATGCAAAACAGGGCGATCGCCAGGCCGATGCCGATGCCGGTCAGAAGGTCGGTGAAGACCAGACCGGCAATGGTGGCCATGAACGGGATGAAATGGTACATCCCCGCGTCATACATGCGTCTGAACAGCTCCGGCTTGGCCAGTTTGTAGCCGACCAGGAAGAGAATGGCGGCAAGACTGGCCAGCGGAATCAGGTTGAGAATAGCCGGAATCAGCATGACCGTGGTGAGCAGCAGCAGACCGTGAACGAACGCGGAGGCGCGGGTTCTGGCGCCGGACTGGATGTTGGCGGAACTGCGCACGATCACCTGGGTGACCGGCAGTCCGCCGATCAGGCCCGAGGCGCTGTTGGCCAACCCCTGAGCGATCAGTTCGCGGTTGGTGGGTGTCACCCTTTTGTAGGGGTCCAGCTTGTCGGTGGCTTCGACGCTGAGCAGGGTTTCCAGGCTGGCAACGACCGCGATGGTCAATGCGGTCAGGTAAATTCGTGCGTCGGTAAGCCGGGAAAAATCGGGAAAGGTGAACTGGTTCAGCAGCTCGGCGCCGCTGTTGGCCACCGGGATGCTGACCAGGTGTTCTCTGGAAAGGGCCAGAGAGGGGTAAAATTTTTGCAGCGCCAAATCGATTAATATGCCTGCAGTCACTGCGATTAGCGAGCCCGGCACCAGGCGAAGGACTTGCTGTTTCTTCAAGAAGGGCTGTTCCCACAGAATCAGGATCGCCAGCGATACGGCCGCGATGATCACTGCGCCGGGCGTGATATAGCCCAGCATGTGGGACAATTCGGAAAACGTGGTGTAGTCGTCGGCCTGAACGAAGGAGATATCGCCCTCGTAGTCCCGGTCGTAGCCGACGGCATGGGGAATCTGCTTGAGAAAGATGATGATGCCGATGCCGGAGAGCATGCCGGTGATCACCGAGGAGGGAAAATAGTAGCCGATGATGCCGGCTTTGCCGAGGCCCATGCCGACCTGAAAGATGCCGGCCACCACCACGGCCAGCAGAAAAGCCTCGAAGCCGAGCTCCTGGATGGCCGCCAGCACGATCACTGCGAGACCCGCAGCCGGGCCGCTGACCCCCAGAGCGGAGCGGCTCACCAGCGGAACCAGGAGCCCGCCGATGATGCCGGCGATCAGCCCCGAGAAGAGCGGTGCGCCGGACGCCAGCGCAATGCCCAGGCAGAGCGGTACCGCCACCAGAAAAACCACCACGCCGGCCGGGATGTCGGAGCGGAGATTCGACAAGACGCCAAAGTTGCCGTTGGCGGCATCGCTCGATCGTTTCGTTTTCATGATTGTGGGTGCTTGTAGCAGTTTCTGCAGGAGATTGACTCGGTCACAAAATGATTGACACCGCATAGAATACTGACGATCATGTTTATAGTAAAATAGAATTTATCTATTTTATTTATCGTTATTTTCGATGAATCAGCGGCTATGGAGCGACTGAACTACCAGCATTTGTATTATTTCTGGACCGTTGCGAAGGAAGGCAGTATCTCGCGGGCTTGCGAAAAACTGCAGCTGGCACAGCCCACCATCAGCGGCCAGTTGGCGGCGCGCGAGCGGTTCTATGCAATCTCTCCCCAGCGCAAGCTGAAGCATCCGGCCGTGCTGGCCATCCTGGAGAGTGCCCGGGCGGGATTGTTCGATGTGCCGGAAGTTCGCGGCAAAGCCTGAACATCGTGGAACAGTGAAGAACCCGAAGCACTGTGAAAAATGAGACCCTCGAGCAAGCATCAGTCACGCTCCGGAACAGTTCGTGCCATCTTCCCGGCGGCGAGATAGTGGAAATTGCCGCCTGTTTTCCGCTCCTCCACCACACCAAAGGCCACGTTCACCTTCAATTCACTGGCGTACAGATTCCTTTTTGAGTCAATGGGTCTTTTTTAGACCGCTGTCGCAATTTCAGGGACCGCCATGAGACGGATTACACTCTATATCCGGGCAAAACAGCTACACTTTACAGAAACCACGTAAAAAGCAAGTATATGACTCTATGCAGGGGAACCGTGCCGATGACTATCACAATTTTTCAGAGGAGAATAGGACTAACAGCTTTCTTGATCGCTGTTTTTCTTGTTGGTGGACAGGCGCCTGCCGGGACATTTCCCGCAGAAAGCAAAAACGAGATCCCTTTGATACAGGCAAAGCTCGAAGCGGCCATGTTCCTTTCCTACACTTCGTTCGGCCCTACGATTCAAGCGATCGACGAACTGGCGGCGAGAATCGATGAGATCGGCAAGAGCGCCGCCTTCGAGGAGTGGATAGACAACCAGTTCGCATTGTCTCCCTCCTTTCATCAGCCGCTCGCCAAAGCCATGATCAGCGAAGACGGTTATGATTTTCTGGAAAGTGGTTTCAACTACAACCGTTATAAGCATTTCGCCTGGTGGCACGCGGCGCTTTCTGCTCCCGATCAACTGCGCCAGCGCATGGTTTGGGCACTTGCCCAGATTTTTGTCGTCAGTGACAATGGCGCAGGATTCGGGTCCCGACGGAACGACGAATCGGACAACCCGCAATATTTGGGTATCGTCGATTATTACGATATGTTGGTGGGCAACGCGTTTGGCAACTACCGGGAATGCTTGGCGGATGTCACGTTTCATCCGATCATGGGGTCTACCTCAGCCATGTCAGAAACAGAAAAGCCGCTCCGGAATCGGGGCGCTACCCGGATGAGAATTATGCCCGCGAGGTGATGCAGCTGTTCTCGATCGGCCTATACGAACTGAAGAAAAACGGCATTATCAAGGTGGATCGCAAGAAAAATCCTGTTGCAACATACACCAACGAGGATATCAAAAGCTTTGCCCGCGTCTTTACAGGCCTGCGGTTTGCGGACGGTTCCGGCGGCGAGACTGGAGGGTTCTTCTCAAGGGCAAATTTCCACCATCCGATGGTGATGGATGACGCCCAGCATGACACCGGTGCAAAAACCCTGTTGAGAGGGCAGATTCTGCCAAGCCACGCGGATGATCCGGGCCGGGACGGAATGAAGGATGTTCAGGATGCTTTGGACAATCTTTTCAACCACCCCAATGTCGGACCATTCATAGCCCGCCGCCTGATTCAGCGTCTGGTCAAATCGAACCCCAGCAAGCGGTACATTCGGGATGTCGCCAAGGCGTTCAATGATAATGACAGGGGCGTCCGCGGCGACTTCAAAGCGGTGATCAAAGCAATTCTTTTGCACAAGGAAGCGGTCCGCAACCTAAAGTTCAAAAGGCTCAAAAAACCACTTCGGCTCCTGGTTGCCAGCAAAGGCACCGAACACACAAGGCTTCAGGAGCCCGTCATTCGCTATGCCGCGATGATTCGCGCATTCAATGGCGTGTCCCAATATCACACAGGAAGATTCATGATTCGGCAGATGGATCCCTGGTTGAACCAGCAGGCCTATCGGGCCCACCATGTCTTTAATTTTTACGAACCGGACTATCAACCGCCGGGGGATGTCTTGACATACACATCGAAAAAACTGCCTGACAAACATCTGTATGCTCCCGAATTCAAGATTGCAACGCCGGTAGCCGTCAACAGTACCGCAAATCGTTTCCGGGATGATCTAGTCGATCTGAAGGCGGACTTTTCCAACCCAAACAAGGTGAACACCAACGATGCCGATATCTACTTTGACATCAGTGGTGAAGAAGCAGCGTTGACCGAAAGCGCCGATGCTTTGATGACCCATCTCGACCTGCTGTTGTGTTATGGATCGATGAGCGATGCCGCCAAGGAGGTCGTAGCGGCAGCGATCGAATCACAACTTGACGCATCGGGCAGTGACAAAGTCAAGGCGGCGGTTCTGGCCGTGTTGATGTCGCCGGCATGCGCCGTAGCCAACTGAAACGGGCGAAGTAACAATCACATGGGACCGTTTCGCTCATCCGGCGCACGCGCTCAGTCCGGCCCGTCGTCGGAGAGAGCGGGGAATGTCGAGATAGACGTTGCATGGTGTGACCGCCTGATTACGCTTCAATACTCATGGCGAAAAAACCACAAAGAGCCAATCGAATGAACAACCGAAACACAAAAAAAACCGGTCGCCTCTCACGCCGTGATTTTCTCCGGATTTCAGGGACTTGTGCAGCGGTGTCCGCGACACCGTTGCTGTCCACGCTGCTGAATATGGAGTTGATCAAATCGGCGGCCGCTGCAACTCCCGATCTCGACGGTTACAAGGCGTTGGTCTGCGTCTTCCTTCATGGCGGCATCGATTCCTGGAATGTGCTGATACCATACGAGACGAGCGAATACGCGGATTACGCATCGATTCGTACCAATATGGTCATCCCATATGCCGACCTTGCTTCGACGAACTTTACCGATGGTTTGAGCGGGCGGTCCTTTGCCGCCCACCCGGCCATGTCTGAAGTCCATCGACTGTTTCAAGACGGCTTATTGGGATTCATGGCAAATGTCGGAACGCTTGTAGCCCCGACAGACAAGGCCGATTATGACAATCGGTCCAACCTTCCCATCGGGCTGTTTTCACACTTCGATCAACAGAATAGCTGGCAGAGTTCTGTCCCCCAGTCTCGCACCCAAATCACCGGATTCGCCGGACGCATGGCCGATGCGATTACCGACAGCGTTAACAGCAACCCGGCGGTTTCGATGAATATTTCGACCGACAGCATGAACGTCTTTCAAACCGGCCATGCGGTCGTTCCTTACGTCGTCAACCGCAACAGCGGCGCGGTCGTACTCAAAGGCTACAATGGCGCCAGTCGGCGGGATCGAATCTTTACCATGGCAACCGACGGCCTGCTCGACCAAACCTACTCCGGTCTGTTGAAAAGGACCCACGCCCAAACATACCGCCAAGCCATCGATGCCGCGGCGCAATTCAATGAAGAGATAGGGAAAATCAACCTTGTTACCGATTTCACTTTTCCGGGAACGGGAAACAAGACAAGCTTGAGCGGTCAGCTCGAAATGGTCGCCAAGACGATCGGAGCCAGCGGGGGATTGGGGCAAACCCGACAGGTGTTCTTCGTTTCGCGCGGCGGATGGGACCATCACGCCAACCTGCATAACAATCTCGACAACATGCTGCCCGAGCTCAGCCATGCTCTGGATGCATTCTATAAAGCCACTGTGGAGCTGGGGGTTGCTGCGGATGTTACCACTTTCACCGCATCCGATTTCGCCCGCACGTTGTCTTCCAATGGGGACGGTGCCGACCATGGCTGGGGCGGAAACATGATCATGATGGGCGGCAGCGTTGTGGGCGGCGGAATTTACGGCCAATACCCGATGACGCTGGCCGAAGGCAACGAACTCGACGTTGGCCGTGGGAGGTTGATTCCTACCGCCTCCGTCGATGAATACTATGCTGAACTGGCGATGTGGTTCGGCATTCAGAACGATGCCACAATGGAAACCATATTGCCGAATATTCGCAACTTTTATGCGTCTGGTACGTCCGTTCCACCGTTGGGATTTATGAATATGGGGGACAAAGAGCTGCGCCGTTCCTTTACCTTTTCCCGGTTTACACGGTCCCCGTAGGAACCCATACCGGACCTGAAGACCCCCTCTCACCTAGGCGTTAGGGGAGGGGGTATGCATCAATGCTGTTGAATTAAGATCGAGTACTCCTTC
>DEII01000200.1:7127-10789 GCA_002352385.1 Methylococcaceae bacterium UBA2778 | reverse complement strand
CAACGGTCCGTAGACGATATAAGAGTGGCCGACAACCCAACCGACATCCGAGGCCGCCCAGTAGACTTCCCCCGGTTCCATTCCATAGACATGCTTCATGCTCCACTTAAGGGCCACTGCATGCCCGCCGTTGTCGCGCACCACGCCCTTGGGAAAGCCGGTGGAGCCTGAGGTATACAGAATATAGAGTGGATCGGTACTCGCGAGCGGCACGCAGTCCGCCGGTTGTGCGCCCTCCAGGGCGTCGTGCCAGTCGATATCGCGGCCTTTGATCATTGTGGCCTGCGCCTGCGGCCGTTGCAGAATGATGCAGCGCGCCGGTTTGGCGGTCGCGATGTTGATGGCCTCGTCAAGCAGCGGTTTGTAGTGCACTACTTTGCCCGGTTCGATGCCGCATGACGTGGAGACCACAAGCTTTGGTTCGGCGTCGTTGATGCGTTTGGCGAGCTCGTTCGCGGCGAAACCGCCGAACACCACCGAGTGCACCGCACCGATGCGGGCGCATGCCAGCATGGCGATGACGGTCTCGGGCACCATCGGCATATAGATGATTACACGGTCGCTCCGGTCGATGCCCTGGCGCTTGAGGGCACCGGCGAAAAGCGCGGCTTCGTCACGCAATTCGCGGTAGGTATAGGTCTTAACCGTGCCGGTCACCGGGCTATCGTAGATCAGCGCCGCTTGCTCGCCCCGGCCATTTTCTATATGGCGGTCGAGGGCGTTGTAACAGGTATTGAACAGGCCGCCGGTGAACCAGCGATACAGGGGTTGGTGCGAGTCATCCAGGACCCGCTGCCATTTGCGCTCCCAGTGCAGGTCTTCGGCCGCCTGTGCCCAGAACGCCTCGGGCTCCTTAATCGAGCGAAGGTAAACAGCTGCGCTATCGTGTGCCATATGCTCCCCGGTTTGTTGGAGTGGGAAATCGAAGTGGAGCCTACCGCAACCCGCGCAAGATGCGTGTCTGGCGGGGTTTCACTATAGACCGACTGGGGTTGTGCCTGCAAGCCGATATGTGGGGACGCATTTTTTGTGGGCGGAAAAAAACCTTTTTGCAGGAAAGGAGGTTTCATCACGCCAACACCAATTCAAAAACAACCCCGGATTCGTTAAGTCCATGTGCAGAAACTGCGCTTCTTCGCTGCGCCCGCGGCTGGTCGCGGGAGCTGCTGGCCGGAGGGATCGGGCGTTGCGGCGGACGCTGACGGGTGTAAAATTCTTTGGCGGGTCCGGTCCTCGATCGGTAGCGCGGCCGCATCACATCGCACAAACAGGGGCAAAGTGAACAGAATAATGCCTTATACTTTAACCGGATAACCGTTCAATACAGCGACCATAGCGGTGTAGCCATATGTCCGATGACAACACAGTGAACCATGAGATCAAGCAAATCGATTATCGGGGTGGTATCGTGTGATTCCACATACCCGGTAGTTGGGTAAAGGAGTACCAAGAAGAGGGCGGCGGTATCTTTTATGAACACAAGCCGGATTCGGCAACGCTTAGATTAAAGGAGTGATGATATGGTACGTGTGATCCATTTTGACCTCAGCGCAGACAACCCGGAAAGAGCCGCCAAATTCTATAACACGGTTTTCGGCTGGAAGGTCGAGAAATGGTCAGGTCCTTCAGACTACTGGTTGATGACGACCGGCGACGAGACGGACCCGGGCATTACCGGTGGTGTCGCGGCGAGAATCAAACCGTCGGATACAACTGCGGTCATTTTCGATGTGTCATCGGTCGATGAGTTTTCCAAAAAGGTGGAATCCTCTGGAGGTGAAATCAGGGAGACGAAGCAAACCATCCCCGGTGTCGGCTATCTCATCATGTGCAAGGATACGGAAGGAAATACATTCGGGATCATGCAAATAGACCAGTCGGCGAGATGAGGGACAGGGCATGGACCGACAGCCGCTTGGAGGGTGCATCTGCCTTCTATGCCGCGCGGTCCGGCTTGGGTATTGACGGATGTAAGCGCCACTGACGGGATCCGGTCCTCAATCGGCCAGGACACCACGACGATGTATTAAGAAGTACTGACAAGTGGTTGTTTATGTGGAGAAAGGAGATGGACTTTGATGCCAGATCCGTAGTACAACCGGTAACGTATTCCCACTCTCACTAAGGAGAGTCAGGCCGTAGGTATGGAACGAACGTTGAAAATCACGAAAATCCTCGCCATCTCAGGTAGCCTTCGAGCGGCATCGATCAATACTGCGCTGCTGCGTGCCGTTGCACGCCTGGTTGCCCAGGATATCTCTATTGAGTTGTTTGGCGATCTTGGCAAGCTCCCACTGTTCAATCCTGACATGGAGGCTGCTGAGCCACCCGTGGTTACAAACTTTCGCACCCAACTTTTGGCGGCAGACGGCGTTTTGATTGCGAGCCCGGAATACGCGCATGGAGTCACCGGCGCGATAAAAAACGCTTTGGACTGGATGGTCGGATGTGAGGCTTTCGTCGACAAGCCAGTCGCTTTGCTTAATGCGTCTCCACGGGCCGTTCACGCGCAAGCGTCCCTGAAAGAAATAATCACCGTCATGTCTGCCCGGATCGTTGAAGGGGCCTCGATCACCGTACCGATACTTGGCTCCAACCTCGATGAAGCGGGTATCGTTTCTGATTCACGCATTTCAACGGCGCTTCGCGAAGCATTGCGAGCATTCCAGACGGCGATAGTCCAGTTCCAGTCGGTGGACTCCAGTCTGAACGGAACGACATGAGCCAAGGATGCCCAACAAATCAATCGACTGAACCATCAAGCGCTGTGCTTTTGCGGTCTGGTTATCTCAAACACTAGGTGCCCAGTTTTTTTAAAATAGAAATACAATTCACCAATTATGGTTACCGCGGTCAACCATAGCGAAGGAATATTATGAAAAGGTTCTGGGCGTCACTTGCGCGCCCAGGACCGATGATTCGAAGACTCTCGTTTACAGCCCATCCCGGAGAAGGCTCCGGCACTGCTATGCTTAAACCAATTGGACGATTTTTATGTCAAGTAACGCGCAAGAGTTTCACATCAAGGTCGAAGGTTTGGATCTTCGATTGAAATTTTTTCGTCCTGATGAAGAGGGATGGCTTTCAGTTTTCGCCAACGTTAACGCCGGACCTTTTACAGGTACCTACGGGTTTTCGATGCTCGGGTCGGAGTTAGAAGCACTGATTAGTGAGATGCGAAGTCTTGACCATGCGCTTGGTGCCAAAGACGCTAGTATTTCCTGGGAAAACTATGAGGGAAACATTGAGCTCGGGCTCTCGCTGGACCTGCAAGGTACGCTGCAAGGACGCTACCGTTTGGCGGCCGGACTCGGTTGGGAAACGCCGATCCTGTCCGGTGAGTTCACCGCCGATCAAAGCTATTTGGCGGGTTGGATTCAACAGCTTGAACATGTGATAAGTTTTGTCGAATGATAATCCACCCGGGTTGTCTTGGAATACTAAGGCGTTAGTTACCTGAAACGTATGTGTGGCATTGCGGGCTACATTGATCTAAAGCGAGACCGGAGAGCGGAACGCCCGGTTATTGAATCCATGAGTCAGGCCCTCATTCATCGAGGGCCTGACTCGTCCGGTTTCTATGTAAATAAATCCATCGCCTTGGCGTTTCGCAGACTGAAAATCATCGATTTATTTACAGGGGACCAGCCGCTTTATTCTGA
>DEII01000200.1:0-7006 GCA_002352385.1 Methylococcaceae bacterium UBA2778 | reverse complement strand
CCCCTTTATTACGCTGTGGCGGACGATTATCTGGTGTTTGCTTCCGAAATCAAAGGCATATTAAAACATCCATCGGTAAATCGACGCGTTGACCTTACCGGGCTTGATCAGCTGTTCACCTTTCCCGGCCTGATCAGTCCATGGACGCTCTTTGAAGGCATAAGCAGCCTGCCCGGCGGGCACTATGTCCGTGTTGCCGGCGGAAATATTACTTCGCGTAAATACTGGGACTTGAGCTATCCGGTGCAATATCCGGCCTCAAGACCAGATACCGAATATATCGACAGGCTCGATGAGCTTATGACGCGCTCAGTCAGATATCGCCTCCAGTCCGATGTCCCGGTTGGCAGCTATTTAAGCGGAGGATTGGATTCATCGTTGATTCTATCCTACATTGGTGATTTGCAACCGCCACAAAAGCTCACTTCGTTTTCGGTGTCGTTTCCAGACAGGGCGCAGGATGAATCGTATTATCAAACGCTGTTGGCCAGGCAGGCAAAGTCGAGCCATACCAGCCTGCGATTTGACCTAAGCCAATCATATGATTTAATGAGAAAAATGGTGTATCACAGCGAGTGCGCCGTAAAGGAGTCATATAACATCTGCTCGATGGCGCTGTCCAGATTGGTCAAGGACAGCGGTGTTAGCGTGGTGTTGTCAGGCGAGGGCGCGGATGAGTTTTTCTCGGGATATGTTGGATATCGGTTCGACGACCAGGGCGTAAACTTCAACAACGACAATATACTGGCGCAGGCGCTGGAAGAGGAGTGCAGGGAAAGATTGTGGGGCGACAGTGAATTTTTTTACGAAAAGACCTATACGGAACATAACGCACTGAGGTCATCTTTGTATTCAAGATCGTTGGCCCCGCTGTTTGAGGAGTTCAATTGCTTAAATTTCGATATTGTTGATAAGCGTTACTTAGCCGGCCGTAGCAAAACTGATAAACGCGCATATCTGGATTTTAAGCTGCGCTTAAGCGATCACCTTCTTACCGATCACGGCGACAGAATGGGAATGGCGAACGCGGTGGAGATACGTTATCCCTTCTTGGACATTGACCTTGTCGAATTCGCCGCAACGATTCCACGGCATATGAAGATCAGGAATGGCGAAGAGAAATATATACTCAGGCGGATCGGCCAGAATAAACTGCCCGTGGAGATTTGCAGGCGTCAAAAATTCGGTTTCCATGCGCCGGGCAGCCCTTATTTGTTAAAGTTAAATATCGAATGGATTAACGACATGCTGTCTTATAATCAGATTAAGCGCCAGGGTTATTTTGATCCCGACGGCATCGGATACTTGAGAGAGCTGTATTCCCGACCGGGATTCAGCCTCGACATTCCCTATGAAGACGACCTGCTAATGGTTGTGCTTACATTTGGCATTTTTCTTGAAGAATTCGATATGCCGGTGTTTGGCTGATGGATGGGCGGAGCACTGAAAAGCGGCACCTACCCGTCGCAAGCGGGTTGCGGCGAATTGCCGGGGAGATGCCGGATAAAGTCGCTATTGACAGGAACGGAAGTATAACCAGTTTCGGGGAACTCAACGCCGAGTCCAATCGTTTTGGAAATTATCTGTTAGAGCGGGGAATACAGGCCGCAAAACCTGTTGCGATATTCATGGTGGATCCGCTGAAGGTCATTCCCGCTATGATTGGCATTTTCCGTACCGGTAACATTTTTGTCCCGCTAAATCCCCATGACCCCAGCCATCGCCTGGCGAACATCCTAAATGAAGTCAAACCCAGCTGTGTATTGGTGGACGACAAATATAATGCAGAAATTTCAAAAATCAGTGAAATGTTGTCGACTGACACTACTGTTGTGAACGTCGATGAGAAGGTATTCGGCTCATTTTCCGATGAGAGCGATCCCGGTATCGATCTTGATCCCGACGAAACATGCTATGTCTATTACTCGTCTGGGTCCACGGGTGCCCCCAAAGGCATCGCGGGGACACACAGCGGCATTGCCCACTTTGTTGACTGGGAGATCGAGACATTCATGGTCAAGGCCGGCACGAGAGTGAGCCAGCTTACCCAACCCTTTTATGACGCGTTTTTGCGCGATATCTTTACGCCGTTGTGTGCCGGCGCAACAATTTGTGTGCCTGACGGCATTGAAACCGTTCTAAATACAAACAAGCTGATCTCCTGGATCGAGTCATCGGGGGTTAATATCGTTCATACAATCCCGACCGTGTTCCGGCGAATCCTGCAGGCGAATCCAGCCAGGAAGTCGTTCGCGGACGTCCGCCATATCCTGCTGGCGGGGGAACGTGTCCTTCCCGTGGATATCAGGCAATGGCACGAAAAATATGGTAAGCGTATTCAGATCGTGAATCTATACGGGCCTTCCGAGACGGTGATGACCAAGCTTTATTATATCGTCCAGGAGGGAGATGAGCGCAGAAAGGCAATCCCGATCGGCAAACCGATGAATGATATTGAGGTATTGCTGATGAACGACAAGGGGATTCCGGCCGGGCAGGGCGCGATCGGGGAAATCTGTATAGCGACGGGATTCAGCCTGCCGGGGTACTACAATCGTCCTGACCTGACTGACGAAGCGTTTGTTCCTGCCTCCTACGCCACGTCGGGCATTGTGTATAAAACGGGGGATTATGGCCGTGTTCTTGATGACGGAAATATCGAGTTTTTGGGACGTAAAGATCATCAGGTTAAAATTAATGGTATCCGTGTCGAGCTTGCCGAGATTGAGAACCAACTGAATACACATCCACTTGTACAGGAGAGTGTGGTTCACGCATTTGAATGGAATGGGCGATCTGTATTGGCCGCCTATCTTGTTGGCGACAGGCTGGACAATATTAATTATCGTGATGGGCTATATGAATATTTGACCGCACGCCTTCCGCAATTCATGCTGCCAAAACAGTTCCAACTGCTCCCCGAACTGCCCCGTTTACCCAACGGAAAAATCAACTACAAATTATTGCCGCGCTTTAAAGAACAACCTGAAGACACGCCCTTTTTTCAAAGCGTATTTGAGCAGGCATATGACTTGACAGAGGTCAGGCTTACTCGAATTTGGGAAAAAATAATCAAACGGACGGGAATCAGGCTGGACGACAATTTTTTTGCCGTCGGAGGCGACTCGCTGGATGTGTTTAGCGTATTGGCGGATATCGAGAGGCAATTTGCTGTCGATATCCCGCTGACTGCCTTCCTTCGTAACCCGACGATTTTCAGTCTTGCCAGGCTGATTCGTGACAGGGTTCCTGAAAAACAATCCTCTGTGGTTGCCTTGAGCAGTCAGTCAACGGGTGTACCGATATGGTTAGTGCACCCCCCGGGGGGCAATGTGCTGCCTTACGCACGACTTGCCGTAGCGCTCGAACCAACCGGCACGGTCTATGGCCTGCAATACCCGACGCTTTTTGGTGGTCGCGACATTGCCTCGGTCGAGGCGTTGGCGGCATATTATATCAAAGAATTGCGCGCCCTACAGCCAAATGGGCCCTACGTTCTGGGAGGCTGGTCAATGGGGGGGATCATCGCCGTTGAGCTTGCCTGTCAGCTGCAGCAGGCCGGCGAAGCTGTTCATTTTGTCGCCTTATTCGATACCGAATTGCCCTATGCACCACAATCCACGGATTCGGTTAGCCCGCAAGACAAGGCCGATATCGAGCACAAGGCGTTTGCTTCGCTAGTAAAGTTTATCGCCGAAGGATTCGGTATTGAAACCGGTGCTGATGTTTTTCCGGACAGGAAAGTCATCATAAATCTGCTCAAATTAGTCGCAGTCCAATTTATGGGTGTCCGGTTCACGGATAAAGATATTGGTGGCCGCCATGAGGAAGCGATCAAGATCGGTTCACAATTTCTGAAGACGACGCTAGGTTCGAAATCGGTGTGGTTAAAGTTGATACCGTTCTGGTGGGTGAACAGATTGTCGCCGGAGTATCAACTTAAATTAATTATGAAAGTGCTTAAGAGGCGAAATTTATTGCCAAGGAACTTCGACCCAGGAAATTTTGGACTGTTCATCAATGCCTTCAGGAAGAATCTAATTGCGGTCTGTAACTATCGTCTTTCGTTGAGTGACATCAAGCTCGTACTATTTAATACTAATTTGCCAGTCGCAACTGCTACACTGGAAAAGCAATGGAGTAACGTCAGCACGCAAGGGATTGATGTGGTGCATGTACCCGGTAACCATTTTACAATGTTGACTGAGCCAAACGTCAATGTGCTGGCGCACAAGATCATAGAAATAATTAGAATAGCAGAAGCAGCCTGATAATATCAAATCAAATATAGAGTCTCGAATAGTGTCGAATGAGAATAATATAGCAAGCGTCACGATCCCTTTCTGGACATTATACCGCAACCCGCTGCCGCTCCTGCGGAACATCATGCTGAATCATGGTGAACGTGTAAGGATCAAAACGCCTTGGCCTGTGTATTTGATTAATGAACCTGAGCTTACCTATCACATACTTAAGCAAACCAATTTTCTGTTTGATAAATCTGTTCTGAATTATACGCTGCTTGGTAACGTAATTGGTCGCGGGCTCGTGACGAACGAGGGACAGGCATGGAAAGTCACGAGGGATATCGTCAAGCCGTATTTTAATCACAATCATATCGATGAGCTCGGGGGTGCAGTGGCTTGTGTACTCCGGCGGATGACGGAGAAATGGGACAAGATCAAGGGTACCGGAGAGACCGTAGATGTATCGATAGAAATGACACATCTGGCTTTTGATATCATGGCGCAGTTTATTTTTGGATCAAAAACAGCCGAAAGCCCCGTCAGTCTGATTACCGAACTGGAGAAGTTGGATTTTACGACCAAAGAAGGATTTTTGATGATTTTTAAGTATTTCCCCATGCGCCGGCAGCAGGAGATCTTCGCAATTCACAAACAACTCGACGCGTTTCTCATGGAGTCGGCGCGGCAAAGTGACTTAAACGGAAGCGATTGTGTGTATCGCGCGATGAGGGCCGGGTTGAGCGAAAAACAGCTTAAGAATGAACTAAAAACATTGCTTTTTGCCGGGCACTCAACGATCGCGAATCTGTTGACCTGGTGTTTATACCTGTTGGCGCTGGAAGAGCGGCATGCGGCAAATATTTATCACGAAGCCCATGCCCACTTTTCATCGGAGAACGACAGAATAGAAGAGACTACTAAATGCCTTCCTTGTACCGCCAATTTCATCAAAGAGACACTGCGGCTTTTTCCGCCGGTATGGATTCTGCCGCGAAGATGTATCCAGGGACATGAATTCGGTAATTTTTCCTTCAAAAAGTATGTGGTCTATTGGGTGGTTCCCTGGACGCTGCATCGCAATCCGAATTATTGGAAAGATCCGGAGGCGTTTCTGCCGGAGCGTTTCGTCTCATCGGATAATGACAACTTCTGCAACAAGGCATATATTCCTTTCAGTACAGGGCCACGCATGTGCCTGGGTAAACAGTTTGGGATAACAGAGTCAGTATATATCTTGGCGAGTCTGGCCAAGAAGTATCGTTTTGTGGTATCCGATAATCGCGAAATTGAGTTTTGTTCGATGATCTCCATCAAACCGAAGCATCGTGTAAGATTAATGATCCAATAAACTTTTCTACTAGGTGGACCTGAATCGTGTCTCTTCGAGTATCGCGGGGTCTGGAGACGGGTTGAGCTTCCCCCACTTTAACGGACACGATAACAGGATAGCCATGACCACACTGTACCTAATGACGATTGTGCTGGTGCTGTTATTACTGGCGATTTTGAGTCTGCCACTGTCATACTGGCTGCGGCTACCGTATACCTCGACGTTGGTGATCGTCGGCTTTGTAGGCTCCGAGATCGTCGTCCTCCTCGGCGGTGACACTGGTGTTCGTGCCGGCAGCTTCCACCATTTGATTTTTTTCGTGTTTCTCCCGATCCTGGTATTTGAAGCCGCCTTTCGCATCAATATTCAGTTGCTGCAAGAAAATCTGTTGCCCATTCTGTTTCTGGCTACCGTTATCATGTTGGCCTCGGCGTTGCTGACGGGATTGGGTGTCTATTATGGTATCGCTCACCCCACCGGTTTTCCGTGGATCGCGGCCTGCATTACCGGCGCGCTGCTCGCGGCCACTGATCCGGTCGCGGTCATCGCGCAATTGAAAACCTTGCGTGTGCCCAAGCGTCTCAGTATCCTGATCGAGGGGGAGAGCCTGTTCAACGACGCCACCGCCATTGTGTTGTTCGGTCTGTTTGTCAGTATCGCCCTGGCACCGACCGCCGAGGCAGACATTCCGGGAATGGTGCTGCGATTCCTCGTGGTCTTTTTTGGCGGCGCCGCCGTCGGCGTGGCCGTGGGTTGGGTGGCGGCGCTGCTCATAAAAGCAATATCCGACATCAATACCCGGATCGGGATAACGCTACTCGCCGCCTATGGCGCCTTCCTGATTGCCGAGGCAGGACTGCATGTCTCCGGCATCATGGCGACCCTGGTTAGTGGCATCATGCTCGCCCGGCATTGCAGTCGCACGCTCGATTCTCCATCGCGCCAAACGCTGGATGTGTTGTGGTCGGTTTCGGGACATCTCGCCAATGCCTTCGTGTTCTTGCTTATGGGCATCACAATCACCGTGGCCATGTTCCAGGAGCGCTGGCTGGCCATGCTTATCGCCATTGGTGCGGTGTTCGTCGCACGGCTACTGAGTGTGTATGGCGGTCTCGTCGTCATCAAGCCGCTACTAAAGCAGCCTCTCGATACACGCTATCCGCCGGTGATCGTGTGGGCCGGTCTGCGCGGTTCGGTGGCGCTGGCGCTGGCGTTCTCGATTCCGCTCGAGCTCAGTTACTGGTGGACGATCCAATCTATCGCCTTCGGTGCCGTGCTGTTCTCAATATTCGTGCAGGCACCAACGACGGCATGGTTGTTGGCCCGCCTCGGTCTTGCCGCCGGAAAATAGGTTTCGCGCCGTTCTGGTCGGACCACGCTAAGCCTCTATCCTATGGGCCTATTGTGGTGGGCATGATGCATTAGCCTT
>DEII01000065.1 GCA_002352385.1 Methylococcaceae bacterium UBA2778 | reverse complement strand
AATTTTAATGCGATTGCCCTGGGGGAAAGGGTCAGCGGTTTGATGGGGAAGTTGATTATGACGCGTGGATAACTTGTTTCTAACGTGACGGTGATTTTAAAACCTCGGCATTGAACCCAATGGCTTGCGTATTGGCCAGATAGGCCTCCATGACCCGGTTGGGGTCCTGCATCAGTTTGCTTTTCCATTTGCCCAGTCCGATTTTGCTCTGAATCAGCCCGCGCAATACGCCCACATGCTGGGTCAGTCCGAGGCTGGTGGCACCCATCAGTCTGTCCTCCTCGAACTGGAGGTTGAGGTATTGAAATCGTTCGGGGTTGTATTGTTCTGCCGCTTCACCGCCGTCGACGCCCATCCAGAGGCCGAAGGAGCTGGAGATCAGGCCGAGCGTGTCGAGCACGTTCATGTTGATGCTGCCCCGGTGCAGCGCTTTGGTGTGGCCTGCCATGTTGCGTGCGGCGATCTGGCCGTGTTCGGCGGCGGTGGGTTGGATGGCCTGTACCGAGTAGTTGCCGGTCGAAAAATCGAGCCCTTGGGCCACGTCGCCGGCCGCATAAACATCGGTGCAATTGGTCTGCATGTTGCGGTCGATCAGAATTCCTTGATCGATGTCGATGCCGCTGCCATCGAAAAAGCCGATGTTGGAGCGCACGCCGGTGGCGGATACGATGAGATCGGCCTCGAGTGTGCTGCCGCTGTCGAGCAGCACACGCAATGGGTGTCGTCCGCCTTGCTCGATCGCCTCAATGCGCGTCGAGGTATGCACCGCAACGCCTCGGTTCAGGCACCACTGTTTGATCAGATTTCCGGCCTTCTCGTTCATCATGCGCGGCACCATGCGGTCTTCCATCTCGACGACGGTCAGATCCGCGCCGCTCCGGGCTAAAGCTTCCAGAATGATGCAGCCGATGAATCCTGCGCCCATCAGGACAACCTTGGCGCCGGGTTGGGCCCGGCCGGCGATGTCGCGGGCATTCGCCAGAGTCCAGCAGGGAACGATGCCCGGCAGGTCCATGCCGGGAATGGGCGGTGAAAACGGGTGGGAGCCGGTGGCGATCAGCAGCCGGTCGTAGTCGAGCCGTTCACCGCTGTCGAGGCTGATGGTGTGCTGTTCGGGCTGGAGTGCGGCGACCCTGCCGAGCTTCAGTTGGATTCGGCTGCGGTCGAAATGGTTCGCCGTTTTGCGCAGATAGGTGCCGTGCTCCGGGATTTTCCTGACCAGGTAATAAGGCAGCGCCATGCGCGAGTAGGGCGGTT
Source organism: Methylococcaceae bacterium UBA2778 (assembly GCA_002352385.1). GTDB lineage: Bacteria > Pseudomonadota > Gammaproteobacteria > Methylococcales > UBA2778 > UBA2778. Next base: position 12,754 of record DEII01000065.1, on the reverse strand, counting down.
CCGGCTCGTCCCCAATCAGTGTGATCGACGCCTCCGGATCGAGTCTGCGCAGAGTTTCGGCGGCAATGACGCCGGCGGGACCGGCGCCGATGATGAGATGATTCACGTTCGAAGCTCCTGCTTTAGAGCCCGAGTCGATCGAGCGTTTCTTTGGATGGAATGCCATCCGTCGTCCATCCTCGAAGTTGATAATATTCGGGCAGCATCTTCTCCAGATCGTTGACCCGCCCCTTGGCGGGGCCGGTCTTCGCCGCTTCCTTGAGCAGCCGCTTGGGCAATGTGTCGTCTTTGCCGGTGAGGCCGGCTGCCATGTTGAACTGACGCTCCAGATTCCAGATGCGCTCGCCCGTCTCGACCAGGTTTTCGACGCTCCAGTCGCCTTCGCAGGCCGCCGCGATCTGCGGCGCGATGTCGGCCAGGGTCCAGGCAAACGTGGTGAAGACGCAGAGCCCTGCTGAATCCACCGCCGCGGTCGCATCCTGAAACGCCTTGACCATCGCCGCCTTGCCCTCGGTCACCAGCGGATCGGTTTTTTCGGGGATGCCCAGCACTTCCGATGAGACCGTGTAGCTGCGCAGATGGCAGGCGCCGCGGTTGGAGGTGGCATAAGTCAGGCCCATGCCTTGAATGCCGCGGGGATCGTAGGCGGGGAACTCCTGCCCCTTGACGGTCATGGAGAGGTCGGGGCGGCCGTAATGCTCGCACAGGCGCTTCGATCCCAGCCCTAACATCTTGCCGAACCCTTCGCCTCGTGCCGTCAGTTCGGCCGTTGTTGTCAGCGCTTCGGCGGAACCGAATCGCAGTTCGATGCCTCCGGTTTCGTCTTTGCCGATCAACCCAAGTTCGTACAGCTCCATGGCGGCGGCCAGCGTCGAGCCGAACGAGATCGGATCGAAGCCGTCTTCGTTGCAGAGAAAATTGGCATAGGTCAGCGCGTCGAGATCATCGACGCCGATATCGGACCCCAGCGCCCAGGCGGCCTCAAATTCCAATCCGCCGGATGCGCCCCAGTATTCGGGCTTGTGTTCGATGGTGAAATGGCCCCGGTCGATGGTGGAAATCCGCCCGCAGGCGATGGTGCAGCCGAAGCAGGCGGCGTTGGTCACCAGATTGGGCTTGCCGTCGCTCGGCCGCGGCTCGTGCATCGCTTCGCCGGAAATTTTTCCGGCCCCTTCGAACTGCACTTCGCGCATGTTGCGGGTCGGCATCGCGCCGACTTCGTTGATGACATTCATCAACACCTGAGTTCCGTACTCGGGCAGGCCCTGTCCGGTCACCGCGCCATCGGCCAGCACCTTCTTGCCGGCTTCGGTGGCTTTGATGAATGCCGCCGGATCTTTGATATTGCCGACGCCCAGCGTGCCTCTTACCGCCACCGCTTTCAGATTTTTCGACGCCATGACCGTGCCGACGCCGGAGCGTCCCGCGGCCCGGTGCAGGTCGTTGATGATGCCGGCGTAGAGACAGCCTTGCTCCGCGGCGCGACCGACGGCGGCGATGCGCAACAGCGGGTTCTGATGCTGCCGGTGCAGCCACTCATCGGTTTCCCAGACCGATCGCCCCCAGATGGCGTCGGCCGGCAGCAGCTCGGCCTGTTCGTTTTCCAGATAGAGATAGACCGGAGTCGGCGCCCGCCCTTCGAAAATGATCATATCCCAACCGGCATTCTTGATTTCGGCGCCGATGAAGCCGCCCGAGTTGGAGCAGGCGATCGCCCCCGTCAAAGGGCTTTTGGTAATCACCGAATAACGGCCGCCGGTGGAGGCCATCGTTCCGGTCAACGGCCCTGTCGCCATGATCATCTTGTTCTCGGGCGAGAGCGGGTCGACCGTCGGGTCGATCTCCTCACACAGGTACTTGGTCGCCAGTCCGCGCTGTCCAAGGTAGCGCCGCGCCCACAGCATGTTCAAAGGCTTCCGTTCGCAGCGGCCCTCGGTGAGGTTTACCCGCAATACACTTCCAGTCCAGGCCATGGCAATACCCTCTTGAATTGAATTATTGAGGCAGCGCAAGAGCTGCATGCGCCCGCATACGCTGCAGGCCGGTATGATCGGCATCGACATAAGTGATCGCATCGGTCGGACAGGCCTTGGCGCAGGCCGGGTCGCCGCCGCAAAGATCGCATTTGATCACCGTGCCGGTGTCGTGGTTGTAATTGACGGTGCCGAAAGGGCAGGCGATGGTGCATACCTTGCAGCCGACACACACGTCGCTGATGACCTCTTTGGAGCCGGTCAGGTCGTTCAGGACGATTGCTTCCACCGGGCAGGCGTGCAGGCACCACGCCTCGGCACACTGGGTGCAGGTATAGGGCGAAAAGCGGCCCTCGTCATGAAACGTGAACACCTTGATTCTGGATTTGGCCGGGTTGAACACACCTTCGTTTTCATACGAGCAGGCCATCTCGCACTGCAGGCAGCCGGTGCACTTCTCCGGCTCGATTTGTAAGGCTTTCAGCATCGTATTGCATTTCCCGTTGGATCGGAACAATGGCGCCGCCTCATGCCGGCCAAGCGACTTTGATCTGGCCGCATGGGGCGGTGTTCACGAATTGAGCAAACCACCATGCTAAGTTATTATAGAGCGCTCAGTCAAGAATCCAACGGAGACAAAGAGACGCATGAATCCCGATCGTATCCCTTCAGGAAACAATATTCCGCATGAAATCAACGTCATCATCGAAATACCGGCCAACGCGGAACCGGTCAAGTACGAAGTGGACAAAAATTCGGGGGCCATGTTCGTCGATCGCATTCTGCGCACCGCGATGTACTACCCTGCCAACTACGGGTACATACCGCACACCCTCTCCGATGACGGCGATCCCTGCGACGTCGTGGTGCCCACGGCCTTTCCTTTGATCACCGGGTCGGTGATCCACTGTCGCCCGATAGCGGTGTTGAGAATGACTGATGAGTCGGGTGACGACCCCAAGGTGCTGGCAGTGCCGGTCGATTCCATCACCAGCGACTGGAGCCACGTGCAGGACAAGGAGTCGATGCCGCAGGATTTGATGGCGCGCATCGCCCACTTTTTCGAACATTACAAGGACCTGGATGAAGGCAAATGGGTGCGCGTCAAAGGCTGGGAAGGGGCCGAGGCGGCCAGGGAAGAGATTCGCAGGTCGGTCAGGATGTTCGAGGATGCGCCGGAGAAGCCGCTTTTTTGAAACCGGCTGACCGTTGTGCCCGATGTTTGATGGTAGCACGTAGGGCGGAACGCGAAGCGGTTCCGCCATAACGCACGACGCTGGCGGATCACCCTTCGGGCATCCGCCCTACGCCTGTTGACCCCTGACAACCGAAACCTCGAATTGACGGCTGTCACACAAGAGCTCAGCCGTTCTCCCTCAATGACTCACTGAAACCGCAGCCCCCTTGGTCTGGCCGATTTCGGCAAGGGTTTCGTTGAACCATGGGGCATCCAGGTCGAACGGCTTGCCGCCTTTGATGCGGGGGAACTCGATGGCGCGGAGGATGCCGTCGCGCTCTTCGTCGTGTCCGATGACTCCCGGCTCGCGGCGGAATGCACATTCGACGGCCAGGTCGGCGCAGGACTTGATGAGGCGGATGTCATCGGCATTGGCGGCGGAGGCACGCGCGAAATAGCCGGATTTCTGCACCAGGGTTTTCTCCGCGCCGATCATCTGCGCGAACTGCTCGCCGAACCACTTGCCGGGGTTGACTGCATCGAGCTTGATGTGGCCGAACGCATCGCGCGGGACCTCTTGCCCCTGAGCCTCCATTTCGGCGACGATGGCCTCCACGCCGGCCCCTTCGGAAACGAAGATGTTGACACAGTCCACCTTATCCATCACTGCACGCAGGCGCTCGGCTTCGGCGGCCAGACCCACCTCCATTTCCGGTATGAATATCCCGTGAACCTCGAACGCCGCCCGATCGATGCCGATTTCCGGGAGCCATTCGCAGCGGTCGAGCAGTTTCCGGTATTCCAGCGCGGTGGCGGCGGTGAGCCAGCCGCAGCTGCGTCCCATCACCTCATGTACGATCAGCATCCGCGGATTGGAATTGTTTTCGGCAACGACGTTGGAAAAGTAGCGTGCGCCCTGTTCGGCGGCGGTCCAGGCCCCCAGCGACTGCTTGATGGGGATGACATCGTTGTCGACGGTCTTGGGCAGACCGATTACGGTGAGGCCGTAATCGTTTTTCGCGAGAAAGGCGGCAAGATCGGCGGCAGCGGTGTTGGTATCGTCGCCGCCGATGGCATGAAGAATGTCCACGCCGTCCTTGATCAACTGGTCGGCAGCGACTTTCTGCGGATCCTCGCCTTCCTGAACCAGGCCGCGCTTCACGCAGTCCTTGACATTGGTGAGCTTGACCCGGCTGTTGCCGATCGCCGAGCCGCCGAAGCGTTGAAAAAGAGCGGCCTTTTCCCGAATTTCCGGGGTGATCTTGTAAGAGTCACCCAGCAGGAGGCCTTTGTAGCCGCTTCGATAGCAGATGATATCGATCGATGGATCGATTTCGGTGTAACGCTCGATCAGACTGCCGATGGCTGAGTTGAGACAGGGGGCCAAACCGCCCGCCGTGAGAAGTGCGACTTTTTTTGGTTTGTTCATGAGTGAATTGAGAATGTTAGGGTTTAACGGTTAAGATTCAAACGGGCAATGCGTAGCGCGCATCAATATGCTCTGAAGAGAGAGGCGTGTGCCGCCATCTCTTGGAAATGACCTGCTGTCCAAACAGCGCGCTCGCAATCTGTGCTCTCTGGATTTGAACGGGCAGGAATTTTACCACAGCAGCCGGATCTGTTTCGTCAACCATTAAGCCAGAGATGACACCAAATGCTGGCGGCATACCCGAGCGCAATGGCCGGCGTCCACTTCAGATGGCTGAAAAAGGTGTAGCTGCCGCGCGCCTGTCCCATCAGGGCGACGCCGGCAGCGGAGCCGATCGACAGCAGGCTGCCGCCGACGCCTGCAGTCAGGGTGACCAGCAGCCATTGCAGCTCCGGCATCTCCGGGTTCATGGTCAGGACGGCAAACATTACCGGAATGTTGTCGACGATCGCGGACATGACGCCGACCAGAATATTGGCGGTGGTGGCCCCCAGTTCACCATAGATGAATTCGGATGCCAGGCCCAGATAACCGATAAAGCCCAATCCGCCGACCGCCATGATCACGCCATAAAAAAAGAACAGTGTATCCCACTCCGCCTCGGCGATATGACTGAACACGTCGAACGGATTGCCGTGGAGTTCCTCTCCCGGCGTTTGGTCGAACCTTGCCGTTTCCTGTCGATGTTTGCGGCGCAGGTAAAATCCGAAAATTTTCAGATAGCCTAAGCCGGTCAGCATGCCGATCGCGGGCGGAAGGTGCAGAAAATTGTGGAAGCTGACTGCTGTCATGATGGTCAAAAGGAAAAGGACCACGATGATCATGCCACCGTGCTTTATGGCGACGCGTTCGTCATCCGCTACGGCGGCAGGTCTGTCGGAGGGGATGAAAAAATGCATGAGCGCTGCCGGCACGACGAAGTTGACCGCAGAAGGAACGAAAAGTTTGAAAAAGACAGCAAAATCGATGACGCCTTTTTGCCAGACCATCAGCGTGGTGATGTCGCCGAACGGACTGAAGGCGCCGCCGGCGTTGGCGGCGACCACGATGTTGATGCAGGAGAGTGCAACGAAGCGGGGCTTGTCCGAGCCGACCGCCAGTACGACGGTGCACATGATGAGCGCGGTGGTCAGGTTGTCCGCCACCGGCGAGATGAAAAATGCCAGAATCCCGGTCAGCCAGAACAGTGCTCGATAGCTGAATCGCTTCATCACCAGCCAGTCGCGCAGCGCATCGAAGACGCCGCGTTCGATCATCGCATTGATGTAGGTCATGGCGACCAGCAGGAAAAAAAACAGTTCGGCAAATTCGAGAAAATCGTGCCGCAAAGCGACCTCTGCGGCTTCGTCGAAGCCATGCGCCTGATAGGTAAGAGCAATCATTACCCAGATGATACCCGCAGCCAGAAGAACCGGCTTGGACTTGCGCAGATGAAGCTGTTCTTCCAGGATGACCAGCCCATAGGCGACTACGAAGACCAACAATGCCAGATAGCCGGTGATGTGGTCGGTCAGGTCGATATATTCATGGGCTGTTTCCGATGATATGGCAGCACTCGGAAGCAAGAGAGCCAGCAAACCCAGCACGAGGCGCGAGAGGTGGTTCATAATATGATTGTCCCCTAAAATGCGAGTGGAAGGCGAAAGTATACTGCACCGGGCAGCGCTTTTTAAGGTCCACGCGTATCGAGACGTGTGACAACAGCAGACCGAACAGCACCTTTAGCTTCTTTTCATGACTTCATTCCCTTTCTCATCGACGTCGGCGGCGCTGAGCAGAATCACTTCGATCTCCTCGATGATCTCTTCCTGGCGCAGGGCGTTGCACCGCTGCGCCAGTTCCGCGGATTCATTGTCCAGGTGGCGCACGGCCCCATCGAGGTGCGCCAGGCGGTAGTGATTTTCAACGATGAGCGAGGTGTACAGCATGTCATGCAGGAGCGCGAACAGGTAGTGTTCGGTGAGTTCGACCAGCAGATCCCGCGGTGATCGATTGCAAAGCGGCGGGTGTGGAAAGCGTGGCGGCCTGTGCAGAAGATTCTGAAACGGCGGCAGCAGCTTTTGCATCACGATCCCGTCGCCGCCATGATAGAGTCCATATAAAGTCAGCACGCCTCGTTTCGACTGCACCGATGTCAACTCATTCACCACCTGAATGAGCACTGCGTCGACCTCTTCGACCACTCCGGTGCCAACGATGCAGGCCGCCACTCGTGACTCTTCCTCGAGCAATGCATGCAGCTTGCGGCCGACAGCGATCAGCAGCGGGCGGTCGGAGGGATGCGCCTCGAGCGCGGATTCGAGATAGCTCAGCAAGGTGTGGTTGAAGTCACCGCAAAAGCCGCGCTCGGTTCCAACCAGGAGGTAGACCGGCGTTGTCTCTGTGGCTTCGGGCAGGGTTTCCGGGTAGAAGCCGAGCAAATCCCCCGCCGTCTCCTCGATGCTCCGAACGACCGCATGCTGTGCGTCGAGAAAGCGGGTCAGCTTCCGCGTTTCCATGTAGGCGAGGGTTTTCATCGAATTCATGATCTCCCGGATCTCGCCCAGGCTGTGGCTGTGGCGCTCCAGCTCCTGTCGACGCGTCATGCTGAAGCAGCCTCAGCCGGTCGGGCCAGCCAGTCGGCCATCGCAGCACGCCACTCCTCCCGGGGGCTGTCGAGGCTGAGCGAGGTGTGCTGGACCGCCTCTTGCAGCGCTGCCAGACGGCCGGGCACCGTGTCCAGCTCGCCCCCTTCGAACAGGCCGTCGTTGAATGCCACCAGCCATGCCATTTGGAACATTACCGGCAAGGGGCCGAGCCGGTCCTGTTTGAGGATTTCCCGCAACACACGGCCCTTTTGAATCGCCTTTTCCATGGAGGCCTCGAGGTGCGCCCCGAAACGGGTAAAGACCTCCAGCTCCAGGAACTGGAGATAATCGAGTTTCATGCGGCTGGCCTCCTCCTTGATTCGAGGATGTTGCGCTTTGCCGCCGATGCGGGAGACCGAGCGGGCGATATCGATGGCGGGACGGAAACCTGCGGCGAATAGACTGCGATCCAGATAAAGCTGCCCGTCGGTGATGGAGATCAGGTTGGTGGGGATGTAGGCGGCGATCTCACCAAGCTGTGTTTCGACGATCGGCAGCGCCGTCATGCTGCCGCCGCCATGAGCACCATTGAGGCAGGTGGCCCGCTCCAGCAGCCGGGCATGTACGGAAAAGATGTCGCCGGGATAGGCCTCGCGCCCCGGTGGACGACGCAGCAGCAGGGACAACTCGCGGTAGGTCTTGGCATGGGTGGAAAGATCGTCGTAGACCACCAGGACATCCCGTCCCTGCTGCATCCAGAATTCGGCGATGGCGCACCCGGCAAACGGTGCCAATTGCTGCAGTCCCGGCAGGCTGCTCGCCTCCGCCACGACCACCGTGGTGTACTCCAGTGCACGATAAGCGCGTAGAGTATCGATCGTATTGACCACCGTGGAGCGCTTTTGACCGATCAGGACATAAACGCAATACACATTCTTGCCACGCTGATTGATCATTGTATCGAGGGCGATGGAACTGCGCCCCAGCCCTTCGTCACCGATCAGCAGCTGGCGCTGTCCTTTGCCGATGGGTATCAGAGTGTCGATCACCTTGATGCCCGTGTACAAGGGATCATGCACGAAATCGCGCGCCACGATCGGGGGCGAGGCGGCCTCCAGGCCTTGCCAGCGTGTGCCGGCGGGCGGCGGCACGCCGTCGAGCGGCGTCCCGAGGGGGTCGATGATCCGCCCCAGCAGGGCGTCACCCGCTGGCACGCTCAAAGTGCGGCCGGTGCGCTGCACGCTGGTACCGGCGGTCAATGCCTCGGTCTCATGCAACAATACCGCGCCGATCGCGTCTTCTGTCAAGTCGAACACCATCGCCCGGCTGCCGTCGGAAAAAGCCAGAACGTCATCCATGGCGGCGGAAGGCAAACCGTTGATCCGGGCGATGCCGTCGCCGATCGACACCACGCTGCCCACCTCGTTGATACGCAGTCCCGGCCGGTAGTGCTCCAGCCATCGCGCCCGTCGATCGAGCAGACCGGTTACTACACCTGGAACCTCATGACTCATGGGCAAGCTCTATGAATCCCTTGAGCTCATGCCGGAGATCGGTGCCCAGCATCCAGGCGCCAATGGTGATGCGCACACCGGCCAGCAGTTCGCTGTTCTGCTCATACCGTATCCGTCGCTCCGTTCCGGCAATGGCTGTCAGTGCCTGTTCCAGCCCCTTGCGGTGATGGTCCGACAGCGGGAAGGCGCTCTCCACCATGATGGTCTGAGACGTCCGCCCAAAACTGCTGCGCAGATCCGCGACGCGTTCGGCCGGCAGTCGGCTGAGTTCGGTGATCGTCAAATCAACAAGACGGGCTTCGGTATCCGGTCCGGACGCCTGCTCCAGCAGGCGCGTTGCAAAGCGCGCACTCTGCAGGAGTGCGGTTTCCTCCATTTTGTGCAGGGCGTCGGCCTGGCGCCGCGCCTCCGCGACGCGCGCCTTGTCACGTTCCTGCTCGAGTGCGGATTGCAGCTCCGACATCTTGCGTGTTCGTTCGGCCTCCAGCTCCCGGGAGAGCGCATCACGCGCCTTTTGCCGTTCCCGCTCCCAGTCGCCAAGGCGGCATTCATACTGCGCTTTCAGTCTTTCAGCTTCTGCCTGCAGGGCCTTGGAATCGGCCAGAGTTTTTTCGATCCCGGCCCGCCGGCGAGCGATCACCGCCAGCACCGGCTTGTACAACAAGCGCTCGAGGATCCATACCAGCACCAGGAAATTGATGATCTCGAGCACAAAGGTGGACCAGTTCAATTCCATGACGTTATCCGTTGAATCCTTTTCGACGCTGCTGCAGGCATTTGTTGGCCAATGCCTACTGCAAAAGATATTCGAGCAGCGGGTTGCGGAACAGCACGATGAGGACGATCACCAGCACATAGATGGCCAGCGACTCGATCATGGCCAATCCGATGAACAGCGTGCGCATGATGGAGCGTTCCGCTTCGGGTTGGCGTGACAGGGCGTCCAAGGCGCGGCTTATGGCCCAGCCCATGGCGATGGCGGGCATCATGACGCCGAGTGCGATACCGAGGATCGCGGCGACGGTCGATGCCAGGGTGAACAGGGTTAAGTCGGGCATGGACTACTCCTTTTTCTGTTGCCGAAGTTGTTGTGATTGTATTCCGCCGGCGACATAAATGAGCGCCAGCATACCGAAGATATAGGCCTGCACCAGGGCCTCGACGATGTGCAGCATCAGGATCGGCACCGGCGCCAGGAATCCGGCGACCAGCAGGATCAGTAAAGCCGCCATCTCCAGGCTCATCATGTTGCCGAACAGTCGCACAGCCAGCGCCACAGTCCGGGTGATCTCGCTGATGAGATGAAACGGCAGCAGGATCGGACTGGGTACGAGGTAGTGACGCAGATAACTCTTGAGTCCCTGGATACGGATACCGAACCAGTGCGTCGACAGGAACACCAGTATCGCCAGCGCGGCGGTGGCTGAGAGGTCGCGCGTTGGGGAGTGCACGCCCGGAATCAGACCACTGAGATTGGCGATCACCAGAAAAATCCAGAGAGTACCGATGAACGGCGCAATGCGCCGGCTCTGTTGGGGTGCAACAGCCGCAACTGCCTCCTCGATCACCGCGACGATGCCTTCGACTGCGGTCTGCAGCGGCCCGGGCTCGATGCGCAGCCGGCGCGATACCAGCCATGCGGTCAGACAGATCAGCGCCATGATCATCCATGTCGTTACCACGGTGTTGGTGATCACGACGGGCCCCAGCTCGATCATTGCATCTGTTTCATCCACAGCGTCATTCCTTGATAAAAAGATAAACATTCAGTGCGCCGACGAACACGCCCACCAGAATCAGACTCGTCGTCCAGCGAATCGAGTATCCTTCCACCAGGCCGTCCAGCCAATGCCCGAGATAGGCGCCACCTACGACCGGCAGTACGAGCAGCAGTCCCAGGGTACCGATGTATACCGTCTGTCCGATCAAGGTGGGTCGCTCGCGTTCGGCCTTGTTCATTCGGCGCGCCTGGCGGTCGACCTGTTTTCGTAGCTCTTCGTTTCGCGGCATAGGGTTCAACCTCGATGCTGTCGAATCAGAATGAAATACTCCTTCTCCCTCCGGGAGAAGGCCGGGATGAGGGTATCCAAACGGCTGAAATGCCTTTCTTTATTGTCCGCTCGCCCAACCCTCTCCCGCTGGAGAGGGTTCGAGTCGGCGGTCTTGGGTTTCAACCTGCACCCTTGCGGCCCATATCCCAAAGGCGCCTGAAGAGCTCTTCCTCCATGCGGTGCAAGCTCTTTTTCATGCCATACAACCGCGCCTCCTCTGCCAGCAACTGCTGCTGGAGGGCCTTGCTGATGCGCCTATAGTCATCGTCCAGCAGATAATGGCGCGTACTCAGTGTGAGCGCATCGTCGTTGAAATAGAGCACTGCCCCAGGTACCGCGAGGTACTGCCACGGCGCTTCGCCGACCCGAAACCGGGCCAGTCCCGTTACGAGTACGGCGACTATGCGCGCATGACCTGCCATAATCCCGAAGCTGCCGGAGGCGTCCTCGCCGACAAACGAAGTGACGCCGGTAATCTCCTCTGCTTGTGTCGCATCCTGAAGCTGCAGGAGAAAGGCTTTCATGACAGCGCCTCCTCCATGGCGCCGCGCATATAACAGCGCTCCTCCGGCAGCTCATCGTAGCGTCCCAGCAAAAAGGCCTCGCAATCAAGCAGAGTGCGCTCCAATGGCACCGAAACACCGACGATGCCGGTGTGTGAAGCCGTCGCCCAGAACGGCTGGGTAAGATAGCGCTGCAGCTTGCGCGCCCGTTTCACGATCGTGCGGTCCTTGGCCGACAATTCCTCGATGCCGAGCATGGCGATGATATCCTCCAGTTCATGATAGCGCGCCAGGTGTTCCCGCAGCCCTTCGGCGATGGTGTAATGGCGTGCGCCCAGGGTGCGGCGATCCATCAGCCTGCTGCTCGACTGCAAGGGGTCGACCGCCGGATAGATCCCCTTGCCGGCCTGAGCGCGGGAGAGGATGACCGTGGTATCGAGGTGGCTGAGGATGGTGCTGACGGCCGGATCCGTCATGTCATCCGCGGGCACGTAGACGGCCTGGACGGAGGTGATGGCGCCATCCCGGGTCGAGAGAATCCGATCCTGCATTTCCGCAACTTCGGTGCCGAGGGTGGGCTGGTAGCCCACCGTGGCGGGCATGCGTCCCAGCAGGCTGGAGACTTCGCTGCCCGCCTGTACGAAACGAAAGATGTTGTCCATCACGAACAATACCTCCTTGTGCAGAGTATCGCGCAGATACTCGGCGTAGGTCAGCGCCGAGAGACCCACACGAAACCGCACTCCCGGCGACTCATCCATCTGGCCGAACACCATGAGTGTCTGCGGCAGCACGCCGGCCTTGCGGAGCTCGTGCCACAACTCATGGCCTTCGCGGATCCGTTCACCCACCCCGGCAAATACGGACACGCCTTTGTGAAGGGTTGCTACGGCATGCATGAACTCCATGATCAATACGGTCTTGCCGACGCCGGCGCCGCCGAACAACCCGGTTTTGCCGCCCTTGACGAAGGGACACAGCAGGTCGATGACCTTGATGCCGGTCTGCAGCACCTCACCGACACCGACTGCCTCCTGCAACGGAATCGGAGCACTGTGGACGTTGCGAAATTCCCGGGGCGACAGGGCCGGGCCGCCGTCCAGCGGTTCACCGAAAATGTTCAGCAGACGTCCCAGACAGTCGGGCGTGACCGGAACATGGAGCGGCGCACCGGTGTCATACACGGCCATGCCCCTGTGAAGGCCGGCGCTGCGGTGCAAAGTAATGGCGCGCACATGGTGCTCATCGAGGTGCTGATGGACCTCGAACAGGTAGGTCTCGTGATCGAGGTTTGCGCGCAATGCCTGATGCAGCGGCGGCAGCAGAGTGTCGCAGGCGATGACTGACACGGGACCATGAACCTCGGCAATCAGACCAATCGGTTTTTGGTTTTTCCCTTCGCAGGTTGATATTGCGGCCATACACGGCAGTATACATTCAAATATCGCAGCTTCTCAAAAAACGATTCATGTTTCAATTCATGCGGCGTTCCGGGTTAACGAGAAGTTGCCTTTGTACGTAAATATTCGACGAACCCATT
>DEII01000060.1 GCA_002352385.1 Methylococcaceae bacterium UBA2778 | reverse complement strand
GCGGTACGGTTGCCCGTCCTCGGGACGGAGGCTACAATGTTCCGGGAGCTTCGCACCCCGGCGTTACCACCGACGCACGTCCCGGTAGGGTACAGGTGGCAGAACACCTGATCTCGCGACCTGTCTATTGTTTCAGGTCTCCTTGATAAATATGCGTGCAACTTCGTGTCGCACCAATGCTGTTGACTTAAGCCCCCTCCAGCGGGAGAGGGTTGGGTGAGGGGGCAATAAACAAAGGAACTTAGCCATTTGGCCCCCCTCATCCCAACTTTCTCCCGGAGGGAGAAGGAGTACTCGATCTTAATTCAACAGCATTGGGTCTGAAAGGCGGGCGCGAGGCATGTACGGAATGGGTAAACCAAACGATGAACACGTTTTCGCCCTATGTTGCCGGAGCATACAGCGTGGAGGCCAACAACCGTGAATCAAGTCCAAATGTATCAAGCCCGAAATGGTGCGCACGGCGCGCCCTATGGCCCGCTTCTGCGGCGACAGAAAATGTAGGGTGTGCCGTGCGCACCATTCAGCCTACTACAGTTATTCAAGTATCACTGTACCTTGGGAGGAGAGAACCAATGATAAACGCTGTCACTTTTATTCGCATTATTTTGGCGATCGTATCGTTTGCATCCGCAATAACTCTGTCCGGCTGCGGCAGTCTCATCGCTTCGATTGATCTGCACGGCAGTCGGCACCGCCTCAACGAAGCCGTCACCGTCACTACCGAGGAGCAGCTGCTGCTGGCCCTGGTGCAGACCCGTTTTATCCACAACCCCGGCTTCCTCGATGTTTCGGTAATCAATACGCAGCTGAATTAGTCGGCCGGCATCGGCGGAAGTTATTCGACCAACCCGTCGACCGGAACCATCAGCCCCTCGATCGATTACAGTGAATCGCCGACCATCACCTATACGCCTCTGCAGGGTCAGGAGTTCGTTCGCCGCATGATGGTCCCAGTCAGCTTGGAAACGCTTGCGATGCTGATGGAAACGGGCTGGTCGAGTGATGCGGCACTGAGGCTGGTGGTCCAGCGCATCAACGATATTCCCAACGGCTTTGACGGATCGATCGCAGATTTGGAAACAGCGCCGGAGTACCGCAAATTCAACCGTGTGGCCCGCCTACTTGACCGTCTCATCGGCCACGGAGTTGTCTTTTTGACCAAAGTGCCCGATAACCATTACCCGATCGAGAGCTGGGACTGGAAAAACCCTGCCAACCTGAAGTATGGCGAAATACTCAAGAACACCTGGGAAGCATCGGATAATCCGATCATGCTGAATGTTCGCCGTGAGTTGCGCAAGAAAGGTGATTCAGAGAGTGACCTCAATGAACTGCTTGATCTGCTCGGCGTCCCGTTAAGCAATCTGAAACATCGTAACAAATTCAACCCGCAATTCGATTCCCTCATTCTTCAAAATGCAATGCGCCCGGCATTTGAGGGCGATATCTGGGTGCACACCCGATCGATGCAGGAGATTCTCTACGCGCTCTCGTGGGCGGTACAGGTGCCGGCCGAGGCGAAGCAGAAAGGCGAGGTAAGCGTGGTCAAGGACGGTGACGGAAGGCCTTTCGAATGGAACAAGATGTTCAGGGGGCTTCTCACGATCCACTGGCGCCCGTCCCAACCAAGCGATGCAGCGATTGCGGTGCCGTATCAGGGCAATTGGTACTACGTTCGACGTGACGACGTGCCATCCAAACGAACGTTTGTCCTGTTGGGCCAGTTAACAAAGATGCTGTCAGGTTTAGGCTCCGGCAACGCGCCGGCACTGACTCTCCCGCTATAGAAGAAAAAAAACAGGTGTTCGATATGTACAATGAAATCAATGAACGAACGGCTGCTCATACATCTCTCTACGCCGTCCCGATTAATTCCAAGCGCGCGAGATCAAGCGCGACAACTTACCCTATCATGGGTACCGTAATCAGAATCCTGCCTTGCCATTTGAGATCAGTTCTGCAGATATCACTTTTTTCTTGAACTTTCAAGAATTTTTTTTTATTCTTGACATCCCTTGTATGGAACGATACAAGAATCGTCGCAAGCAGAAAACAGGGCAACAACGACACAAAGAAACACGATCAACCCCCAAAAGCACCGGGACAAGTCAGCGAAGCCGGCAGCGAATCCTCGGCATGTGCCCCTTCCCACGCTGGTCGGACTCATTCCGACGGCTGTTCGACTGAGAACAGCGAAAAAATCGATCCATTTTCTTGGTGGTGATAGCGAATGTAAAGCACCATTTTTCGAATTTTAATAATAATAACGAGCAATCACTATGCAACCAACTCTATCAAACAACGAGCATGAACAACTAGAATGGTATTCTGGCATCCTCAGCGACCCACTGTATGCCGGCATTTCCGGTGCCGTCGCCGGCGCCATCCTCGCCAGCGTATTGGTCGGACTGATCATGGCCCGACGGAGCAAAAACAGGCAGGCGGAGTTGCGCGCCGCATTCACCGAAGGGGCGAAAGCGCTTACGGAACTCGGCCACAAGCTGGAATTGACGGAAAAAAAAGCGGTGGACCTCGAAACCCATCTGTGCCAACGCAATGAGCGTATCAGCCAGATTACGAACACGCTGGAGCATACTTTCAGCCTGCAGGAAGGTGTGACTGACGCGGGCCAACAACAGACGGCAACCGGCGACTTATTCGCCAACGCCCTGCTCCACAAGCATGACGAGGTCGTCACCCGCATAATAGAAAGATGGCTCGATGCGAAGCGTGAACGGGCGGATCATGAATCCCGGCTGCACCAGTTGTCCGATGATATGGCAAAACAACAGGCAGCAATCGATGAATTGAAAAAAACGACGGCAACCCAACAGACCAATATCGCCGAACTGGAAAAGGATTTGGTCGAGGCACGGAAGTCGACGATAGAAAAAACGCTGGAAAGAGCACAGCAGCTCCCTCATGAGGTAAAGGAACGCATCGATGAACAGCTGGTCAATCCGGTTCGCCAACGCATTCATGAGACCACGGAAAAGGTTCAACAGATCCCTCGGCAGGCGAAGCGAAACATCGACGACCGGGTGCTGAACCCTGCGAAGAAGCAGGTTCATGATCTGAAGGAACAGGCTCACGAGCTCTCGAAAATGGTGCAGGAGCTTCCTCACCAGGCAAAGGTGACCCTTGACGAACGGCTTGTCAACCCGGCTCGGACGCAGGTTTATCAGGTCTCGAACAGGATCCGCAAGGCGCCCCACGCGCTGAAAGAGCGTCTCGACCAGCAGGTCATCCATCCGGTGCAAAACCGAATCCACCATGCCGCGGAAACGGTTCAGGCATTTCCGCGCCAGGCGAAGGTTCGCTTCGACGAAGTTGCCGTCCGGCCTGTCACGATGCAAATCGAGCGCATAAAAAAGATCGCCCAGCTTCAGTCCAAACAGGCGATCGATTCATTCAATAACCGGCTCATCCAGCCGGTGATGGCCGGTGTCGCCTCGCTTTCGGCTAAGGTGAGGAACTCGCCGGCTCGATCGAAAGCTGGTCAGACGGATCGAACGGATAAGGCCGACTTGGCCGAAACAACGAACAATTTCAAGCGGCAAATGAGCGATTTGATGTCGAGTAAACCGGCGCCCGTCCAACAGCAGCAGTAACGACGTATAGGAGGCTGTCCGGAGAACGGATGATCGACCAACGATCGCTATTCTCGGGCAGCCTCCTCGGCGACCAAAGTCCGTACGATTTCATCGGCGTATCGAATCGGAACGGAAAAGTGCCCTTCTCCTGCCAGAAACCGTGATCGAACATCTTTGACCGACTGTGCATACCGGCGTCCATGAGAGACTGGTACCACGGTATCGTCATTGCCGTGCCACAAGTGTACCGGCACTTCGATCGTCGACGGATCGAATCCCCACGGCGCGACAAATCGCTGCAATTCGGACAAGGGACCTTCGGCGCCTTCTATCAAGGCCTCGCACCAGGATGCACACAAGATCTCCCGAACATCCTTCCGCTCGAAGGCCCGCCGATCGGCGGAGCAGGCACCGGAGCCCAATATCGTAAAAAGAACCTCAGGGTGATGCCTGATATAACGGACCGTCAGCGGGTTATAAATGATGCGCAGCAGCCACGGCGCGCGTTGGGCAATGGAAAAACTGATTCGCGAGGCAAGCTTCATTTCACTAAGGGCGGCCGGGTCATAGACCGGCCCCAGCCCGCAGACCACACCGACCCTTTGTACCCAACCGGGCATTTTCCAGCCGCAGACCAGCGCATACGGTCCGCCGGCGGAGACCCCCAGCACTGAAAACCGGGAGATGCCCAATGCGTCCGCCAGGCTCGCCACATCATCGGGCCAGTCGGCAAGCTGAAATCGGGCTTTGGGTGAGGACAGCCCAAAACCCGGCCGGTCGATCGCAATCAGGCGGGCGCGGTTTCGGACTGCGGCGGTGTCGAACAGCCGTCCTTCGAGGCGTGCTGACGGGAGCCCGTGACAGTAGAACAGCGGTGCACCGTCAGCGACGCCGAATTCGGCGAAACCGATCATACGGCCGTCAGGGAGCCTGTGCAGCCGGTCAGTCGGTCGCTTCATCCAGGCATATCCGGATTTTCAAAATACGCCACGGGGCCGCTTCGTGGCTATGCTCACGGCTGGCACGCCGTAAACGAGGGCCAAGCTGAGGCTCAATACTGTTGACTTAACGCCACTGCGGCACATAGCCTGGATGAAGAGATGGCGTAATCCGAGATTGACGGGCTTGTTCACCCCGGATTCCGCAAGCTCCATCCGGGCTACGTCAACCGCATTGAGGCTGAGGCTGGGCCGGGCAAACTTGGAAGTGAATTTTTGAAGCCCCGTGTGCAGCACCCTCTCTCTATTCCGTCGTCACGGTGTCGCGGTCGTTCTTCAGCGCCGCCACCAGCGTATGCCAGGCCAGCGTCGCGCATTTCACGCGGGCCGGATATTCACGAACGCCGGCCAGCACAGCCAGTTTTCCGAGCTCTTCCAGATTCACCGCTTCATCCTGGCTGGTGATGATCTTGTGAAGAACTTCAAACAGCTCTTCGGCCTCTTGTTCGGTCTGGCCCTTGATCAGTTCGGTCATCAGTGAAACGGAAGCGGTCGAGATGGCACAGCCCTGGCCCTGAAAGCTGGCATCCTTGATGGTGCCGTCTTCGACCTTCAGATAGAGCGTCAGGCGGTCGCCGCACAGCGGGTTGAAGCCCTCCACCCTACGGTTGGCATCGGCCATGACGCGAAAATTCCTCGGATTGCGGTTGTGATCGAAAATGACCTCTTGATAGAGCTCGCGCAGTTCACCCATCATCAGCCGAATACCTCGATCACCTGTTCAATGCCTTCCATCAACCGATCAATTTCTTCAAACGTATTATACATGGCAAAGGAGGCCCGGGCGGTCGCGGGAACGCCGAAGAAATCCATCACCGGCATCGCACAATGGTGCCCCGCGCGTATCGCGATCCCGAAATGGTCCAGTACGGTACCTATATCGTGCGGATGAACGCGATCGAGCACGAACGATAGAATGGCGCCCTTGTGCTCGGCCGTACCGATCAGCGTCAGACCGGCGATCTCGTGTGCCCGTTCGGTCGCATATTGCAGCAGCTGATGCTCATGGGCGGCGATGGCCTTCATGCCGATTTCGTTCAGATAGTCGACCGTCGCACCGAGCGCGACGGCATCGGCGATGTTCGGTGTGCCGGCTTCGAATTTAAAGGGGACCGTGTTGTATTCGGTCTCCTCGAAAGTGACGCGGCGGATCATATCACCGCCGCCCTGATAGGGTGGCATCGCTTCCAGGTGCTCGGATTTTGCATAGAGAACACCGATGCCCGAGGGGCCATAGAGTTTGTGCCCGGAAAAAGCGTAAAAATCACAGTCCAGGGCCTGCACATCGACCGGCATGTGCGGGATGGCCTGGGCGCCGTCCAGCAGGATCGGGATCGCGCGCGCATGCGCCAGATGGATGATTTCATCGACCGGATTGATGGTCCCCAACGCATTCGACATATGCGCCACCGCCACCAGTGCGGTGCGGTTGGATAACAGTTTTTCAAAATCGCCCAGCAGCAGTTCGCCTTTGCGGTTGATGGGAGCTACTTTCAAAACCGCTCCGGTCTCGCGGCAGAGCATTTGCCACGGCACGATATTGGAATGGTGCTCCATCGCTGTGATCAGAATCTCGTCGCCGGCTTTCAGCACCGCCTGTCCATAGGTTCGCACGACAAGATTGATCGCTTCCGTGGTCCCTCGCACGAAGACGATCTCTTTCTCGCTGGCCGCATTGATGAACCGTTGCACCTTCGCCCGCGCCCCTTCATAGGCCGCGGTTGCCCGCTCGCTCAGCGTGTGGATGCCACGGTGAACGTTGGCGTAGTCGTGCCGGTAAAAATGGCTGATGCAGTCGATAACCGCGTTCGGTTTTTGCGCGGTCGCCGCGTTGTCGAGATAGACCAGCGGCTTGCCGCGCACTGTTTCCTGCAAAATAGGAAAATCCGCGCGGATTCTTTTGACATCATAAGAGGTATCGTACATGGACAGCATTGGGGCCTGTTGGGTTGCGCTCGTCATAACCACTCCTTAATTGCACTGGCCTGCGGCAGCCGGCTGATAAGCTCTTCCAGAACCAGCGACCGCAAGCTTTCGTATTCGATTTTTTCCACCATTTCATTGGCAAAGGCGAAGGTCAGCATGTTGCGTGCGCTCGGTTCATCGATCCCGCGTGAGCGCAGATAAAAGACCAGCTCCTCCTCCAACTGGCCGACCGTGACGCCATGGCCGCACTTGACATCGTCGGCGTATATTTCCAGTTGCGGTTTGGTGTCGATTTCAGCATCGACAGACAACAAAAGATTCCGGTTGGTCATATTCGAATCGGTCTTTTGGGCATCCTGATGAACGATCATACGCCCCTGAAACACCCCGCGTGCCCGCTCATCGAGGATACCTTTGTAGACTTCTCGGCTGATGCCGTAAGGCTTGAAATGATCGACGCGGGTATGATTGTCGACGTGCTGACGGCCGGAGCCGAGAAACAGGCCGTTCAGCAGACATTCCGACGCCTGATCCAGGCCCACATGGATTTCACTGCGCACAAGCAGCCCACCGAAAGAGCAGTTATGGTGTTCGAACCGACCGTGTTGAGCCTGTTTGACATAGATGCCGCCGAAATGAAAGGCCTTCGCCGTCTCGGCCTGAAACTTATGCAACGTCACCGCCGCATTTTCTCCGATATCGACTTCGCACACCGAGGCTGTCAGATAACTCAGGTCCTCCTGTCCGACGAAACTCTCGACGATCTCTCCCTTGGCACTGTTTTCCGCAACGATCAGATGACGCACCGTGCACAGGCTCTCCGGCTGGGTCGCGACATGCAGCAGTTGGATCGGTCGCTCCAAAACGGTTCGCGCAGGCAGCACCACCAGTACGCCGTCGCTGAACATCGCCGTATTGAAAGAGATAAAACCGTGTGGCTCAGACTCGATGCAGCCCCCGAGCCGAGATCGAACAAGCTCCGGGAATCGACCCAGCGCTTCCGAAAGCGGCGCGATCACCACGCCATCCGGCAGCCCGGAAAAGTTTGACAGCCCGGCGTCGAAGCCCCCGTCCACGAACACCAATGTAAAGGCATCGGGCAGACGATAACGCCCCAACAGGCCGATATCGACCGAGCCCGGTATTGCGCGCCGGGGCAGAAACATTTTTCGCTCGATCGGCGCAACGTTGGTGTATTTCCACTCTTCTTCGCGGGGAGAGGGAAAGCCGCTGGCGGAAAACTGCGACAAGGCACGAGTCCGCATGGCTTGCAGCCAGGACAAACCGCTACCGGGCAACTGCGATGCAATCGAATCATAGTCCGCCACGTATCGGGCCGTTGATTGTGAAACTGTATTCATAACTTAAGCTCCGGCGTCGGCCAGCTGTTCAACCCAGCCATACCCCTGTTTCTCCAACTCCAGGGCCAGACCGGCATCGCCCGATTTGGCGATCGAGCCATGGGCCAGCACATGGACCCGGTCGGGCTTGATGTAATTCAACAGACGCTGATAATGGGTCACCAAGATGAACGCACGCTTTTCCGACCGTAAGGCATTGATGCCTTGGGCAACGATCTTGAGTGCGTCGATATCGAGCCCGGAGTCGGTCTCGTCGAGGATGGCCAGCTTCGGTTCCAGCACCGCCATCTGCAGGATTTCGTTGCGCTTTTTTTCCCCACCTGAAAACCCTTCGTTGACCGCACGGTATAGAAACTGTTCATCCATATCGAGCAGCCGGGTTTTGTCCTTGACCGTTGCGAGAAAGTCCATGGCATCCAATTCGTTCAGTCCATGGTGCTTGCGGATGGCGTTCAATGCGGCTTTCAGCAGATAGATATTGCTGACACCAGGAATTTCGACCGGATACTGAAAGGCCAGGAACAGTCCTTCGCGGGCCCGCTCTTCCGGCGCCATCGCCAGCAGATCCTTGCCTTGGTACCAGACCCGGCCTGCAGTGACCTCATAGCCGGGCCGTCCAGCCAGTACATGGGCCAAGGTGCTTTTGCCGGACCCGTTCGGTCCCATGATGGCGTGCACTTCGCCCGCTTTGACGTTCAGGTCGATCCCTTTCAGGATAGGCTTGCCCTCAACGCTGACGTGAAGGTTTTCGATTCTGAGCATATACTGTTTCCTGTTCTATAAAATCATTATCCAACGCTGCCTTCCAGACTGATACCGAGCAACGCCTGCGCTTCCACGGCAAACTCCATCGGCAACTCCTTGAACACCTCTTTGCAGAATCCGTTGACGATCATGGAGACGGCATCTTCCATGGAGAGGCCGCGCTGCTGACAGAAAAAGAGCTGGTCCTCGCTGATCTTGGAGGTGGACGCCTCATGTTCGACCCGCGCGGTGGGTTGTTTGACCACCACATAAGGAAAGGTGTGGGCGCCGCAACGGTCGCCGATGAGCAGCGAATCGCACTGGGTATAGTTGCGTGCATTCTCGGCGCCTTTGAGTATCTTCACCAGACCACGATAACTATTTTGCGCATGGCCGGCCGAGATACCCTTGGAGATAATGGTGCTGCTTGTGTTCTTGCCGATATGGATCATCTTGGTCCCGGTATCGGCCTGCTGGTAGTTGTTGGTGACCGCAACCGAATAAAACTCGCCGACCGAATGATCGCCCTGGAGGATGCAGCCGGGGTATTTCCAGGTGATCGCCGAACCGGTTTCGACCTGGGTCCAGGAGATTTTCGAACGGACACCGCGGCAGGCGCCACGCTTGGTGACAAAGTTGTAGATACCGCCCTTGCCCTCCTTGTCGCCCGGGTACCAGTTCTGTACCGTCGAGTATTTAATCTCGGCGCGATCCAGCGCTATCAGCTCCACGACCGCAGCATGAAGCTGGTTCTCATCACGCATCGGGGCCGTGCACCCTTCCAGATAGGAAACATGGGCGTCGTCTTCGGCAATGATCAAGGTGCGTTCGAACTGGCCGGTATTGGCGGCGTTGATGCGGAAATAGGTGGACAGTTCCATCGGGCAGCGCACCCCTTTGGGAATGAAGACGAAGGAGCCGTCGGAGAAAACCGCTGAATTCAGGACGGCAAAAAAGTTGTCCGTATAAGGCACCACCGTACCCAGGTATTGACGAACGAGATCGGGATGTTCCTGAACCGCATCGGAAAAGGAGCAGAAGATGACACCGGCCTCGGCCAACTTCTCCTTGAACGTGGTAGCCACCGAGACGCTGTCGAACACGGCATCCACCGCCACCCCGGCCAGGCGTTCCTGTTCAGCCAGCGGAATGCCCAGCTTCTTGTATGTTTCCAACAGCTCGGGATCGAGTTCATCCAAACTTTTCGGGCCGTCGGCCTGGGTTTTTGGCGCGGAATAATAGCTGATGGCCTGATAATCGATCGGCGGAAAGCTCACATGTGCCCATTCTGGCGATTTCATCGTCAGCCAATGCCGGTAGGCGGCCAAGCGCCATTCGAGCATAAATTCCGGCTCTTTTTTTATCGCGGACAGGGCTCTGATGGTGCCCTCGTTCAGCCCCGGCGGAAAAAAGTCGGTCTCCACGTCAGTGACAAATCCTTGTTTGTATTCGTGGCCAATCAGTTGTTCCAGTGTTTGTGCATTTGCTGACATTGCTGTCTCCGCGGGTTGTTCGGTTTAGGACGGATTGCTGTAAAGGCTCTGCAGCGGAATCTTGAACTCGATTCCGGGGTGGTCGGCCGGCAGGATCATGTCAGCCAGCGTCACCGATTCCAGCGCCGCCTCGACCGCCTTGTTGATCAAACCCCAATTGCCTCTAATCTCACAAGTGAACGACTGCTGACAGATGTCATCCGAGATGCTGCACTCGGTTAGTGCGATCGGCCCCTCCAAAGCGCTGATGATGCGCGCAACCGAAATTTGATCCGGTGCCTGCGCCAGCACATAGCCGCCCTTGGCCCCTCTTGTCGAAGAGAGGACTTCGGATCGCGTCAACACCTTCAATATCTTGCTGACTGTCGGCAGAGCGATTCCGGTCACGCCCGAAATCTCCGCAGCGGCGTGCATCTGCGCCCTGTTTCTTGCCATGTAACTCAGGATTACGGTAGCATAATCGGTTAATTTGCTAATTCTCAGCATATCCTATCCCACTATTTGTTTATGCTTATGTGGACTATTTTAGTACTATTTATTACCCAAGTAAAGCACTTGGTTATTAAAAATAAAAAAAACAGGCCCAGCGACACTCTTCTCGCTGTTCATTGTCAGGCGTTCCGTTCAAGGCGGCTTTTCTTCAACACTCGATGAGACCGGCAATCCACAAAACATCCCGTTAATGATGCGCTATTTCCTGCTCGCGGCGATGCTGTCAGCCTTTGCGATGGCCGTGTTGAAAATGGCTGGGCAGCCTGCCCCGTCCCTGTTTCAGCCATCGGCGATCCAAGCCGCTGAGGGGGCAAATCCGATGTTTGCCAGTGGTTTCGCATCCACAGGAAAAACCCGGCTGGTGCATGCGCCATCGATGGTCGAACTGAGTGACGGCCGTATCATGGCCTTTTGGTTTGCCGGCAGCCGCGAGGGAGCCGCGGATGTCGTGATACACAGCTCGGTTTACGACCCCCACACCATCAACTGGAGCGAAGAAAAGACCGTGACGTCCCGGCTGCGCACCCAGACTGATGTGCACCGCTACGTCAGAAAACTGGGCAATCCGGTCCCGACTCGGGATGCGGCTGGAAAGCTGTGGCTGTTTTATGTCAGTGCGGTCGGCGGCTGGTCGACCAGCGCGGTCAATCTGATGACCTCCGTCGACGAGGGTGAACACTGGAGCCGGGCGCGCCGGCTGGTGACCTCTCCATTCCTGAATTTCAGCACGCTGGTAAAAACGCCGCCGTTTTTTTATCGGGACGGCACCTTAGGGTTGCCGATCTATCACGAGATGCTGGGCAAATTCGGCGAGCTGCTCCGACTGGACAAAAGCGGCAAGGTCGTTTCCAAACAGCGCCTCAGCTATGGCAGGCAGACGCTGCAGCCTCTGCTGCTGATCGAAAGCGAGCGTGATGCGCTGGCCCTGATGCGCTACTCCGGCCCTCATCCCCGGCGTGCGCGACAGGTGGCCAGCCGGGACGACGGGAAACATTGGAGCGCCGCTGAGCCATCCGAACTGCCGAATCCGGACTCGGCGATGGCGGGAGTAACATTGGCCGATGGCAGCCTGCTGGTGGCCCTCAACCATAATGAACGCATGCGGGACGAGTTGTCGCTGGCCTCGTCCAACGACGAAGGGCGGCATTGGAGAGTGCTCTACCACTTCGAAGACGAGCGTCAATTGCGTGGGCTCTCGGTCAGCCCGGAGGCATTTACCGAGAACACCATGCGCCTGGTCAAAAAAACCGATGCGACGATCGAAAACAGCGAAGATTATGTTTCAGCGGTACGCGATACGATGTGTCAGGGGCACCCGTGCCGGTTTCGATTCGACTACCCCTACCTTATACAAGCCGGCAGCGGGACATTTCACCTCCTTTACACCTGGAACCGGGCCTATATCAAGCACGTTCAGTTCAACCAGGCGTGGCTGGAGGCCAGACGATCAGAAGCGAAATGATTCTTTTTACGGAAGTGACGGGCCTGCTCAGCGTTGCCCTGGCCGTTGTTGCGGCGGGTCTGTTCGCGGGCACTGTTTCAGCGTGGAAAAGACCCTATCGGGTCGCCGCCTTGTGCATATTGGTAGTGGCTCCACTGTTGCCGATCGATGGTCTGTCGCTCGCCGGCTATGTGCGCGGCGTTGTCGGCGATCTCAGCATCACTACGGTGGTAGTGACGATGCTCGCCATTGCTTCCCGGGTGTTTCACCGGCAGGTCGTGCCGGAAAAAGAGATCATCGCATTATGCGGACTTGTCGTGCTGTGCGGCACCATCTTTTATCCGATGGCATTGGGGGCGACACCCTATGACCCATATCGAATGGGATATGACTCCTACTGTCTTCCAACTACGCTGCTACTCCTTGGCCTCGCCGCGTGGTTAAAGCGCCTGTTGCTGATCGTTTCATGCATCACGCTGGCGATGCTGGCCTATTCCGTAGGATGGTATGCATCGACCAACCTGTGGGATTACCTGATAGACCCGGTGCTGGTTGTCGGTTCGCTGTTTTACCTGCTGCGGCGGGCGACACAAGCGGTCATGGAAAAGAGACGCCACTGAAACAGGCGCGGCTCGCGGTGAAATAATGCGTAGGGCGGATGCCCCTATGGGCGATCCGCCGTTTCTGGAATCCGGAATCAGGAGAACAGATATCAGAAGTACAGCCGCACCCGATCCCTGATTCCTGCTCCCCGTTTCCTGATGGCGGAACCGCTTCGCGTTCCGCCCTACAATACATCTTGCGTCGCGCAAGCTTTGTCGCCGCTGCGCAGCCTGGCCTTTCGGGTCGCGAAGGTCCAGATATCGTTCATCAGGTAGTTGATCACCGACGCCATCACGATGGCGGTGATGTTGGCGACCATGTAGAACATGTATGCCGCCAGTATTTTCGTGAAGAAAAATTGAAAAACGATGGCAAGCCAGCAGGCAATGAAGTATTGGCCCAACTGAATCAGGAAGTGTTTTTCGATCTCCTCCTTGCGATCGGCCCAGGTCCAGATTCTGTTCCAGGTGAAGTTGTTCACCGTTGCGCAAAAGATCGCCAGCGCCAGGGATAGATCAAGCCGCATGCCTTCCGGCTCGATAGCGCGGAACAGATACTCCTGTCCAAGATAGAGAACGCCCAGATTGACCAGCGTGCCGGAAAAGCCGACAGAACCGAATTTCACGAAACGGTGCTGCAGCAGCCAACCGACCAGGGGCAATCGGAGTACGAGTTTTCGAAGCGTTTTCATGAACGTTATTTCCTGAAGTTATAAAGTGAATTCGTTTGCGAGCATCTCTTTCGCTTTGGTGTAAACTTGATCGGGACCGATGCGTTTGAGGCACTGATTGTCTCCATCACAGGGAGAATTTCGATGATTATAAGCGGTCAGACACGGCGAACACGACAGCGACAGATAGAAAAAACAGGCTTTTCTGCTCAGTGATCCGTATAGAGCCGGTGTTTCGGGACCGTAAAAAATGATGCTGGGGATCGGCGTCATAGCGGCAAATTGGCCGGGCCCGCCGTCATTGGTAATCAGCAGCGACGCCAGATGAAAAAGGATCAGAAGTTCCCGAATGGAGCGAGTGTACCCGGTCAGATCGATACAGTCCGCGCTTGAACAGTCAGACGCGATCCGTTCGGCGAAGGCTTTATCCTCCTTCAGACCGATGACAGCGACCGCATGACCATCATCGAGCAACGCTTTGGCCAAGGTGCTGTAATGGTCCATCGGCCAGGCTCTTATCGGCAAAATGCCGCCGCTGGGATAAATGAGCACAAGCGCTTTATGTTCGATGCCGGGAAAATCACCATACAATCGTTCGGCCATTCCCTGGATTTCTTCTTCTTCGAAAGCGATCGAAGGGGCCTCGATCGTTTTCGGAACGACAACCCTTTTGGCGGTCGGCACGGTATTCGAATCCAGCGCTTCAACCATCGTGAGAAACTGCTGCGTAATGGAATGGTAGGGATTGTACATGACCGGCCGGTTGATGAAAGAGCCGCGATAAAGACCTTCCTGGGTGTAAGGATGAAAGCCGACATGAACCGGGGCGCCGGTAAAAAATGAAAAAATGCTGCTGACCCTCGCAAACAGTTCGCAATCGATGACAGCATCGAAGCCGGCGGAACGGACACCCCGCAGAACTCTGACACTGTCCCTGGCGAACGTTTCCATTGATTCGTCGTTCAGGGTCAATATATTCTCTTTGGGCGTCACATCGAGCAGCTCCAATACTTCTCTGTTCTTTTCAAACAAAAGAACGTGTATGGAACTGCCCGGATACTTGTCTTTGATCGCCCTGAACATCGGATAGGCCAATACAAGACTGCCCATCTCCGATAACAGGATAATGAGAATCTTCTTGAACTCCACCGGAGGAGTGGGCTTTCCCCGCAGGCAATAAATCCACGAAAGCAGCCGGCAGATCAGCTTGCCTGCCACCCTGTCGACTGTGCGTTGAAAGTTGAGATTCATCAGCTGTGTGCGGTTTTAATGTTTTCCCGACTCGATCAATGTGGCGTGCCCGCAAATACCGACGTGAGCCGCCTGCCTCGGCGCAGCTGATCCGTTGCTTTTATATAGCCGCACTTTACATTGATTTTCATAATGTTATAACACATTGCTCAACAAGTAAAGAAAGGCTGATCGTGAATTTGCAAAAAACCAACATTGTGTGGAAAGCCCAGCAATTGCGCAAACCGTAGGGAATTTGTGGAAGCAGGAGCCGGAGGCCGAGCACCGTATCAAGCTCTGGAACCAGTCGCTTCTGATCGAGCTGCGGGTTTGCCGTCCTTGGCAAACCGCAAATCCTGAACGAATTGCTTCTTGATCGAAAAACGGCGGAACAAGTCGATGCATCGGTGTTTCAAACGGCGGTATGTTAACTGTTTTTGGATGTTTCGATCTTGTCCTTGGACTCGACAGCTTCATTCGACTGAATGCTTGAGTCCTTCGGATTGCGCCGATCGTCGTGAGCGCGTTCTTCAGCCGATGTTCGTTCTGTATGAACGATGGTCGACTCATCGATGGCCGCAGCTATTTGACTGCCGTGTGTCGGCTTCGGCAGTAATTCCATCGAAGAGGAATCCGCCGACGAGACGGTTTGACTGTTCGCTGCTGCCGGCTGCTTTTCCGGATTTCCCTCCGGTGCCGCAGGTCGAAGCGAGCTTTCCCGCGCCCGTGAATCATTCGTTCGCTCGGCGGATGTGGGCTTGGCATCGGCTTCTGCAACAACGGATTCACCCGATCCGTCAGCACTCTGAGAGTCTACTCCGCTGACTGTCTGCAGGCGTGACTCAGGCTTGGCTGCGTCAGGGCGGGTTGCCGCAGCGGTCTCCTCGACCGATGGTGCCGGGGAAGTGTCATCCCGGGGCGCCGCTGATGTCGTTGTGGGCTTTTGAGGTTTTCTGCCCCGCCTTCGTTTGCTGCCGGCTCGTACCGCCGCACCGCGTTTCCTCGTTCGGGGCGCCTTGGCGGCCGATTCCGTCGATTCTCCCTGTTGGACGGAAGGAGCACCAACCTCTTTTTTATCGCCGCTCTCTTTCGGTCTCCTGTTACTTGGCCGCCTGTTTCCGCTTCGGCCCCGTCGTGAATCACTCCGCTTGGCCGCTGGAGGTGGAGCTGGCTGGCGTTGAGCGATATCGTCCTCAGGTTCTTTCTCGGCCGGTTTCTCGCCGACCAGCTTTTTCCAGAACCGTCTGATCAGGCTGTCCGATATCTTTTTGCTTCGAACCGGGGGCGGTGAGGTGGGAAGAAATTCTTTGACTGCCGGCTGTTGCCCTTTTCCAGCTGAATAGGGCTCAACGACGAGCGCAACAGGCGTCTCCTCGGCCTTAATCTGCTGGTAACTGCTCTTGTCCGGCACATCTTCTTTCGTTCGGACACGCTGAATTTCGTATTCCGGCGTCTCCAAATGCTTGCTTGGCAACACAATAATCGCCACATTATGTCGTTTCTCGATCTGGTCGATGACCGGGCGTTTTTCATTGAGCAGAAATGTCGCTGCCTCGATCGGCATATGCGCAATGATCTGCTCGGTATTTTTTTTCATCGCCTCCTCTTCAAGGATTCGCAATACGGAAAGCGCCAACGACGCCACACTGCGGATGGAACCCTGGCCATTGCAGCGTGGGCAGAGAAGCTGGCTTGAGTCACCGAGCGAAGGACGCAGCCGCTGACGCGACATTTCCAAAAGACCGAATCGGGAAATACGACCGATCTGTGTCCTGGCACGATCGATTTTCACCGCATCGCGCAAGCGCGCTTCGACCATGCGCTGATTCTTTACCGAAAGCATGTCGATGAAATCGATGACGAACAAACCGCCCAAGTCACGCAGCCGCAATTGTCGCGCAACCTCATCGGCCGCTTCCAGATTGGTATTCAACGCCGTTTCTTCGATATCGCTTCCTTTGGTTGCGCGGGCTGAATTGATGTCGATGGAGGTCAACGCTTCCGTGTGGTCAATCACGATCGCCCCCCCGGAAGGAAGTAACACTTCGCGATCATACGCCATTTCGATCTGGCTTTCGATTTGATAACGGCTGAACAGCGGTACGGGATCCTGGTAACCCTTGGCCTTCGGCAAGAAGCGGGGCATGACCTGCTGCAGGAAGTCTCGCACCAGCCGGTACGTCGCGGCATCATCGATCAGAATTTCATCGATATCTCCGCGCAAATGATCGCGCAGCGCCCGAATGATGACATTGCTTTCCTGGAAAATAAGAAATGGAGCGGGCTTCTCCTTGGCGGAACGCTCGATGGCTTCCCATAGTTGAAGGAGATAATTCAGGTCCCATTGCAATTCTTCCAGGCTTTTGCCGCTGCCGGCCGTGCGAACAATCAACCCGACCCCTTCCGGGATCTCCAGCGTATCAAGGATGTTACGCAGTTCGGAACGGGCGTCGCCCTCGATCCGCCGGGAGATACCGCCGGCGCGCGCATTATTCGGCATCAACACCAAATAGCTGCCGGCAAGGCTGAGGTACGTGGTCATCGCAGCACCTTTATTGCCGCGCTCCTCCTTTTCGATCTGAACAACGATGTGTTGCCCTTCTTTGAGCCGATCTTTTATTTCGGCACGGCTAAGTTCAGCACCTTCTGCTCCGGCTATAGAATCCGGAGAAATTTCCTTGAAAGGAAGAAAGCCGTGTCGTTCAGCCCCATAATCGACGAACGCGGCTTCCAGACTCTGCTCGATGCGGGTAATCGTGCCTTTATATATATTGGATTTTTTTTGCTCCCTGGCAGGAATTTCAATATCAAAATCGTACAGCTTCTGTCCATCTACCAAGGCAACACGCAACTCTTCCGGCTGCGTCGCGTTGATAAGCATTCTTTTCATTCTATTGACCCTTGAGCGTCCCAGCTTTGGCGGATGTCATTAAGTTACGCGCGAGATTTTCCTATTTTTCGGTTGTTTTTTCTAATCATCCCGTTCTAACCCGAATCTTTCACAAATTATGCTTGATCTCGCTTGTCTCTTGATTCCACAAGAAATATTTCCTCAGTCGGCCGTACTCACTGATACGCCACTCCTTCGGAAATTTCCTTGTGAAACCAATACCCTGCGCGATATCGGCGCAAATTTATGAAATCCTCGGGTTAAGGTCTTGATGGTTGCTTCTTCACGTTCATACTGAAGCAGAAAATTCGCTACGCGTATCATGATATGGGTAACCACTCCGTGTTTCAGATAGAGATGGCACTCATAATCCGGCTCTTTATTCAAATCAACGTATGCTAGCGTTGAGACGCGTATTTCGCTCATCACGGGTTGAGCGATGAAACCCTGTTCGAAAATCTTCAGCCCACCGGCAAAGCGATACCGTTGCAGAAATCTGATATACGGAATCTCCAGGATGTAGAGGTTTGCTCGTTGAGTAGCAAATAGGGTCACCCCCCGGTCCATGCATTGATCATGCGACAATGCAAACAGAATATTTCCGAGGTCACCATTCCACACAGATGGAATTTGAGCAGCGGTGGCTGGGTTGTTACTATAGCAAGCTTATGCCAATCGTTCAAATGAGGTCATCCGCGGCGATCATGCCCTTACAGCAAAAACAGGATCAAACCCCTTCGGTCCAATTGCTTCGGATCAGTCCGGACAATGCCGAGCAAAGGCTCGATAATTTTCTGATCAACCGGCTGAAAGGCGTTCCTAAGAGCCGAATCTATCGCATGGTGCGCAAAGGCGAAGTCCGTGTCAACCGCGGGCGAAAAAGTGTGCAGTACCGTTTGCAGGCCGGCGACATAGTTCGGGTTCCTCCGGTACGCATCGCCTCTCAGCCGACTACGATGGTGCCGCACACCATCCTGCACGAGCGTGTCGCAAAGCGAATTATCTATGAAGATGCTCATATTATGATCGTGAACAAGCCTGCGGGCCTTGCGGTCCATGGGGGTAGCGGCCTAAGCTTCGGGCTGATCGAAGGGCTGCGTCACCTGCGTCCCAATCACTCTTTTCTGGAGCTGGTGCACCGCCTGGACCGGGACACGTCCGGTTGTCTGCTTGTTGCGAAAAAGCGCAGCGCACTGCGCAAGCTGCACGAACTTTTTCGCAGCGACCGGGTCGATAAACGGTATTTGGTGCTGTTAAGCGGCGCTTGGGATCGAAAAAAAGCCACCGTCGATGCACCGCTGGAGAAGAACGTCCGGAAAGGCGGCGAACGCATGGTCGTCGTATCGAAAGCCGGCAAAACGGCCCGGACCGGGTTCACACGCATGCAGTGCTTCAAAAAAGCGACATTAGTGGAAGCGCAGCCGAAAACAGGGCGCACCCACCAGATCCGGGTTCATGCCGCCTGTCTCGGCCATCCGGTAGCGGGGGACGAGCGCTATGGAGAAACCGAGACGAACCGTAATTGGCGGCGCGAAGGCTTGAAACGGCTTTTTCTTCACGCCGCGCACCTTAGGTTTATTCATCCACAATCCGGACAACCAATCCGAATCGAAGCGCCCCTGGACGAAGAGCTGGCCGATTTTCTACACTATTTGAAGCATGAAAAACCGATTTGATCTGCTGGTATTCGACTGGGACGGAACGCTGGTCGATTCGATCGAGTGGATTGTCAAATGCATCCACCACGCTGCACGGGAGTGTGCCTATGAGCTTCCCTCGGAGCAGGCTTCCAAAAATGTCATCGGTCTGCGCCTAGACGAAGCGCTGTCACGGCTTTTTCCGGACGCGGCCGCTGTCACCAGAAAGCAATTGATCCGAGCCTACCAATCCGCCTATCGGTCGCGTCCGATGACACGCAACGATTTTTTCCACGGTGTGTACGACCTGCTGCAGCAGTTGAAACGAGAGGGCTATGCTCTGGCAATTGCTACGGGAAAAACCCGGGGCGGGTTGCGCAAAGCGCTTGAGGCAACTGGCACAAGTGCCTTATTCACCGCTACCCGATGTGCTGATGAGACTGCCTCCAAGCCGGACCCCATGATGCTTTTCCAGCTAATGGAAGAAACCGGCATCGGCAGTGGTCGAACAGTGATGATTGGCGATTCCATCCACGATCTGCAAATGGCACGGCACGCGGACATCGAATCGATCGCGGTGAGCTGCGGCGCCAATTCCGCACAGGATTTGAAGCAGCAGAACCCGCTGTTGTGTCTTCAGACAACGGCGGAACTGCTTGAATTTCTGGTCTGAATCGATAAAACTGATTCCATCCAAAGTGTTTATTGAGGTGAAATGATGTTGGAAGAGAACGGCCGGAAACAGAATTGGGAGCGGGAAGTGCTCGAAAAGGTACTGCTGGCGGCGGTCGCTGAGCAACGCAAAGCTCGGCGCTGGGGAATTTTCTTCAAGTCCCTGATTTTCGTCTACCTGTTTATGATTTTCGTCGTGGTGGTTGAGCCTTTTTCGGAAGGATCGATCGCAAAAGGCAAGGCGCATACCGCCGTCGTCAATGTGATCGGAACAATCAACGAAGGTTCCGACAGCGATGCCAGCCAAATCATAAAAGGATTGCGTGCGGCAATTGAAGATAAGGAGACGAAAGGCATCATACTGCGCATGAATACGCCTGGCGGCACGCCTGTCCAGGCCGCGTATGTGTACGATGAAATCAAGCGCATCAAGCAACAGAAGCCGGATTTACCAATCTATGCCGTGGTTTCCGATATGTGTGCGTCGGGCGGTTATTATATCGCCTCCGCAGCGGATAAGATTTTTGTGAATCAGGCGAGCATCATCGGCTCGATCGGCGTCATCATGAATGGGTTCGGCTTTGTCGATGCAATGGATAAGCTGGGCATCGAGCGACGATTGATGATCGCGGGGACGCATAAGGCGATTCTCGATCCGTTTTCACCAGTCAGTACAGAGGAAAAGATTCACGTGCAAGCCTTGCTGAATCGCGTTCACCAGCAGTTCATCGAAGCGGTACGGCAAGGAAGGGGCCAACGCTTGCATGATGATCCGGATATTTTTTCCGGACTCGTCTGGACCGGCGGCGAAAGCATCGAGCTCGGCTTGGCGGATGCGATCGGCAGTACCGATTCAGTCGCCAGGGAAATCATCGGCGCTGAAAAGATCGTCGATTTTACCCAGAAAGAGGGAGTGATCGACCGTCTTGCCGGTCGACTCGGAACTTCCTTCGGGCAAGTGCTATTGAGTGCCATCGAAGCGGCCGGATTTTCCATGCGCTAGCCCGAAGATTTCATAAATTTGCGCCGAAATCGCGCAGGATATTGGTTTCACGAGGAACACCGAAGGAGTGGCGTATCAGTGAGTACGGCGGACTGAGGAAATATTTCTTGTGGAATCAAAAGACAAGCGAGATCAAGCATGTTGTGAAAGATTCGGGTTAGCATGGATCACAAATAACCGGCATCTTTAAGGCGCGCATCGATAAAGGCGCCGGCCGACAGCCCATTGACCAG
>DEII01000120.1 GCA_002352385.1 Methylococcaceae bacterium UBA2778 | reverse complement strand
ATCACACGGGTCTAAACAAGTAGACGAAAGAGATGCGACGCAAAGGATCGAAATCGTTCTTGCAGAGGACGAGCAGTCGCATGGCGCTCTTTACATAGCGAATGATGGCCAGCCATTTACCTCGCTCAATTTTAAGGCACTTTCTAATCTGGGCCAGAGCGACAAAAATCCGGAGAAATCGATCGGAAACAAGGGGATTGGTTTTCGTAGTGTCCTTCAAATCACCAAGGTTCCCGAAATCTACTCACGCAAAGAAAGGAACAGTTCCAGTTTTGACGGCTATTGTTTCCGCTTTCAGCCCGATGTGATTCAAATGTTCGAAGGTACGATCCGTCGGGTTATTGAGGGCGACCACAGTGTGGAATCTCCAGTGGCTGTTGGGGAGCCGCTTTTGAGATGGGACGATGCGCGATACGAGTATTTTCGTCATCGATGCCAGTCATTAAAGAAGGACTGGTTGCCACAGGAGTTGGCATTTCTGTCTCCGTACGCACTGCCAATTCCAATCGATTCGGAGGAAGTGGCCCCAAAGATAGAAGACTTCGAAAGGAGGGGATTTTCGACTGTCATTCGACTTCCCTTCCTCAGTGAGCATGCAAGGGCGCTTGCTAAGGAAAAATTGGAGGGGTTGGATGAAAGTACAGTCATTTTCTTGCAACGGCTGAACATATTGCGACTCGTATGTAACAAAGTAGAAAGGTGTTATCACAGAAGGCAGAGATCACGAAAAAAGGATAAAGAAAAAGGTTACGAGGTTCAAATTACCTCTGGCATGCCGGACTCAGAGGGGAATAATATTGGTCCTGTCAGCCGGTACTGGTTGTGGGCAAGAACAGTTGGCGGTGTCAAGAATCCAAAAGAGAGGGAGGAGATACAGGCCGCTGTTGAAAATCTGTCTGGCAAGTGGCCTACAGTAGAAGAAGCCACAGTCGCTGTGGCGGTACAGGTAGGCGACGACCCAGAGGATGGTGTGCTCAATATCTATTTGCCAACGGAGGTTTCCAGCGGATGTGCAGCACACTTTAGTGCCCCGTTTTACGGCGATATGAGCCGAACCTCTATTGATTTCAAACAGCCATTCAATCAATTGCTTCTAAGGGCAGTTGCTGAGAAATCATCTGATATCATTCTTTCAAGTTTGGCGGGTAACGGCGAAGAGGAGGCAGCAGCAATCATCGATATATTGGCCCCACAAGATAGCGATGAAGGACGGCTCTGGTGGGATGTCCTAGCAACAGTGTTTTCTGAAAGAGGTTTGGAAATAGAAAATGAGGATATCGCACTGTCAGACGATGGATGGAGCAGCCTGAGTTATACCAGGCTTTTACCGGAGATTGCTTCGGGAACCGTTATCGATTCTGCGATGCTGCGATGCGAGGCGACATACCTGGTTTTCGCGGAGTCACTGTTAAGAAGGGAGGCTGGAATAAGAAGAATATTTGAAGCGATTGATATTAATTGGAGTGCATTGTCCAAAGATAACGCGGCGACGGTGGAGGCCATAGCCAAAAAACTGCATGGTAGCCCAGTCCCGGTAGACTGGAATGGATTCTGGCATGACGTTGAGGTTCTATTTGAACGGGATACAGAGCCACTAATTGGTCGGAGTGTCCTCTTGGGAACTGACAATCAACTTCATTCTTGTGATGACCAGTGTTCGGTGTTCTTCCGGCCTCGTAGTAGTGGTACCGATGATGAAGTGCTTGCAGAGGGTGGTGTTGATGATATTCCGGAGAACCTAAGACCCTATATTGCTTTCCTGCATGAAGCGATCCAGGTCCATGTGCCTCGATCTAAGGGTGGCGTACAAACGACCCCTGTTCACGCATATCTTTCTTCCGGGTTAGTGGAAACGTATGGGGTCGAAAGAATATTCAGTAGCGTCCTGGTAAAAGCGACTCCAAAACTTCCTTTTGATATAAGTGCGCACGATTCGCAACTATGTCGGGATGTTCTGCAATGGGGCCTTAGACTCCTTAAAGTATCAACAGGCAGTATGGCGGAACCCATCCGCCTTCTGCGCAGACTTCCAGCACCTTGTATCGGAGGATGGCATCCAATCGATGAGACGAGTTTTGGCCCCGGTTGGCCTGGAAAGAGTGGGTCGGAGCTGGCTACGTATCTTCGACGGGCCAGTACAAACGAGTGCAGCGCTGCCCTAGAACGCTTACTTCTTCCACCAAACCATCCGCTGTGGGGCGGTATGGGATTGCGTTCTGTAGACCTTTTGGAGAAAGCGGGTGCGTTTAATGGAATACGGCTGGTTCCCATAACCGACAAAGACTGGGGGTCAAGATTTAGCATAGCTGGTTGGACCAGAGTGAAATTACCAGAAGAGCACCCACCGGGCTATAGCTCTGATATGTGGGACACGTATACACAGTTTATAGGGGATTCCGAAAAACCACTCTATTCTGGTGAATTCAGCTATGAGCTCCAGGAATTATACAAGGTGCCTGGATTCGAAAAGCTGGAAAGTTTTAATGATGAAACCTGTGAACTCTTGATGGAGCTACTGTTGACCTCCGTTCCATGGTGGGAAAGCTGGGAGAGAGCGACAATTCGCAAGATTGGCGGCGAAGCACATCGGCTTTCTCCCGTTTCACCCCTTGCATTTTCCTTAAGAGAAACAGCCTGGATGCAAGGCTCGACAGATGATGAACCAATTCGGTTCCGCCCGTCTGATCGTTGGTATATACCGTCTCCTGCTCTGATTGGCGGGTTACACCAGTTCTCTCACCTTTTGCCGATACCGGCTTCCATTGCCTCCACGTTGAGCAGGAGCCCGAAGCTTGTTGAATCAATGATTGAGCTGGGTATGCCTAGCTATGATCCTGAGGTAGAAACCGCAGACCCGCGGTTGCTTAATGATCTTGCGGTGGCGTGGGAAGAGCCATCAATTGACATATCCAATCCAAGTGTATTTTTGGGTCAGGTCAGGACTGCCTGGAACCAGTTCTACCCGGATGAAGATGACGTATTTCCGAACAATGTTATCGTCCAAAATGGCACCGGTTCATTAAGAGTTGTTGCACCGTCAAAAGATGAGCCTGTATACCTCCCAGATGCCAGTTCTGCCGTTCATGATGGGCTGGAATTGCATTCTAAACCTGTTTTGGCGATGGATACCAAGAATGCAAAACGTCTGCAAGAGCATTTTCAAAATGCTTACGGGAACGGTATACGGTTTGCGTCCGAGCTGACAATGAGAGCGTTTGTGGATGGAGATCAGTGGCAGGAGCATGACAATGCCAATGCAGTGCAGCTGTCTGAAGAGCTTCCCTGGTTGATCCCGGTAGTTCTTGCGGTGTTTGCCTTTTCAAGAGGACAGAGCCGAGGGGTCGGCACGAAAACATTCACAAAGGCGGTGGATGCGCTGCGAAGAACGCGAATATTCTGGGTAGACAGTCTGGAAGCAGGCTTATGGCATGGAAATCTGTCTGTAGCAATGACTCCCGTATCAGCCTTATGGCTGCCTAAATCCAATACGCTGCTGGCTATAAACGATGCTCAGACTGAACTGAGTCAACTCAGCGAAGCACTGGCGTCAGTCGTTGATCGTGGTGATATAGATATATCGTTGAAGCTAGTACTGGGATATTTTGAAAGTGTAGGTGAGATAACAGGCGATGTTATCTGCTCATCCCTGAATAAACTGCATATCTCCAAAGATCATTATCAAGAGGTCCAGCAGCGATGGTTAGGAGATCTGGCGTGGACCATTCGACTTGCGCGGCCTCTTATTCTGCTCATGCAGCCCGATGCCGATATAGCACCTTTGGATGAGGTGTCATCTGATGAACAATTTCGGGATTTCCTCCAATCATGCAATTTATCTCCGCTTGATGTTGAGGGTGTGTTGTCCATCGTAAGGGATGCACCAGAATTGAGGTCGGTTGGATATAAAGCTTGGGAAATCCTCGGGGACCGGGCACAACTACGCCAGTGGAATGGAGTTCTTTCGCAATCAGGCGAGTCGTCGGTAACAAACGATCAGGCAATTGAACAATTCCAGGGGCATCTGGATTCAAGCCGCACAATATTGCGTTCCATCATTCGATCGACGATACGCCAACATCCGAAATCGGGAGAATTTATGGAGTTGGATGCCAAGCTGTCGAGTATAAACTGTCCATTAGAGCATGTGGAAAACTACTGGGTCGTAGGATTCCAGGAAGTGATGAAAAAGGTGCTCGATGTATTAGTGGCATGGCATGCGGAACCAAACGTGGTTGCCGCGGTGCGACACGCGACAAGTGCAGAAGAATTGCGCGATAAGCTTGATGTGTTAGGTTTGGAGCCTGATCTCGACCCAATCGGGATACACGCGGACAACCGAAAAATATTTTTGCGTGTTCTCGAGGACATCCAAAGAGTTGCCATAGCTTGGTGTCTCAGGGAAAACGCCGACGCTGGTGTGTGGGGGGAGGATAACAATCTCTTAGAACGACAACTAGCAGAAGATTTCACGAAGACTGCATTTGTTGATATTTGGGACGACGCAATGTGCTTCCAGGTGTTGAGGAGATTAAATCGGTCCCAAACGCATGAAGGACTTTGGAACACTCTGGATATGGTCTCGAGTGTGAAGGACTTGATGGATCGGCTGGGTATATCAGAGGCTGAGTTGAATGAGGCGCGTGGGCAACTGGAACAGCGTAGACAGAAGCGAGAAATCCAGAAAAAGACTGTGAACGTATGCGGAACGGATTTTGTAAATACCGAGGACAACTTGAGTAATCTCTGGGACCATATTCTCGCGGCTATCGAAGATGACAAAGTGTCAAAGGCTGATTTGAGTGATCTGGAAGAACTGAAAGATCAGCGTCCTTCTAAAAAACGCAAGAAAAGAGATAAGAGACCGACGAATAAGAAAAAATCCAAGGGCCGGATGAGTCGATCCATGAACGATCTTATCGGCCTGACTGGTGAAATCCATGCGTTTCGAGCATTGCAAAAGGTCTACGGGGTAGAAACCGTTGGGCCTGGTAGTTGGATTTCAGAAAACAGTCGCCACAAATACCCGGAAAATAAAACCGACGACGGATCTGGTTGCGACTTTGTTATCCATAAAAATGGAAAAACCCATTATGTTGAGGTGAAGGCAACTCAATCAGAAGATGAAGCTTTTGAACTTGGTTCTTCAGAGGTGGAATTGGCTATTGATTCTGCAAACCGGAGAAAAAAGGAATTCGTGATCTTACATGTGCTGGATGCGCTCTCCGATAGTCCACAATTCCGGTTGTTGCCAAATCCTTATGACAGAAAGCACAGAGTTAAGTACAAATTCGAAGACGCTGGTCTGAGGGTTAGATATGAGGTTTTATGACCTATGAGTACTACTCTTTACTGGCATGACTACGAGACTTCCGGTGTCGATCCCAGACGCAATCGCCTCACCCAAAGGCCTGCTTACTCACCGGCCGGTACTGCTCTGCAGCTGGCGGCTACACAGGGCGTACCGGAGCCAGGCTTCATTTGTTTAAATGGCTATGAACAATACTCAGGTTGGTCTTTAGTCCGTCGCCTGTGTTGAGGGGCGAAAAACAGGGTGTGTGGTTGCAATTGAACACGTTTTTCGTTTCTCAACACTAGCAACAAGAGGATGCTTTATAACAACCTGAATTTCGTTCATAGCCATTTTTGTTTATCACTGGGCAAAGGTACGCGGCGCCTACAATGGATGAAACGATTCTTCTCCACTGACTGTGCGTTTGGCTTTACAGATATTTCTTAAAGCTCGAGGCCATCACCGCAATCATCAGAGCGAACAATGCGGCAAACGGCAGCACCACCAGATTGGGATGAACGCTGACCGGCATTGAGAGGTAGATGAGCCAAGGGAGAATCAGGGTTGGAGCGATCGTTTTCTTTGCCCAGTGATAAACAAACGAACTTTCGCGCCCGCCACCCCATTTGCGAAGGTCACGCTGCACCAGACCATCGGTCAGCGCAACCATACCGAGCAGCAGGAAGGCCGGCAGCGCCAGTATCAGGACAGCCAGGCGGACCGCGAACAGCTGGGTGATGGTCATCGCGGAGACGGTATAGTCGGCTGCAGCGACGTAGGCCGTGCGCAGGTAACCGCGAAGTCGGCTTGGGTTCCCCTGCGGGGCCGCCAGCCAGGTCAGCCCTTTTTCGATTCCGCTCTTCCGGAACAGATAGTCGTGAAACAGATCGGCCGATTTGCGGGCAAAGCGGGCCGGTTGTTCCACGACAGCGCTGCGCTTGAAGTCATCATCGAGGTAATGAAGCTCCTGCGCCAGCATGGCTTCGCTGTGATGACGGCCTTGTTCCTTCCAGAAAAAGGTCATGCCGATCCATTCGACGATGATGGAGAAGATCAAGGCGATCACAAGGAAAAAGATCACCTGAAGCAGCTTGCTCAGAAGTATGGATAGTATTCCCTGCTCCGATGGATGCCTGACCGGCGCCCGTTCAGCCATGGGAAATGCTATCCGCGCCGGCCCACCAGCGGTCGCTGGTGGTGTAGCGCTGTTTCATCTCACTGGCGATGCTCTGGATGTTTTTGGGCATGGCCGGATCGTCCGACGGGTCCGGCAGCGGCATACGGATTTTCCATAGATGACCGCCTTCGAGCAGGGCGAATGCCTGGCCTTTCGGCAGCGCCATGGTGTCGGAGGGGTTGATCAGCGGCGTTTCGGTTACGCTGATTCGGTCTTCGTTCCGGGAGGTGAAGTCCACCGAGGATGTCGGGTCAGCCGAGTCGTTGACGCCGGAGACCTCCATGATGGTGTTGACCTCGACGGTTTCCACCTGGTTGGTGAGCATCTCGGCCGTTGCGAGTTCCTTCACTCGGAGCATGATCAGGGTGTTGAAGTTGCCCGCCACCTGACCGGCTTTGGCTCGGTTACCGATGCGCGCTTCGACATCGGACCACGTCTGGGTATAGGCGGTCACCTGGAACCCGGAACCACCCGCTTTGTTGAGCAGCGGGATAAACTCGTTGCCGATCAGTTCGTTGAATTCATCGGCATGCAGCGAGATGGTCGGCATATTCTGGTTCTTGCCGCCATCCGGAAGGCCGTAGTCGGTGCCATGTTTGTAGATCTGGCCGGAGACCGAGACCAGGTCGGCGAACATGGAGTTACCGACTGCGGAGGCCACCGCCATGTCGGACAGAGCATCGAGACCGACATAGACGATCCCCTTGCGCCGGATCACCTCCATCCAGTCGAAGATCGGGCGGTGGTCTTGCGTATCGGTGTAATCCGGGGAGATCAGCTCCGCGGTTTTTCCCGAGATCAGCTTCTCCATCAACGGCAGAAGCGACGCCACGATCTTGTCGAAATAGGTCTTGTCGTATTCGAAGGCCGAGCGCAGCCCGTCGGCGACCGGATCGTAGAGCCCTTGTTCCTTGATGTAGCGCACCAAGGCGATGACGTCATGCGATCGGCCTTTCAGCGCGAACGGAAGATCGCGCTCGTTGATCTGCTCCGCCATCGCCTTCACTTCCTGCTGCCATTCTCGAGGCGCGACCGTGGGCAGCCAGTGATGACAGTAGTCTGTCAACAGCGGTTCGATGTTGGTGATGTGGCGGACGATCTGGTTGTAGTCGGGCCGCCGTCCCATCGCGACCAGGGCTCTGGCGATGATGTTGGTGAAGCGCCAGGCGAACTCCCGGAATGCCGCCGAGTTGCCCTCGTTGGG
Source organism: Methylococcaceae bacterium UBA2778 (assembly GCA_002352385.1). GTDB lineage: Bacteria > Pseudomonadota > Gammaproteobacteria > Methylococcales > UBA2778 > UBA2778. The sequence goes on along the minus strand of DEII01000120.1, from coordinate 18,912 downwards.
CAGCTGATTGGCCACACGTGTGGCCACTTCGGTGATGCGCGAGAAGCTGCCGATCGCATTGTAACGGGATGAGATCTCCGGGTAGCCGAGATGAAACAGATTGAGCGCCTTCTCCCGCCCGGCCCGTTTGGCTTCGGCAACGATCCGCTGCATCAGCTCCGCATCGCCCTTGGGGTCGAACACGATCACCACGTCTCCGCGTCGAATGTCCTGGGTAATCAACAGCTCCGCCAATCGCGTCTTGCCGACGCGGGTGGTGCCAAGCACCAGGGTGTGACCGACCCGTTCACCGAGGGCCATCCAGACCTTTTCCTCCCTGGGTTCCACCGCATGCAGTTGCGGCTTGCCGCCGACCGGAGGCAGCGGTGCCAACGGGTTCCACCATGCTCGCACCGAAAGGAGATGCGCGAAATAGTTCAGCATCGGGACTGTTTCCCACTCCACCTCCTTGCGCCTGGCCCAGTGATAGAGCGGTCCCATCTCGATATATTTTCGGACTTTCTGGTTCAGGGTGTCGCGCAGGCGCTGGGTGTGTCTCTGCGTCCAGCGGAATCCTTTGCCGAGAAACAGTCTCTTGTGACTGACCGGGATCTTGTCGGCGCTGATGGTGTAGGTTGGTAGCCTCCTGATATTGCGCTGAAAGCGCAATACGCGCAGGGCTTCATGGGTGCGCTTTATGCTAACCAGCCCGAGCAATGCCGCTGTTCCGTATCCAACATCCGGCGTCATCATCAGCGCCCAGGGTGCGAATGCCGCCACAATCGCTGCTGATGTTGCCGCCATCGCCGACCAAAGTTCGACCGGAGGGCGGAGTAGTGCATCGATTGGGTAGTGGTTGCTCACTGCTCGATGCGGAATTTGGAGATCAATACCGGATAATGGGTGATGCCGAACTGCTTCGCCAGCTGGCCGCCGGGTGCGGCGACCATTTCCAGTCCTTTGCCGATCCGTTCGAGGTTGTCGATATCCTGCTTCGTTTCCACATTGACGATCATTCCGACCGCTTGAGCCTCAATCAGTTTATCTCGGTATAGCGTCAGCCATCTTTTCGATCGATCGTCGTATCCGAGCAGGAACAGCGGACGGCTCAGTTGGGTCTGATCGATGCGTCTGGCCGTGACTGCGCCTGGGGTCATTTCCGGTGTTCTGACCGGCAGGTTCTCCAGCGATGGATTGACTGCCGGAGGGAAGAGGATGTCGGTGCGCGGTGCTTCCGTTTTGATGGCTGCCAAGTAAGGGCTCATCGGCTTCGTTCTGCCGCTGTCATAGATCACGGTCGGCACGGCGGTCGCTGTTCCGGATAACAGCGCGCCGGTGATGAGCAATACAGTCTTTGTCATCATTTGGTTCCTTTGTTCAGTGATGCCATGTGACGGGCAACCCGTCGACGGTACCGCTCCGCGTTCTTTCTTTGTCTCTTTTTGCTGCCTGGGGAGTGGTAGGCGCCGACGGCACGCAGCCAGTCTTTTCTTTTCCTGTATTCGCTTGTGAGGATGTCGGCCGCCACCCGCATGTTGTGGTAGGGTTCCAGCGCACGCCACAGCGTGCCCAACTTTTTCTGGTGATAATGCCAGTTAACCTGCATCAGCCCGATATCGATCAGAACCTTGCCTTGGCCGACATACTGTTTCAGGACGAGCCACGCCGCCTTTCGTGTCTTATAGCGTTTGGGTTTTCCTTCGACGTTCAATGTCCATGGCCATGGTCTGAAAGCACCATTGCTCAACTTCTTGCCGCTTTCCTGCAGCGCGATGGCGTATAGTATCTTCGAAGGTATTTGGTATTGATCGGCGATGCCCTGATAGCCGGAAGGAACCGCGTTTGCCTGAACGCACGTGGTCGTGGAGATCCACATCAAGGGCCAGAGCAGGATGAGTCTTCGGGCGTCTTTTTTCACAATCCACTCGTACGCACATCCAGTTTCTCCATACGTTCGTTGCGTATTCTGAACACAGCAGGGACGGTCGAACCGATTCCACCGATGCGTATCAGTGTTCCTGTGTCATGATTGAACGTCACTGCACGCTGCTTGAGCCTTTCCCGATCGAAATGCTGCCGCTTCGCCCAAGCGAGGATCGCCGAATCGTCCTTGTTCTCTTTGGTGTCGATGAAATAGATGTCGAGCTGTGCCTTCGCTTCGAATGCCGCGCGCCGAACCCGGGTCAGCAGGATCTGGCATTCGTCGCATTTCCTGAGCCGAAGGAACAGCAGCACACGGTCTTCACGGTCGATGGCTTTCTGTTCCGGCGGAGTCTTCAGTCGAGCGATATCGATGATCCTGCCGTTTGGATCGAGCTCTTTCCACGCTGCGTCGTAAGCTCTTTGGAAAGCGAGAATGCGTTCAGCATCATCCTGTCTCATCTTGGCCCATTGGCGGGCATATTTTTTCCGCTCCTGTTCGCTGCGGGCGTGAACGCCCAGTACCTCGATGGGGGACAGATTCTCAGGACTGATGCTGCCGCGGATGCCTTTCATCAATTTCTGGTAGCGGGTCCATTCGTCCTGCGACAGCTTCCACTGCGCACGGTCGAATGAGGTTTCCTCTTTTTCCGTGTTGATGATGGGCGTTTTGACTTGGGCCGCTCTTCGGCCTTCGGTCTGCACGGACTGGGCGGCGTGGTTATTGACGTTTGGAATCGACAATAGGGCCACGGTGACAATGACCGTTCGAAGGTGGATTATGCGGGACATGCGGTCCTGGTTTCCTTTAGCCTTCTTTTGCCGGCATGGCGGCATGGTCTTGGGCGTTGCCTGGCTTGACCGACAATCTTTCCCGTCGATCGACGAGCTGGTAGTTGATCACACGATGCACATGATCGACATCGAGTCGAAATGCAGGCCCGACCAGCACCAGCAAAGCGTCCTCCAATGTCATGGGGCCGAGTTTCCGGTGGACTTGCGGCAGCTTCTTGCCCAGGATCTGGGCGACTTCGGGCTGCATGGCTCCACGCCCCGCCAATTCAAAGCCGCTGCGGCGCAACAGATACCGGACGGCTTTGCCGACGGTATCGATTTTCGCCGGCATCGTCACCCGGATCATGGCGAGCAGCAGGTCCGCCTGTTCCGGTGTTGGTCTCGGAGTGACCGTCGAGTAGCGCCTCACGCGGACAAGCGACCGCGCCTCCGTGGACATCTTTTTATCGTGCATTTCTGTCAGGTTCGAGTGCGTGTTGGCTCTTGCTGCCGCGGCATGCTTTTCATCATCAGGAGTTGCTTTGATGCCATGATTCGCGCATCCTGCCAATGATGCTGCGAGCATGGCGAGGGAAAAGACGTGTGTGATTGTCATTGGATCGGCCTGATGTTTCTGAGTCTGCTTAAGTTTGCAGACACGCAGTTTCAGGATCAATGAACAACCGTATTTTGGTTTTGGACGGTTTTTTCGTTGCCTTGCCTATTGGGAAGGGCCGTTCCCTGGAACTGATCGTCCAGCGAGCCCGCTTGATGGCAGCAGCAGCCTCGGTTACTGACCGACGCTTATCGTTTACGACGGTGTGGCGCGTCGAATCGGTGGATTGCCGGGGGATGGTTAATCCCCGCCGGCAGGTTGAAGTAAAAAACGCCGGCGGCGATCCAGAAAGGACCGCCGCCTAAATTCAGGCTAAATTAAATTGCGCGCCAGGAGGGATACGATGCGTTCGCCAACCACAAAATGGTCGAGCACACGAATATCGAATACATCCAAGGCGGTTTTCAACCTCTTGGTGATTGCAATATCAGCCTTGCTTGGCTCCGGGTCGCCCGATGGGTGGTTGTGAGCAAAGATCACCGCCGCCGCGTTGTAATTGAGCGCTTCCCTGACAATTTCACGAGGATGAACAGCGGCGCTGTCAATCGTACCGCGAAATATCTCCTCGAAGCCTAGAATACAGTGCCTGTTGTCCAGGAAAAGACAGGCAAACACCTCATAGGGATAATGAACAAGCTTGAGCTTGATCGCTTCTTCCGCATTTTCCGGGCTCTCAATCTTGGCGCCGCGCTTGAAGCACTTGTCGTAGACGCGATTCGCTTCCAGGATGATCTCGTCGTCATCGGCCGCAACATAGCAGCCGTCGGGATCCAGAACGTAAAGCATACCGTTCTCCCTCAAGCCGCCAGTTTCGAGAATGCAGGTCCATTGATCATGCTTCGGACCCGCTGTTCGCGTTGCAGGACGATGGCCTGGCGATTCCCGCTCGAGGAACGACGAACGTCCTCGTGGGTGCTCCAGTAGGTCGCCGCGTTGTACAACGCCCAGAGCGTTGGACCGAGCATCTGCCTTTCCTTGTGCCAATAGGCCATCAGTTTCTTGTGCAGGCGCTCGTTCATGCCGGGTATTTTCGAAAACACTCGGCTTGCGTCTTCATGACCGATTTCACGTCCCGCCCACCTGCGCCATTGTGATGACTGGTCCAGATAGAGCAGCAGTGCATTCTCCATCTTGATGATCATGCCGGAGATGTCCAGCCCCCGGGTGTGCCGTCCGTAGCTCTGGGCGAACGATTGACCGATGACCATGCCGTTGGAACAGAGCAGTCGGAATCCGCCGACCAGGCAGGAGAACGCCATGCTGCCATCGTAGGAGTTGACCACCCGCAGTTGAAGGTCGGCCGAATCACCCTTGTCGATAAAACAGCGGTGTTCGGGAAACCGGTAGGTCCTTGCCGTTTTGGCGCCGCCATGGGATACCGCATCGGCTACCGTCATGCCGCTCAGATTCAATTCCGAACGAGACAGCGCATCCTCGAATGCCGGGAACACTTCCCGGTTGGGCACCAGTTTGTAGCCGTTGCCATGGATCCCGAGGATCTCGCCGCTGTCCTCACGAACAACGGCTCGATACCCATCGACCGCCCGTCCGTTGACATGAACATCCTGCAGAGCGACCGGAAAATAGATCGAGGCCGCATCCGAATAAACGGGTACGGCCGGCTTTGTCGAAGGTTTGTTGAGTTGGATGACATTGTTCATCGTGTTTCACCTGTATAAAAAACCGGGGAAACACCACTCCCCAACGGGGATGATGTATCCCCGGCTGGGTTGAAGAAAAAAATAGGCCTGCAGCGGTTTCCACGGAAACCGGCCGCCGGAAGCGCAGGCGCGAGGCGGCAAAGGGTGCGACTGAATACGCAGTCGCCACGGTAAAAGCTATATTTCCTTGACGTTTCTCCGAAGTCGCACCGTGAGTGCGATCCTGGAAAAGCGGAATAAGATCAAGTCTGTCAGCAGGATGCCATCCGGCATCCTGCCGACCTTCGGCTCGATCCGGTCAACCTTCGTCCGGCAGCATGATCGTTATTACCGGCTCGCCTTGATCGCCAGGACCGCAGACCAGTTTCAGCTGTCTCTGCTCCGCCCTGAACGATTTTCCGTCCCTCGGAACCCGATCGATTTCGTAATGGAGCACCTGTCCGCTTTGCGTCGCTTTCCGAATGGTGGTTATCGCCATCCAAAGTACGTCCCACAGGCGTCCGGTTTGATCCTGGAACGTCTGTTTTGCATTGTCGGCATCGGTCCATGCGACGCAATCCTGCCAGGCGGCGTGGGTTATTGTGGTCGGCCACTTGAAACCGGCTTCTTTCGCCGTCTTCGAGACATCGATCAGTACGCCGTCCTCGATCGCCTGAGTACGGGTGTAGGAATGGATGACTTCACCCCAGAAGGATTGGTCGTCATCCGATTGTTTGATGGAATGGATATGATTCATGGTTTATTTCTCCTGTGTCAATCAACGCCGGAGAAGCACCATTCCCGCCGGGAACGGTATTTCCCCGGCTGGGTGAACGATTTGCCTACAACGGTCTTCGTTAAGACCGGCCGCTGGCACAGACCATCACGCCGCCTGCTGTTCCTTCGAATCCGAAGCAGACTGGGACGGCGCAGGGTAGACCTTCCTGCCATCGATCTTGACCCACGTAATCCGAAGCAGTCGGGCTTTCAGGCTGACGCCTGTTTCGCCTTGCTTGTCACCGGATTTGTAGGTAAACAGCTCAGGATAAAGATCGCCGAGCTTGAAGCCGACAAGAACCTTCTTGTCGACCGCGAGATGAGGCATCACTCGACGAATGATCTTTTCCGCTTCGGTGCCGCTCACGCGGCAGTCGAAGCGGGTGTATTGGACATCGTCTTTCGAGCCGTGGAGCGCCGAAATATCGGCGGCAATGAATTTGCCTCCGCGTTTTGCCTCAACTTCTCTGGCTCGGCTCAGGTAACCGATTCCGGTTACATGGAGATCGAAATAGTGGTTATCGACAGTGTTCATCGTGTTTCCTCTTGTTGAACAATTGAAAAAACGGGGAAACACCATCGCCACCGGGGGAAGGTATCTCCCCGGCTGGGTTGAAGTGAATAGATACCTGCAGCGGTCTCGAGGGAGACCGGCCGCCGGAAGTGCAGGCGTCGCGGCGGCAAAGGGCGCGACTGAATACGCAGTCGCCACGGTAAAAAATCGAAGGCGTTATTTGACATCGAAATGGATGCTTCTTGAAAAAAAATATCCACCGGAGCAGTTCAACGGCCGAGATAGACACTGGTGATGGCCTCGCGGTTATGCCCGAGCTCGCGCGAGATGATCAGCCGGGCTTCCTGGTCGATCGTTTTCTGTTCGGGGCTGAGCGATCTGGAACTGGGACCTCCGGCTGCCGGTGCCTGCAGCCCCGTGAGCTCCTGGTAGCGCTCCTGCGCGTACGCATGCCGCAGCCCGTGCATTTTCGACAAACCGACGGCGGCGCAGTGGCGCTCGTAGACTTTGACATGCTGGATGTAATTCCGGTCTGACGGAATCAGTGCGCCACGGCCGGCTAGTTGATGCGCGCGATTCAATACCGCTCGTTGCGACTCGGTTCTGATCGGGATTAGCCGTTCCTTTCCGCCTTTGGTCCAGGAACTTTTCAAGCGCAGATGGTCGCCCTTGTCAGCATAGGTCGGTGAAAATTTGATCGCCTCTTCGCGCCTCAATCCGAATGCCCGCTGGAGTTCGAGGCTCATTCTGACGTAGGGGTCCTTGATTCGCTCGAGCCGGGATTGATCCAGTTCCTTCGCTTTGCTTCTATCCGAGACATAGCGACGGTCCGGTATGCCATACGCCGTGTTGTCTTTGGCCATCATTCCTCGTTTTCCGATTTTGTCCGCCCACCAGCGCAGCGCCGCCATCCTGTTTTTGATGGTGCCCGGCGCGATCTCTTCTCGCCTCCAGCGCTCAAGAAGCGCGCTAATATGTCGGCCTTTCAAGTCGGCGACCCGCAGTTTTCTGTATCCCAGTTCGTACAGTTGATTCGCCATAAGGCTGAGCATTCTTGCTCTGTTGCAGCGAGTCGCGTACGATCCGTCGCGGTCTCTGTCGCCCAGTTTCTTGAGGTCGTAATTCAGGTTTCGCATTCGTGCGATTGTTTTGTGTACAGCTCGGCATTTGGGTGGTTAGTTTTTCTGGTCCAACATTCACACGAAGCATTGCTCTTGTGAACGTCATTCACGGACCGTTTGAAGCATTCGTCCAGATAGGACATCTTCCCGACCGGCTCCCGTTGGGAGAGATCGGTGACGGTTTCAGTGCTTTTGCTACCTCCTTTTTGAGTTTCGAAGATTGAACGATAGGAAGCGACGCCCGCTTGCGGGACGCGCTGCTTTCCCGGAAGGGTCGAGCCATTGCGAATGGCGGGGTGGATGGAGAAGGCCTCTGGCGCTTTTCGAGCACAGCTACGCGGTAGCTGCTCGATCGGAGCATGATTGGCTTGGGTGGATAATTTCTGCAACAGTCCTACGGGGACTGGCTGTGTCGGTCGATACGGGGTATCGACAGAAGGGTGGCGACAGAGAGACGGCCGCGAGGGTGAAGAGTGGATCACTGGCCCAACGGGCTGGAGCGATTCAAGCCGGAAATCGGCTGTGGGAACAATACGCCTGCAACGGTCTCCAGGGAGACCGGCCACCGGAAGTGCAGACTGCGCGATGGCAAAGGGCGCGACTGGTACGCAGTCGCCACGGTTTATTCTGCAGGCCTTGCGGCCTGGTGATGCGTTGGCGGCGATTATATCCATCATTCAGCCGGCACGCAAGGATTTGGGTCGCTGGTGCAGATTTGGCGCAGTTTCCGGCGCCTAGTCACTACCGCGTGTCACGCGCCAGTGACCAGGCGCGCTGGGGCAGATCCAGACCGATCGGCTGAGCGGCTGGAGCAGTGGCCGCCCATAGCCTCGTCGGTTGTGTTGTTGCAGGCGTTTTCGTGGCTGACGTTGTCGCCTGATTCAGCTCTTGCCTGAGCGGGCTGTCCGCACGATGATGCGTACGCCATCGCCGTGCGAATCGCGCCGGCTTCATTCGCTCTGCCCATCCGCTGGCGCATCGCTCGACTCCGGGTCGCGGGCATTCGTGTCGATTTGCCCTTGCGGCGGCCTCGGCGTCTGACTGCCACGCGCAACGCTGAGACGTCTGATGTCTGGCGCGATCCGCGACCGGGACCGCTGCTCGATGACATCGTCCGGAACCTCGCCCATTGCTTCTTTTGCGCGCTGGGCATTCTGGTTCCTCTGTTGCAGGTCGAGCCGCGAGACACCGGTGTATCTCCAGGAAGCGGGCAGATTGAATGTCCTTCGGATCGCCCGGCCGGTTTCGTTCAGCAGGCTGGTCGAGTGCTTGCGGTCGATCAGGCCGATATGCTGGGCGGTGTATATCGCGCAGCACAGCGTATCATATTCTTTCACCAGATACGCGCCCATGTAGCCGAACGCATTCGCGAATTGCAGCGGTACGGTGATCGGATGCGCGGAGTGGGCGATATCGATTTCGAAGCCTTCCATACCATCGAGGACGCTGGTGATCCACTGCGTTTTTTCACGGACCAGAGTCCGGGCTCGGGTGAGCGACTGGTCGATCAGCAGCAGATACCAGTCGGCATACGGGTCGTCGTTAGCCGCCGCATTCCAAATCACCTTCAGGCGATGAGCGAACTCCATGAGGCCGATGATCGGCTGCACCCCGTCGCTTTTCTTGCGACCCGTCACCAGTCGCTGTGCTTGGCCTGTTTGGATCGTCATGGTCATGTCGCTGCGCAAAGCGGCGGGTCGTGACCCTACCGGTTTGGCTTGCAGTTCGTTCACTTGGCTGCCCGCATCGGCAGGCTTCGTTTTCGGCATGTCGTTGATTTCGTTTCGTTGGCTCATGGTCTGTTGCACTTCACCTCGGCGAGTCGCTCAACTTGGGTTGTCGGTTTTTGAGTACGGCAAGGCTCACAGCAACTTCCGCAGATCGTGCAGCGCATTCATCGCATCGATGCGCTTGGTCGCCTTCGCCTTCTTCGGCCGTTTGGGATCCGATGGGGTCTCGGGCTCTGTTCGGCGTGTCTGCTGCTCAGCCAGTCGATGGCGCTCCCGGTTGGCTCGGTATCGGATTCCGCAGCTGGTGAGCGGAATCGAGCCTGCATTGAAGCGCTCGATCATCCAGCTCAGGTAGCCGATCGGGTTTTTGATCCGGTTCGATCCGTTTTTCTTGGCATCGATCTGTCCGCTAAGTTCATCCAGGAAGTCCTGCCGTAGGTCCGGATCGATGCCCTTGAGATACATGGCGGCGAGTTTTCGCTCGCTGGGAGTCAGCCCATCGTGGTAAACAAGTTGGTCAATTTGGCCCGCCGATCCGCTTTCGTCGTTTTCTCGCGCGCGCGGATAGGTTGATGTAGTAGTAGTTTTTTTTCTACTACTACTTCTACTACATATAGGCACCAGGGCAACTTTTTTACCCTGGTGGCTAAGTGATTGATTTTCCTCGTTTGCGTCCAGGGCAATATTGTTGTCCTGGTAAACGTTGTCCTGGTGATTGTCCAGGGCAATATTGTTGTCATGGTGATCGTTGTCCTGGTCTCGAGTCCGATCGACCTGGGTGCCACGGTGGCTTTCGGTCTCCGCCACGGACCGATTTCCGTGCTCTGCGCTGGAGAATCTGGAGACCAGGCTCTCTTCTTCGGTGATGTCGCGGTTGTTCCCGATCTGTTCGTCGATGAGAGCCAGAACCGCCGTGGCGATCTCTCGGACTTTTGGGTGCTTTATGCGCGTCTGCTCTTCGATAAAATCGAGGTAGCCGGGGTCCATGCGGATCGCGTCGCCGAACGACAGCGGTTCTACGTTGACGGCGTAGACATGACCGCGAAAACGGCCCCGCTCGTCTCTTATTTTCGAACAGAGCGAGATCCATCGGGTCGTTCGCAGGACCGACAGGCTTCGCGTGACGGTCGTCTTTGAATAGCCCAAGGCCTCCTCCAGTCGCGCGTTGACCGATACGACAGCAGGAACGTCGGGTTTGACCAGGCTGCGCAGGAACCCCCAGATACGGACGTCGGTGCCGTCCAGCAGCGGGTCGGTCCAGATGGCCCTGGGAATCGAATCGTGCCAGCTGCCGACGAAAAAGAGAGAATCTTTTGTGTCGGCGGACGAGCGGTCTTGGAGCACCTGACTGGCGGCTCGATCGACGATCCGAGACAGAGGATCGGCTTGGTTGGGGTTGCTGTCGTTCTCATTATCCATGTCAGACGCCCCAGTCATGTCGATTGCCTTCCGGTTCCTGGGACCGCAGTTTCCCAGGACTGAATCAACGCCCATAGGGCGCTCAGCTCGACTCCGGTCTGATTGTGGACTGCCAGCAGCCGCTCCCTGATCCCGAGTTGATCGTGGCAGATCCAGTGATGCCATAGCGTGACGCTCTCCTGTTCCGACGGTTTCGAGGGGCGCCCCTGATTGGATAATCCGAGAAGCTTTCTGTACCCGGCGTGATCGGTTTTGCTCAAGCCGAACAGCACGTTCATCATACTGAACGACGCGCCGGCTTCGATCATCCGGAGGATCGTCTCGCGCTCGGCCGATTTGTGCCGGAGGATGCGCAGCGCCGCATCGAGGTCGGCCTGGCTGAAGGAGGTTCGGAAGAAACGGGTTTTCACCGTTAGCGCCAGATCCTGGAGGTTCTGCAGACTCATCGAGCCGATCGTGCGGATCTGGTCGGGACGCAGACCCAACGCAGAGGCCGATCGGTAGTCGTCCTGCGCTGCAAGTCTCGACGCATAGAGCAGCGTTTGCAGGGTGTATTCGGCGTGATAATCGTTCACTGTTGTTGGCCTCCATCGCTTCCTACCCCGACGAACACTGCCGACTGCCGGAGCTGGTCGACTGTCGGGCGATTCCATAGGGTGGGTTCCGGGAAGTGGGTGCGCATAAATCGGCAGCAATCGATGAGATGCACCAGGTCCTTAAAGGCCCGATTGGACAGCATCCGGAGCGAAAGCAAGAACTGGTGAGGAAAAACACCGAGGTCGAGCGAGGCGCCGAGGTGACTGAATAAACGGTTGCCGGTGTCCGGGTCATCCTTCCCGGACGCATCGAACAAGTCGGGCAGTTTCATTCCGGCATCGGATAGGAGATCCAGCCGACTCCGGGTGATCATCTCCTCCGACAGGCCGACCAGTATCCACCAGCCCCACCAGATGCTTTCATTCCGAATCGGGGTTCCGGGCATCTCGATCAGAAATCCGAAACCGATCGAGGTTGATCGGAGCAGTTCGGCAATGCCGTATGATTGAGCGACTCTGGCAGCCAGAACACAGGATCGGCTTCTGAGCGTTTTGAGCTCATCCCGTGACAGGTTTGTGATGATACTTTTGGCGTGCAGTTCGTTGAGCAGCGGCGACAGATAGTCATCCGCTCCGTTGATTCTGCCGGCGTCACCTGAAATGAGACCGCTTTCGTTTCCTTGTATCAATCGTTCGTGCGAAGCGTCTTTTGCCTGCTCTTCTAAAGATTCGGTATGATGGCTGTGTCGCGGTAGCCGGGCACCGTCCCGACTTTCGTCCGGAACCTGTTCGACCGCATCGTTTTGTCTGAAATCGCCTTTCAACGCTCTTCCTCCGATCCGTGACGCGGCTCCAAACCGATCATTGGGCTCTCCGAGCGCAAGTCCTGATCGATCACCTCCGCGACCCGGCGTGCTTCGAAATAGACGCGCCGACCCAAGCGCCGCTTTGCGCTCGCCAGACCGATCGCAAAGGATTGATTCTTGCGGCTGATCGCCATCCGAACGCCGTTCGGGGTGGAATGGACCAGTTCAGCGACGTGCTTTAAAGTGAGTAACGGGCCGTAGTGCTGAAGAAGGTACTCGTATGTTCCGTTGTGGCTGATATCCACTGTCTGTTCTCCGATGTTTATTCAACATGCGGATATCTTAACGCGGTTGTGCCTCCTGAATTGGTTCGAAAGGTGGGACGTAGATGCGATCTTTTGGACTTGATAAAACAACCGACCTGGATATCAAAAATGGGCTGATGGATCTGCCGAAAATATTACGATTCCATCTCCATCAAACGATCGAGCTTTAAAACCAAATCTTCTGCGCGTAGATGGGTATAACGCTTCAGCATTTGCATGGATTTATGTCCCGATATCGCAGCAACTTCCTGATCTCCGAAGCCTGCTTCAACCATCCTGGAAACCGCTTCATGCCTAAGATCGTGAAAATGCAATCCTTCAAGGCCAGCTGAATTTCGAGCTTTTTCCCATGCTTCAGCGAAATCGTACGCTTTCCGGTGGTTATTGATCGCGTCTTTCGCGTCGCCCCAAAAGATAAGATCGGTATCAGTCGGACGAATTGGGTGGTTGATAGCGCTCCTCAATACTTCGACAGCTCCTTTCGACAGCGGGACATTGCGAACCGTGCCATTTTTGGTCTCGGGCAAATGTACCACCCTTTTTTTCAAATCGACCTGATTCTTGACCAAATTTAGAATTTCACTTTTCCGCATTGCTGTTTCGATTGCCAGGACGACGATCCAATACAACATGGGATTCGAGTGCGTACGGCATTCTTCCAACAATCTTGCTTCTTCTTCTCTTGTGATTCGGCGGTCTCGGGGCCTGGGTGTCTTGGGCTTACGAATCAAAGCAACCGGATTCTGCGGTAAACCAATACCCCATTCCTGTATGGCAATAGTGAAAACGTGAGACAGGAGAGCAAGTTCGAGGCGGACGGTATTTCCGCTGAGCGGCTTGCCGGTTCTTTCCGAAGGCGTCCTCAATCGCTGATCGCGGTATTCCGCAATCATCTGGGGTGTAATCGCCGCCAAACTATACCTTCCAAAAAAATTAAGCATTGGTTTCGCGGTATTTTTTTCCCTGGCTGCAGCGCCCTTGCCTTTCGTCGGAGAAACATCAGTGAGATACCGGTGCAGGGCATCTTTCAGTGTCATCCGCTCTGAAGGCGCACGATCGATGTATACGCCTCGCACCATTTCATCCTCGACCCGCCGCGCCCAATCCTGAGCATCCCTTTTGGTTCGAAAAGTCTTGATGGTAGCCGGCCAGCCTCTCTTTCGAATGATGGCCTTCCAGTTACCTGCAGAATTTTTTGCTATCGTCGCCATGGCCCACCTCCAACGCACTGTTCAGTGTACCAGAAGTGTACCACGCGGCTAGATCATATGGAATTTATTGAGCGGAAGTCATCGTAAGTCATTGATTTGGCGGAGAGGGTGGGATTCGAACCCACGTGGGGCGGTATGCCCCCAACCGATTTCGAGTCGGTGCCGGTATGACCGCTTCGGTACCTCTCCGCAGCGAACTGACCGGCATATTTTACACGAATTCGATACGAATACTGGATTTTAAGCGCTCTAACAGATAGAATGACGCGCTGCTAAGTCACTTGGGTACCAAAATTTATGTCTCTATTGATTCGTTTGACTGGTTCATCTGTTTTAATATTGACAATGCTGTTGGTTGCCGGCGGCGCGGAACGTCCGCACGCGGCCGGGGTTTCGCTCATGAGCTACTTGACCGGAACCAGCCAGTCTCAGCTCGGTCGCATCAAGGAATCGGGAACGCTCCGGGTGCTGACGCGTGTCGATCCCACGACCTATTTTGAAGGCTCGGACGGTTTGACCGGCCTGGAATACGACCTGATCAATCAGTTCGCGAAGAGGTTGGGCGTCAAGGCTGAGTTCATCGTGCCCGATTCCTTTGAGCGGATGATCGATATGATCGCCGCAGGTCGAGCCGACATCGCCGCGGCCGGCCTGACCGTCACCGAGCAGCGTACGAACATTCTGCGCTTTACCCCTCCCTACCAGAAAATCACCGAGCAGATCGTCTACCGTTCAGGCAAGCCGCATCCGCGCAGCATAGTGGATTTGACCAAAGGCCGCCTCGAAGTCGTGAAGGGGACCAGTCATATCGAGACGCTCGAGCAGTGGAAAGAAAACATCCCAAAGCTGAAGTGGCACGTCAACACTGAACTGAACAATGACGAGCTGCTTTATCGCGTCGCCAACGGCCGGATAGACTATACCATTGCCGACTCGAACAAGATCAATCTGGTCAAGCGTTTCTACCCCGAGCTTCGAGTGGCCTTCGACCTCTCGAATCCGAGACCGCTGGCATGGGCGCTGCCCAAATCAGACGACTCCAGCTTGTATGACGAAGCGGCTCGTTTTTTCGAGGAGATCAAACAGGACAACACGCTGGCGCAATTGATCGACCGCCATTACGGCCATGCGGATGCGCTGGACGACTACTCCAACCGGACTTTTCGCAAGCATGTCGACCGTCGGCTGCCGGAATATCGGAAACATTTCCAGGCGGCCGCCGACCGCCTCGGCATCGACTGGCGACTGCTGGCCGCCATCGGCTATCAGGAATCGCATTGGCACAGGGAAGCCGTCTCGCCGACCGGGGTGCGCGGCATCATGATGCTGACAAGCGGCACAGCCAGAGACTTGGGCGTCAGAGACAGAACCGATCCGGCGCAAAGCATCGACGGCGGTTCCCGTTATTTCATGGAAAGAATGACGAAGATCTCCAAAAAGATTCCGCAGCCGGACCGCACGTGGATGGCACTGGCGGCTTACAATGTAGGCTTCGGACATCTCCAGGATGCGCGCATGCTGGCGAGAAAACAGGGCACCAACCCCGACCGGTGGGTGGACGTCAAGAAGTATCTGCTGCGATTGGGCAAACCGCGATGGCACCGGCAAACGAAATACGGTTATGCGCGGGGCTGGGAACCGGTCCGCTACGTCGAGAACATACGCTATTATTACGATCTTTTGGTCTGGCTGACCGAAGGGAAGGACAGGCAGCAGCGAAATGGCAGGGGAACCACGACGCTTAGAACATGGACCGCCGACCGGTCGATGCCTGCCGACGAGCTGTTCGCCATCAACGTGCTGAACCAAACGCTCGCTCTGTAATCCATCATCTTCTGTGGGCAAAAAAGTCTTTCAGCAGCTGCTCGCAGCGGTCTGCAAGAAGACCGCCTTCCCAGCGGATATGGTGATTGAGGAAATTGGCGTCAGCCAGCGCCAGGGCACTGCAGACCGCACCGCGCTTCGGGTCAGTGGCGCCGAAAACCAGACGCTTGACCCGTGCGTGGCTGATCGCCCCCATGCACATCACGCAGGGCTCGAGTGTCACATACAGGGTCGTGTCGATCAGGCGATAGTTCTTTAGTGCGCGGCCGGCGGCGCGCAGCGCCATCATTTCCGCGTGCGCGGTCGGATCATTCGTCCCGATCGGGCAATTCCACCCTTCCCCCAAGCACACGTCGTCCTTGACCACCACCGCACCGACGGGCACCTCTCCGGCCGCTTCGGCCTTGTGAGCCAAAACGAGCGCACGGTGCATCCACTTCTCGTCGGACAATAGCATGTTGGCAGAAGGAGGTTTAAAGCGGAATGGTGCGCACAGCGCACCCTAACCCAAACCGAAAGCGGCGACCGTAGGGTGCACGTTGCGCACCACGGGCCATTCGGCAACCCTCGCGATGTTGAACCGCCTCATTCCCACTCGATGGTGGCCGGCGGCTTGCCGGAGATGTCATAGGTGACCCTTGAGATGCCGGGGACCTCGTTGATGATGCGGCGCGAGACCAGATCGAGAAATTCATACGGCAAATGCGCCCAGCGGGCGGTCATGAAATCGACCGTCTCCACCGCACGCAGCGCGACGACATAGTCGTAGCGACGGCCGTCACCCATGACGCCGACCGATTTGACCGGCAGAAAGACTGCAAACGCCTGGCTGACGCGATCGTACAGGTCATGCCGATACAACTCCTCGATGAAGATCGCATCAGCCCGGCGCAGCAGTTCGGCGTACTCCTTTTTCACTTCACCGAGAATGCGGACACCCAGCCCCGGTCCGGGAAATGGGTGACGGTAGACCATCTCATACGGCAGCCCGAGTTCCAGGCCGATGTGGCGCACCTCATCCTTGAACAGTTCGCGCAACGGCTCCACCAACTGCAGATTCATCTCCTCAGGCAGGCCGCCGACATTGTGGTGCGATTTGATCAGATGCGCCTTGCCGGTTTTGGCGCCGGCCGATTCGATCACGTCGGGATAGATCGTCCCCTGCGCCAGCCATTTGGCATTGGCGAACTTGACCGCCTCTTCATCGAAGATCTCGATAAAGAGGTTGCCGATGATCTTGCGTTTTTGCTCAGGATCGGTCACTCCCTTCAAAGCGTCCAGATAACGCGCCTCGGCATCGACGCGATCCACCCGAACGCCCATATGTTCGGCAAAGGTTGCCATCACCTGGTCGCCTTCATGAAGCCGCAGCAGACCGGTGTCGACAAAGACGCAGAGCAGCTCATCACCGATCGCCTTGTGCAGCAAAGCGGCGACCACCGATGAATCGACGCCGCCGGACAGACCCAGAATCACCTGATCCGGCCCGATGCGGTCACGGATGCTTTGGATGCTCTCCTCGATGATGTGTTCCGTGGTCCACAGCGCTTCGCACCGGCAGATGTCGCGCACGAACCGTTCGAGGATGCGCTGCCCTTGGCGGGTGTGTGTCACCTCCGGGTGAAATTGAAGACCGTAGAATCGCCTCTCGTCATCGCCGATGCCGGCGATCGGTGCACTGTCGGTGCTGGCGATGCGCTTGAATCCGTCCGGCAGTTCCACCAGCCGGTCACCATGGCTCATCCAGACGTCGAGTACGCCGTAGCCGTCCGGCGTGGCGTGGTCTTCGATTTTGCGCAGCAGGCGGGAATGACCGCGCGCCCGCACCTTGGCATAGCCGAACTCCCGGTGGTCGGCCGCTTCGACATGGCCACCGAGCTGCTCGGCCATCGTTTGCATCCCGTAGCAGATGCCCAGCACCGGAACGCCCGCGGTGAACACGGCGGCAGGCGCTCTGGGCGCATCCCCCTTCGTCACCGTCTCGGGCCCGCCGGAAAGGATGATACCGCGCGGCTCGAAAGTGCGGATGACGCAGTCACTGCAGTCCCAGGGATGGATTTCGCAATAGACACCGATTTCACGAACGCGTCGGGCAATCAGCTGCGTCGTCTGCGACCCGAAATCGAGAATCAGAATCTGGTGTGAATGGATGTCGGTGGCGTGAGCCGTCATCGCTAATCCAGCCGATAGTTCGGCGCTTCCTTGGTGATGCTCACGTCGTGCACATGGCTTTCGCGCATGCCTGCGCCGGTGACCCGGACGAAACGCGCCCTGGTGCGCAGCTCTTCGATGGTACGGCAGCCGGTATAACCCATGCTGGCGCGAATGCCGCCGAGCAGCTGATGAACGATCACGTTCAGACTGCCTTTGTAGGGGACCCGGCCTTCGATGCCCTCGGGCACCAGCTTGTCGGCCGAATCCGAGTCTTCCTGAAAATAGCGGTCGCTCGACCCCTCTTTTTGTGACATGGCACCCAAAGAGCCCATGCCGCGATACAATTTGTACGAGCGCCCCTGATACAACTCCACCTCACCCGGCGCCTCCTCGGTTCCGGCAAAAAGACTCCCCAGCATGATGGAATAAGCCCCAGCCGCCAGCCCTTTTGCCGCATCGCCGGAATAACGCACACCGCCGTCTGCGATCACCGGCACACCGGTTCCCTCGAGCGCCGCGGCGACATCGGCGATTGCGGTAATCTGCGGAACCCCGACGCCGGCAACCACGCGGGTGGTACAGATCGAGCCAGGGCCAATACCGACTTTCACCGCATCAACCCCCGCCTCGACCAACGCCTTGGCCGCCTCGGCGGTTGCTATGTTGCCGCCGATCACCTGCAGATCGGGAAAATGGCGCTTGACCCAGCGCACCCGGTCGAGTACGCCCCGCGAATGGCCATGGGCGGTATCGACAACGACCACATCGATGCCCGCGCCGACCAATGCCTCCACGCGCTCCTCCGTTCCATAGCCAGTGCCGACAGCCGCACCGACGCGCAACCGTTCCTGCTCGTCCTTGCAGGCCTGAGGATAATCCTTCGCCTTCTGGATATCCTTGACAGTAATCATTCCACGCAGCTGAAACCGGTCATTGACCACCAGCACTTTTTCGATCCGGTGCTTGTGCAGGAGGCGAATCGCCTCGCTCTGGTCGGCCGCTTCGGGCACTGTCACCAGCCGCTCTTTCGGCGTCATCACTTTTGTCACCGGCTCATCCAGCGATGTCTCGAAGCGCAGATCCCGGTTAGTCACGATGCCGACCAGCTCGTCGCCGTCCACCACCGGCACACCGGAGAAATTTTTTGAACGGGTGAGCGCCATCACCTCGCGGATACTGATATGGGGCGACACCGTGATCGGCTCTTTGATCACCCCACTTTCAAACTTTTTGACACAGCGCACCTCGCGCGCCTGCTGCTCCGGGGTCATATTCTTATGGATGATGCCAATCCCTCCCGCCTGGGCCATTGCAATCGCCAGCCGGCATTCGGTTACGGTATCCATGGCAGCGGAGACCAGCGGAACATTGAGCTCGATCGCTCGCGTCAAGTGAGTGGCAAGAGTGACATCGCGCGGCAGGCAGGTCGAGTATGCAGGGCTTAAAAGAACATCGTCGAAGGTGAGCGCTTCCTGATCAATGTGCATGAGGTTACCGCAGCTGAATAAATAACCGATTATTATACGATTTTTTTGGATTTCATGGGTAGCTGTTTGCTGAAGATA
>DEII01000196.1 GCA_002352385.1 Methylococcaceae bacterium UBA2778 | reverse complement strand
CCCTGGTTTCGCGTTATTTATTTGTCGTATAGCTCATATTTTTGATCCGGGGGCGGATTTTTAATGATCGGTGGTACTCGATTAAGCTATTTTCATTCAGGCACTAAGTCGTCCTGCGGTGATGGCAGCGTTGATTTCCCATTCGTAGCGTCGAGTGTTGCGTGGATCCCTAAGGCTGCCGACCGGCTGAAACAACGGACGAAAAAGGGCATCCGGATCATCTGCCGAATCGAGATGGCCCAGATAATTGAACAGGATCGGCGCACGGGGAATCGCCGCGGCGTCGCCTTTGAGCAACCAGGATCGTACGCTATGGTCCAGACCGGCGCCGGCGCTGAGCCGTACCTGTTCTTTCACGGCCTTGATGAGGTTTCCGGGCGACCGTTCACGAGGTAGGTGGAGGGAAAGCGGAACGAGTGTGGTGAACCAACCGACGGTGCGGGTAAGGTCCAGGTTGGCAAAAGGATGGTCACGACCATGCCCTTCGAGGTCCAGCAGCAGCGTATCGGTGTCGGCCCATGCACCGATGACCTGCCCTAAGGCCGCCAGGAGGAGTTCCGGAATATGGGTGCGATAGGCTCCGGAGCTCTCATGAACCAAGGCGCGCGTTTGCGCGGCTTCCAAAGTCGAAACGAGCGTGGAGGCGTCGGCCTCCGTATTCGCCGCCGTCGGATCGTCGGCGGGTAGCTGCGGCGAGGCCTTGATCGACTGAGGCTGTTGTTGCGCACCAACCAGGGTTTGCGCATATTCGCTGAGCCGCAATCCCCATTGTTGAAAAGAAGCAGTCCTTGGCGGCAGCGCCAGTTCGCAACCTTCCTCCAATTGACGGCAGAGCGCGTCAAGGTCCTCCAGCAGGATGCGCCAGCTGACTGCATCCACTGCCAAGTGATGGGCGATCAGCAACAGCCATCCGGCGGATAATGGACCTGCAGAAAAGTGGACGATCCGAAACAACGGCCCCCGGACGAGGCTGAGCTGAGCCTGGTGCGTTGCCGCGCGGCTGGCCATTGCTTGAGTCCACTCTGCCTTGGCGGTCTGTGACAGGTCCTCGTGCAAAACCAACCGGGCGCTTTCCTCTTCGGCATAATATTGGCGCCATTCGCCGTGTTCAAACACAAAACGCAGACGTAGGGCAGCGTGGTGCCTTACCAGCCGGCGTACGGCTTCTTCCAGATGCCGGCCCTTCTGCGGCCGCTGCATTTCAAGGAGCAGCGCCTGATTCCAATGATCGTGATTAACTCAGCTCTGGTGAAAAAACCAGCGTTGGATCGGAGTGAGCGGCAGATCACCCTCGACATCCTCTTGATCCGTATCGGTCTCGAAAACGGGCTCGGCGATCCGGGCCAAAGCTGAGATGGTAGGGTGCTGGAACAGTTGCCGCGGGGACAGGCGGTATCCGGCCCGCGTGGCCCGACTCACCGCCTGAATGCTGAGGATGGAATCCCCGCCAAGCTCGAAGAAGTTGTCGTGGATGCCGACACGCTCCATCCGCAACACCTCGGCCCATATCTTGGCGAGCATCTCCTCGGCGGCATTGCGCGGTGCGACATAGTGTGCCGTGAACTGTTCACCGAAATCATGTGCGGGGAGGGCGCCCCGGTCCAGCTTGCCGTTGGGCGTCACCGGTAAGCGTTCCAGATGAACGAACGCGGTCGGCACCATATACTCGGGAAGAACGGTTCCGAGCCACGCCCGGAGTTCGTCCGTTTCGGGCGTCGATTCTCGATGACTGACAAAGTACGCCACGAGACGCTTGTCACCGGGGCTCTCCTCCCGAACCAGAACGACGGCTTCCTGAACGTTCTGGTGCTGACGAAGCCTCGTTTCGATCTCACCCAATTCGATCCGGAACCCTCTGATCTTGACCTGCTGGTCGATTCGGTCCAGGTATTCGATGGCGCCGTCCGCACGGTAGCGGACCAGATCTCCGGTGCGGTAGAGCCGCTCGCCGGCAGCGCCGAACGGGTCGGGCACGAACTGTCCTGCGGTCAGGTCAGGTCGGTTGAGATAGCCGCGCGCCAACTGGACGCCGCCGATATACAGCTCGCCGGCAGCGCCCACCGGTACTGGGTTGAGGCGGCTGTCCAGGATGTACACCCGGGTGTTGGCAATGGGCCGGCCGATGGGGACCGATGCGTCGGCCCGACCCCGCTCGCAATGATGAGCGGTCACGTCGATGGAGGCTTCCGTGGGTCCGTAGAGGTTGTGCAGTTCCGCACTGGATTGGAGGAAGAAACGATCCCGCAAGTCAGGGCTCAACGCCTCACCGCTGCAGATCACCCGGCGCACAGCGGCGCACCGATCCATATCGGCCGCGCCGAGGAAAGCACCGAGCATGGACGGTACGAAGTGCAGCGTGGTAACCGCGTGCCGTTCAATCAGGTCGACCAGCCGCTCCGGTTCCTTGTGGTCTCCGGCAGCGGCCATGATCAGTCGGGCGCCGCTGATCAGGGGCCAGAAGAACTCCCAAACGGAAACATCGAAAGTGTACGGCGTTTTTTGCAGCACCGCATCCGTTGGATCCAGGCGGAAATGATTCTGCATCCACAACAGCCGGTTGCGTATTCCTTTGTGGGGTACGCCCACGCCTTTGGGGCGACCGGTGGAGCCGGAGGTAAACAGTATGTAGGCCAGCATGTCGCCGTCGACGCGAACACTCGGGTTGCGGTCGGAATGATCGGTAAAATTCGCAAGATCGCTATCCAGAGTCTGGATTTCGCCGGCGAAACCCGGGAAGGCATCTACAAATTCGGGCTGAGCCAGGATCAGTGTCGCGTTGGCGTCCGCGAGCATGGCGGAGTGGCGCTCGGCCGGATCGTCGGGGTCGAGCGGCAGATAGGCGGCACCCGCTTTTACGATTCCGAGGAGTCCGATCATCAGTTCCAGGGAGCGGTGGGCGCAGATCCCGACCGGCGTGTCCGGCCTTATCCCGGCGCCGATCAAGGCGTGGGCCAGGCGGTTGCTCAACCGATTCAACTCCCGGTAGGTGATGTGCCGCTCGTTGTAGACCACGGCAACCGCTTCGGGGCTCTTTTCCACTTGTGTTTCAACCAGCCGGTGGAGACCGCCGTCTCCTGCAGCCGGCATCAGCACCTTCGTCGCATTCCATTCAATCAGCACCCGCCGGCGCTCGGCCGGCGGCAACAACGGCAGATCACCCAGCGGGCATTCGGGGTCGGCGGCGATCCCCCGCACCAGCTCTTCGAAATGACGGGACAGGCGGCTGACGGTGGCGGGTTGGAACAGATCGCTATTGTATTGAAACGAGAACAACAGGCCTTCTTCGGTCTCGGCCGCCATCAGCTTCAGATCGAAATTCTCGACTCGTTGCCGTACCTTGACGGGGCGTGCCTGCCAGTCGCCCCAGTCCCACGGGGCGCCATCCTCACCCAGGGCGAGCTGAACCAGTGAGCCGTCGATCCCTGCCTGTGTTTGCTGCAACACGAACAGGGTTTGGTAAATCGGCCAATGACCGGCGTTGCGTTCGGGTTGCAGCCGCTCCACCATCAGTGAAAAGGGGAAATCCTGGTGCGCCAGGGCGCATAGCAGAGCATCGTTGACCTCGGCCAGATAGGCGGTGAACGGCTTGCCGGCGTATGGACGACTTCGCAGTGGCAGCGGATTGACGAAATTGCCGACAACCGATGCAAACCGCGCTTGGCCGCGCCCGCTCGCAGGGACGCCGACGACCAGCTCTTGCTGGCGGGTGTAGCGGTGCAGCAGAACCTTGTAGGCGGCCAGCAGTACGGTAAACAGCGTCACGCCCCGTTTCCGGGCCAGGTTCCTGAGCCGGTCGGTGTCTTGCCGGTCGAGCACGAGAGGCAGGGAGGCGCCGCGGTATTCCTGTTTGGACTGGCTCGGACGATCCAACGGCAAAGCCAGTATCGGCAGTTCCCCTTCCAGTTGCCGGCGCCAATACGCCCAGTCCTTTTCGCTGTCGGAACTTTCCAGGTAATGCCGCTGCCAAGTCACAAAGCCGGCGTAATCGGCGGCGGGGTTTTCCAACGTCGGCCGTCGGCCCTGGAGCAACTGCGTGTATAGTGTGCGCAGTTCGCCGATCAGGATGAGCACCGTCCAGAGGTCGGCGGCGATATGGTGTGCGCAGAACAATACCGTGTGCCGAGCCGACGCAGGCTCGCCACGCTGCTTGTACAGTGTTGTCCGAAAAACGGGACCCGATGTCAAATCGAAGGGTTCTCGAACCCGCCGGGCCATGTCGTTCTGAAATTTGGATTCCGGCCAGTCGGCGGCATCCACCAATTCGAAGCCGTTGGAGTGCTCGGCCGCGGGTAAAACGCATTGAACCGGATGGTCATTTTCCATTCGGTACACGGTGCGCAGCACCGGGTGGCGATCGATCAAATGCTCGAACGCCTGCTGCAATACCAGCGCATCGACCGGACCATCGATGTCCAGCGCCAGATGAAGATTGTCACCCACGCTGCCGGATTCCATCCGGTCCACCGTCCACATGGCGTGTTGGGAAAAGGACAGGTCGAAGGTTTCAGCCTTCGGGTCATCGGTCCCGCCCTCCCGCTGGACGTCGGAATCTGCCGATTCGCCGGGTGTGCCGTAGTCGGCACTATTCGACGCTTCGGAATCGCTGGCCAGGGCTTCGGCCACGTCGATCAGAGGCGCGTCCGAAAGGAACAGGGAGAGCGGCGACTCGATGCCCAGCAAATGATCGACCGCATGCTTCAAATCGACCAACCTGAGGGAGTCGAGGCCCCAGGACCGCAGGGACGAATCGGGCGATAACGCGGTTTCGCCCATCCCCAGAAGCCGACTCGCCTTGGTGCGGATAAAGCGGGAGATCAGGGCCGTGCGTTGTTCCTGAGGCAGAGCATCCAGTGCGTCCTGCAACAGTCGTACTTCGGCCGCCTGCTGCTGATTCAAGACCCCATACCGTCCGGTCGCCGGCGATACGGCATGTTGACTTTGACTCTCCGGGCGAGCCCCGGCGGTACGTGGGTCCTCCGGACCACGTCCGGATGGATTCATCGCCTGCGTCCTAATGTCGCCATCGGCAGGCCAAGGCGATCGATCGTGCGCACCGGAACAAGCCACGATCGGCAGAGTGGCGTCCAGGTAGGCCTGTTTGCAGGCGCCGCGGCGAATCTTGCCGCTGGACGTTTTCGGGACGGTGCCGGGTTGTGCCAGGACCAGATCCGCGGTCGCCAGATCCAACGCTTCGGCCAGGCGCTGACGCATGGCTGCGATGATCGGTTCAAAGGCTTTGCGGCGCAGGGTCTCGCGAGTGACTTCGGCCACGACGACCACGCCTTCGCCGTCGTTCCCGGTCACGGCGAAAGCGGCACAGCAGCCGGGACGCAGGCTGTCCATTGCGTCGGTCAGTGCCTGTTCGATGTCGTGCGGATGATAGTTGCGCCCGCGAACGATGACCAGCTCTTTGATGCGGCCGGTGACGTGCAGTTGACCACCGCTGACGAAGCCCAGATCGCCGGTACGCAAACAAGTGGCAAGATATTCCGGCGGTCGTTTGGAGCCATCATCGTCTTCTCCCTCAACGGCACTCGGCCGATCAAGCTGAGCGCAGAACGTCTTATCGGATTCTTCGGGGCGATTCCAATAGCCCCGCGCGACGCTGGGGCCGGAGACCCAAATCTCTCCCACCTCGCCGTCGGCGAGGGGTTCGCCGGTTTCCGGATGAACGATGTGGACGTCGTGCTGCGCCGGGGTGTAACCGCAAGTCACGGGCGACTCCTCGGAATTGGGGTCGTCCGGACTTTCGTCAGCCCCGGTAGTGGCCGCAGCATGCAGCCGCATCCCGGTCACGAACAAAGTGGCTTCCGCCAATCCGTAACAGGGGAAAAAGCTCTCCCGCCTGAAGCCGGCGTCGGCGAAAGCCTGCAGAAAGCGTTCCATGGTGCCCGCACGCACCGGTTCCGAGCCGTTGAATGCGAGGGTCCAGGAGGTCAGATCGAGGTCGCGCTTCTGCTCCGATCCGATCTTGCGGACGCACAGATCGTAGGCGAAGTTGGGACCGCCGGAGGTGGTCGCCCGGTACGCCGAAATGGCCTTCACCATCGCACCGGCTTTTCCAAAAAGGCCATGGGCGACATCAGGACGGCGCTGGACCCCAGATAGAGCGGTTGCAGGATATTGCCGATCAACCCCATGTCGTGGTAGAAGGGCAGCCAGCCGACCACCAGTGTATCCTCGTTATGTCCGAAGCTTTGCCTGATGGCTTCTTGATTCGCCATGAGGTTGCCATGGCTCACCATGACGCCTTTGGGATCGCCGGTGGAGCCGGACGTGTATTGGAGGAAGGCAAGTCTCTCAGGCGCGACCGGAAAAGGATGCCACTGCTCCGCCGCCGCCGATGAAATGCCATCGGTGCAAAGTCGACAGGGTGTGTCGCGTCCGCCACTGCCCGCCATAGTCTTTAGGGCGTAGCCGGTCGACTCATCCTCGAAGCGTTCAGCGAGAGGTGCTGTCGTCATTATGACCGCGGGAGAAGCGTCGGTGATTACCGCCATGAGGCGGTCACGATGGCGGCGCGACGATGGGTAGGCGGGTACCGCGATGACGCCCGCGTAGAGGCAACCAAAGAATGCTGCAATGAAGTCCGGACCGGGTGGATACAACAACAGCGCGCGGTCTCCCGGCTCGGCCGTCGTCGATAGGCGTACGGCGATGGCGCGGGCTCTGACGTCGAGTTCCGAGACGCTGATGGAATCGGGCTTGTCGGTTTCACCGTCCGTAAGAAAGGTATAGGCGATGGCTTCCGGTTTCATCTCCGCTCTTGCCCGCAACAGCGCAACGATATCGGTCGATGGTGGTGCGCCCGGTCGGGCGAAAGCTGAAGCCTCCATGTATTCCATTTGATCGCCTCTATGGCTGGGGTCCCGTTCGATCATTGCCTTGTGGTCCGGGATCAAGTAGCGTGCCTCCGATCAATCCCGCGAAGCATCTGTACTTATTGGCTCTTATTTGCCCTCATGGAGTTCGATGGCTGCTTGTCCGCTTCCATCGCTTTCCTCAAACTCAGCGGCCGCATGTCCGTCCAGACGTCCGCGATGTAATCAAGACACTCCTGCTTGCGACCGGTTTTTCCGACCGCCCGCCAGCCATTCGGAATCTCTTTGTATTCCGGCCAAACGGAATATTGCTCTTCGTGGTTGATCACGACATGGTAGATCGTGGTGTCGTCGTCTTCGTCCCAAGCCATAGTGAAACCCTCCATTCTTGTTGTAGCCCCGCCCCACGCGCTGCCCGGAGGGCGAAAGCCTGTGAGGTTCAGCTAAAGCACATTACTTGCCAACTAGAGTTTTTCCTTCAGGATTATATAGTTGCAGTTAATTATCAGTAAATATTCGACGAACCCAT
>DEII01000098.1 GCA_002352385.1 Methylococcaceae bacterium UBA2778 | reverse complement strand
GAATCAAGAGACAAGCGAGATCAATCATAATTTGTGAAAGATTCGGGTTATGCATTGATTGAAGTAACGGTTTCGATGGCTGGAATCGGAGCATTACTCGATTAAAAACAGAGGTTGGTTGTATTCGACCGGCTGGGCATTGTCGACGAGAATTTTAGCGATCACGCCATCGACGTCGGCTTCAATCTGATTGAGAATCTTCATGGCTTCGATAATACAAAGCGTGTCACCCGCTGCCACCTGCTGACCAACCTCGACGAACTCTTTTGAACCCGGTGACGGCGCCCGGTAAAAGGTACCGACCATGGGCGCTCGAACGATATGCCCCGAAAGGGGCTCTTCCACCGGCGGAGCGATGGGCACCGGTGCCGGAGGCTGATCCCCAGTCGCCTGAGCCAATGGCACCGGGACAGCCGAGGGGGTGCTGTAAACGATCGGCGCGGATGTCGTCGAGGAGCGGCTGATGCGCACCGATTCTTCGCCTTCCGTGATTTCGAGCTCCACGATATCCGAATCCTCGATGAGATCAATGAGTTTTTTTATTTTTCTAATATCCATGGTTAAACACTCTCATCTATAATCTGAATGGCCGCCTGCAAAGCCATTTCATAACCGAACGCCCCAAATCCGCTGATCACACCATGCGCAACATCAGAAAGATAGGAATGCTTGCGGAATGGTTCACGCGCGTATATGTTGGAAAGATGCACCTCGATAAAAGGGATCCGCGTTGCAAGCAAAGCGTCTCGAATAGCGATACTCGTGTGCGTAAAAGCCGCCGGATTGATCAAGATGAAATCCACCGCCTGCTGCAGCGCATCCTGTATGCGCTCGACCAGCTCATGTTCGGCATTGCTTTGATAAAAAGCCAGACCACAATCCGCCTCTGACGCAACAGATTCCAGCCGAACCCGGATTGCCTGGAGGGTTTGCTTTCCATAAAGCCCCGGCTCACGAGCGCCAAGCAGGTTCAGGTTCGGGCCGTTGAGCACTAAAATTTTTGCCACTGGTTTCTGCTTCTTGTCTATCGCTCAATCCAAATCGTGCAAAAAAAGCCCCATAACGGAGCATCGTGCACATCCAAACGATATTTGTCCAGATCGGGGGGGATTTTACACCATTTCGACACAAATCACCGCATGTTTAGGCTTCGGTGCGAATGAATTTCCATTTTCAGCATCAAAGTGCCCGCACTACAGGACGCAAGGAGCGCGAACCAGCGCCAAGGAAAGTGGCTGGACAGGATGGATGAATGATTATTTCAACAACGGCTCTCAAGAATCGCCAGCCAGCAAAGGTTTCACAATCGCCATCACCTGCTCACGATTGAAAGGTCCGGAATGCGCATGCACAACCTTTCCGCTGCGGTCGATCACAGCGGTGAATGGGAGAATCCCGATTGTATTGCCCAGCTGCGCCGACAGGCTCATGCCGTCGTCCTCACCGATCAGCACCGGATAATTGAACGTCATTTCGGCCATAAAGGCTTCCACGGGTTCGGTATCTTCAATGGCGATGCCAATGAATTGCAAACCCAGACCCCCCATCTCCTCTTGAAGTTTGATAAATTCAGGAATCTCCTCACGGCATGGTGGGCACCAGGTTGCCCAGAAATTGATCACCAGGGTTTTTCCGTCCCATTCGCTGCGGTCGCGTTGAACACCAGCGACATCGGGGAAAGAAAAATGGGGCAGATCAGGGCCATCCCGAGGCCCGGCAGTAAAAGTCCGATATGAAAAAAACCCGGCGGCAATGGCGAGCATCGCCACGACAGCGATGATCAGCTGATGGCTC
Organism: Methylococcaceae bacterium UBA2778; assembly: GCA_002352385.1. GTDB lineage: Bacteria > Pseudomonadota > Gammaproteobacteria > Methylococcales > UBA2778 > UBA2778. The sequence goes on along the minus strand of DEII01000098.1, from coordinate 23,388 downwards.
CACTTCATGATTATTGAGTCACCTGCTGCAAATGACCGAGAAAAGATTCCGCGTCGACAAAGCCAACCAGCCGAAACGATTGTCGCTCCAACTCGTCGGGGCCGAAAAACAGAGTGGCGGGAGGCCCGATCAGATTGAATCGTTTCAGAAGCGCCTGGTCGGCCGCAGAGTTTTCGGTTACATCGGCCTGCAGCAGAATCATATCGGTCAATACGGTGCGCACGTTCGGGTCGGAGAAAGTGTAATATTCCATCTCTTTGCAGGAGATGCACCAATCGGCATAAAAATCGAGCATGACCCATTTGTTCGTCTGGCTGGCTTTCTCGAGTTGCCGATCCAGCTCCCCCACCGAACGGATAGGCTGAAAAGTTACACGCTCCGAATTTCGTGGGGAATCGGCTGCGGGACCTGCAATCATGTACAGCGGCTGGAGCACATCCCCGCTGCCGGAAGCTACGCCGATCAGAAGCAGCACACCGTAGGTCAGCATAACCATGCCGACTCCCTTCCAGAGTCTGCGCCAGCCGGAGGCATCGTGCGGCAAGGCATCGGCAGCGCCCAGATAGATGGCGGAGATGATGCATAATACCGCCCACAGCGTCATTGTCACCGCCGGCGGCAGGATGCGCTCCAGCATCCAGATCGCGACTGCAAGCATCATAACGCCGAATACCGCTTTGGTCGCACTCATCCACGGTCCTGCTTTCGGCAGCAGCTTGCCGGCGGAGGTGCCGACGACCAGCAAAGGAATCCCGGTACCGAACCCCATGGCGAACAGCGCCAGACCGCCAAGCACGGCATCGCCCGTTTGGCCGATGTAAATGAGCGCCCCGGTCAAGGGGGCGGCAACGCAGGGGCCAACGATCAACGCGGACAACAGTCCCATCACCGCTGCGCCGATCACCGTTCCTCCGTGCTGCCGGTTTGTCAGCGACGAGAAACGGTATTGCAGAGCCGCCGGCATCTGCAATTCATATAACCCGAACATCGACAGGGATAGCAATACGAATACCACACTGAAAGCGATAATGACCCACGGCTCCTGAAACACCGCCTGCAGATTGCTGCCAAACAGCCCGGCAAGAAGACCGAACACCGTATAGGTCGCGGCCAGACCCAGCACATAGCTCAATGAGAGGACAAACGCCCTGCCGGTCGTGATCCGGTGCCCATGCCCGACAATAAGCCCCGAGAGGATGGGAATCATCGGGAAACAGCATGGCGTAAACGCCAACAGAATGCCGAATCCCAAAAAGCTCAGCATCGTCAGCCATAACGAGCGGCTTCCCAGCTCGGCGGCGATACGGTCCTGTTCGGACTGCATCGCGGCAGAGTCGGTCGACTGACTCGCGTCGGCGTCCGGAATCCCGGAAGACGCCTGGGCTGCCGGAAGCTCCAGAACGACCCTTTTTTTCATCGGTGGATAACAGACGCCGCGCTCGGCACATCCTTGAAAGTGTGCCTCCAACGCGATTCGTAGCGGCTGGGTGTTGCTGCGAATCAGAGGAAGATCGAAGCCGACCTGATGATAAAAGACTTCTACCGCACCGAATGCTTCATCTTCTTTGGGCTTCCCGTGAGGGATGTCGATGCGTCCCAGCTGGATGCCCGGTGCGTCCGACAACGAAAACCGGAACTTTTCACGATAGAGATAATAACCGTCCGCAATCTGCCAATCGACGCGCACGGTGTTACCGTTTTCGACTTCAGCGGAAAAACGAAATGCCTGATCGGCGGGCAGCAGCTCATCCTGGGAGAACGCCCCACCAAGACCCTTCAGCGTTTCCGTGAAGAGACTGAGCGGGTCACCCTCACCATCCACATTGGCCGCCACCCGCAGCGTTTGCACTGAAGGCTGAAAACCGGCATCATCCGGCGCCGCTGCAATAGCGGCGCACCAAGAAACAAGAAAACAGGCTGTTATGTGCCCTAGGATTTTACCCATGCATCGATCCATTTCAAATAGTCGCTCTGGCCCTGCTGAAGAGGGACAGCAATAATTTCAGGAAGTTCATAAGGATGACTTTTCCTGATCAAGGCTTCCAGCGCAGCATAGGCGCTTTCCCGTGACTTGATCAGAAGCAGGTGTTCCCGGCTGTTTTCTATTTTGCCTTCCCACGGATAAATCGAGGTGATTCCTGGTAGAATATTAACGCACGCGGCCAAATGACCGGTGACGAGTTCGTTCGCCAATCGCTGGGCACTCGTTGCATCGGGGCAGGTACAGAATACCAGAACGTATTTTTTATTCATGGGCAAACAGTCGGTACTGTCGTCATGGAATCGAATCTGCATTCATCATATCGTTTTTCACGGCAACGAACAAACACACCATCCCCACAAATATCACATGTTCCAAGCATTTTTTATTCTTTTTCTGACCATCCCCCTGGTCGAGATTTATCTTCTTCTCAAGATCGGCAGCATCATCGGTGCTTTTCCGACCATATTGACGGTGGTCGGAACAGCCGTACTCGGCGCCTGGCTGCTCAGAATACAGGGCTTTTCAACGTGGCGACGACTGCAAAATACGCTGGAGCGCGGAGAAGTACCGGCCATCGAGATCGTCGAAAGCCTGATATTGCTCGTTGGCGGCGCTCTGCTCCTGACGCCAGGGTTTTTTACCGACGCAATCGGCTTTCTTTGCCTGATGCCGCCGATGCGTCAACGGTTTGCCCTTTATCTGATAAAAAACCGATTCAAAGGCGCCATCGATCTCTCTGCGCGCACCGATCAGCCACCAGGACAAAAAACCATCGAAGGCGAATACCGACGTGAGGACTGATCAGCCGCATTCGGAACGTATGCCGCCTAAGCAGAAGAGACAACAGATGACCAGCTTTCTCAATCACTTAACGAAACTTTATCAGGAACGGGTCGAACGGTACCGGAACCGCCCTTTTCTGAAGGCCGCCATGGCAGCGTGCGCGTTGGTCGCCGTCGTCGACGGCAAGGTCAGTTTCAGTCAGCGCGTGCGCGTCGATCAAATTCTCGAAACCCTCGACAAACTGAAAGTCTATGACCCGCACGAAGGGGTCGATCTCTTCAACGATTTTGTCGACCGGATTTTGGCATCCCCAAAAACAGGACATGCAAAAGCGGTGGAAGCCGTGCAATCGGTCGCAGAAAACAAAGATACCGCGCGAATGCTGATCCGGTTGTGCCTGGCCGTCAGTGAACGAAACGGCAAAATCAGCATGGTCGAACAGGTTGAAATCGTATCACTCTGCAACCTGTTAGGCATCGACCCCAGCGAAGTCAACCTCTATTCCGAGAACTTGCATCTCGACGCAAACGACTAGGAGGCTGTCCGAAAGCATACGATCGAATGAACAAGCGGATCTGAATCCATCATCCGACCGGAAAGCTGTTCTCAAAGAGATAATCTCCGCAACCGCAGTGCATTCATGATGACCGATACCGAACTGAAGCTCATCGCCGCGGCTGCAATCATCGGTGAAAGCAGCAGGCCGAAAAACGGATAGAGCACCCCGGCGGCAATCGGCACTCCGAGGCTGTTGTAGATAAAGGCAAAAAACAGATTCTGGCGGATGTTGCGCATGGTGGCACGACTCAGGCGGCGGGCTCTCGAGATTCCCAGCAGATCCCCTTTCACCAGCGTGACGCCCGCGCTTTCCATCGCAACATCGGTGCCCGTTCCCATGGCGATGCCCACGTGCGCCTGCGCCAATGCCGGGGCATCGTTGATGCCGTCGCCCGCCATCGCTACGATGCGGCCTTCGGCCTGCAACTGTTTGACGACATCGGTTTTCTGTTCCGGCAGCACCTCGGCCTGTACCCGATCGATGCCCAATTTGCGCGCAACAGCCTCCGCCGTGGTGCGGCTGTCACCGGTCAACATCACCACTTGAAGGCCTTCCTCATGCAGCGCCTGAAGCGCCTCGGGCGTGGAATCCTTGATCGGGTCCGCGACGCCGATCAGGCCGGCGATTGTGCCGTCGATAGCGACGAACATCACCGTTTGCCCGTCGGTCCGCAATGTTTCCGCGCGGTCGACCAGCACCTCAAACTCGATGCCGGACTCTTGCATCAGCTGTCGGTTGCCGAGGAGAACCGGCCGTCCCTCGACCATGCCGCCGACACCCCGCCCGGTCAGTGATCGAAAGTCATCGACCGAACTCAATCGAACTCCTTTCACTTCGGCGCCCTTGACGATCGCCGCAGCCAGTGGATGTTCACTGGCCCGTTCCAAACTTGCCCCGAGACGCAGAACATCCTGATCGTCGAACCCTTGAGCTGCTTCGACCGACATCAGGCGCGGCTTGCCCTCGGTCAAGGTGCCGGTTTTGTCGACAACTAATGTATCGACCTTTTCCATAATTTCCAGTGCCTCGGCATTCTTGATCAGCACGCCAAGCATGGCGCCGCGCCCGGTGCCGACCATAATGGACATCGGCGTCGCCAGGCCCAGGGCACAGGGGCAGGCAATAATCAACACGGCCACTGCATTGACGACCGCATGCGCCAGACGCGGTTCCGGCCCCAGCGCCCACCATATAAACAATGTGACAACGGCGGTCAGCACGACAGCAGGCACAAAATAGCCCGCGACGACATCGACCAGCTTCTGTATCTGCGCACGGCTGCGCTGCGCTTCGCTGACCATGTGGACGATCTGCGCCAGCAGGGTATCGCTGCCCACCCGTTCGGCACGCATGAGCAGGCTCCCGGTGCCGTTGACCGTGGCGCCGATCAGATGATCGCTGGCGCTCTTCTCGACCGGTATCGGCTCGCCGGTCACCATAGCCTCGTCCACCGAGCTGGTTCCCTCGATCACCGTGCCATCCACCGGCACCTTTTCTCCGGGACGTACCCGCAGGATATCCCCCACCTGCACCTGCTCCAGCGGAACATCGGCTTCGTTGCCGTCATCGTGAACGATGCGCGCGGTCTTGGGCGCTAATCCCAGCAGCAGTTTGATGGCGGCGCTGGTCCGACTTCGAGCCCGAAGTTCCAGGACCTGGCCCAGCAACACCAATGACGTGATGACCGCAGCCGCTTCGAAATAGACCGCGACCGAACCCCCTTCGCCGCGCATCGTCGCCGGAAACAGGGCCGGAAAGAGTGTCGCAACCACGCTGTAGGTCCAGGCCACCCCGATGCCCAGGGCGATCAGCGTGAACATGTTCAGACTGCGATTGGCGATCGAGGCCCAGCCGCGCTCGAAGAACGGCCAGCCGCACCACCAGACGACCGGCGTCGCCAAGGCCAGCTCGACCCACTGGAGCTTTCCGATCGATACGAAACCCGGCATGAGCTGCGGTGCAAGAGCGTGCACCATGGCCATGAGGAATACCGGCAGCGCAAGCACCACACTGATCCAGAAGCGACGGGTCATATCATCGAGTTCCGGGTTCCCCTCTTCGACCGCGGCGCTGCGCGGCTCCAGGGCCATGCCGCAGATGGGGCAGTTTCCCGGTTCACTGCGGACGATTTCCGGATGCATGGGACATACGTATTCGGTTTTCGTGCCTAATGCCGGGTCCGCCACCGGTTCCAACGCCATACCGCACTTCGGGCAGTACCCAGGCCCCTGTTGACGCACTTTGGGGTGCATCGGGCAGGTATACTCATCCGCCGGTTCGGGCGCGTGCTCATGCACGGTCGCCCGATGCTGACCATGGCCATGATGACACGACTTGGTCGTTGATTCTGAGATTGGCTTTTTTGTCATGGTGTTTTCCCCAATGGCGAAAGGATGGATCGAGGCTTTGTCTTTCCTCAATTTGCACCGCAAATCTGTAAACCACTGGCGGCACCAACAGCTCGAGAACTGTTACCGCATAGCATGCCGCCCAGCATCGGCATCCGTCGCCGGACCGTTTTCGCCGAAGCGCATGATCACCACCCCGCCGGCGCCTCTCTCCGAACGAGCCCGGCCAGCCCCCCGCTTGGAGTGCATTCCGGTCTCGTGCTCGCGCGCATCGAGGGCCTCGACCAGAGCCTCGATCAGTTGCAGTTCCAGCCGTTCGGCCGTCTGCTCCAGGCGGGGGTCACGGTAGGCATCGAGCTGGCAGGATTCACAACGGTCGCCGCCTTCTGCATGCCGGGGTCTGCCTCAGCGCGGACAGGGGGGCTGGGGTGAGGATGTTGTCATTGTCTGGAAAGGGCCCGGTTGTGATCGAGGAAGTCTATGCTCGCACCTGTACCTCTTCCAATCGAGCCTGATCAGGCTCGATTGGAGGACAACGGCAAATTCGACGACGTGCGGATGCAATGAATTCAACCAGCATCTAGGAGGCTGTCCGAGAATAGCGATCGTAGCGAGGGCAAAACTGATTGAGTCAGATTTTTCGATCATTTGAGGCGAATAGTGGGCCTATTTAACAACAAATCCGTCGGGAACGGATTTGGACCGCTGAAAGCGACCCCGCAGGGGTGAAATACATGGATGTATTTCATCAATATGATCGGGAAATCTGGCCAATCAGGCTTGTCCGCAGTAGATCAGTCTGTTCTCGGACAGCCTCCTAGCTGTGACAGTTGGCATCATTCCAAGCCCTTTAACGAATGTAAGCCTCGGTAGTATAGCGCCGCATCATGCGGTGACTGTTGAAGAACGAGGCATTTTTGCTGATGGTGCCTTTCATTACCCCAATCCAGCCGGATCGATTCTCGAAATACAAGGGCAGAATAATCTGTTCCAGCTTGTTATACAACGATTGAGAATCATCTCCACCGACTGTTTCATCATCACCTCCTATTGCCCAGCCGGTAATCCCCTCAATGCAGCCTTCGATCCACCAACCATCCAACACGCTGAGGTTGGGCACGCCGTTAAAAGCGGCCTTCATGCCGCTGGTACCAGAGGCTTCCAGTGGCCGCAAAGGTGTATTCAGCCAAAGGTCGACGCCGGATACCATGGCAAGCGCGATCTCCATATCGTAGTTTGGTAGATATGCCATCGGAATGCTGCCGGCAAGATCCCGCCTGTGTTCATGAAGTCGCTCGATCAATCGCTTTCCTTCCTGGTCCCCGGGATGCGCTTTACCGGACAGGACAATCTGAAAAGGCCTCTGCTTAGCAATATTTTTGAGCCGTTCGATATCGGTAAATAACAAGTCCGCACGCTTGTACGCAGTCATGCGGCGGGCAAACCCTAGGATGGGCAGTTCCGGATCCAGGATTACACCGCAGAGCATCTCGACCTTTTCAATAAGCTCGTTCTTTGCTTGGCGGTGCGCCTCCCAAATTGCGTCATCATTGATGCAGCAGTCGGCGCGCACTAAAAGGTCGGGTTCATGGCACCAACCCGGCAGATGCTTATTGTACAGGGCGATATAAGGCTTTGCAGTCCAGCCAAAAGGATGAACCCCATTGGTCACCGAATGAATATGGTAGCCCGGGAACATTTTTCGCGAAACTTCTGCATGACGCTTGGCAACTCCGTTGACATACTCGCTCAGATTAAGCGCCAACCGGGTCATGTTGAGAGAATCGTTGCCTGCCAGATGTTTGAGCGTGGTTATATCGATCGCATCGCCAAGACTCCGCTGCGCCAGATCATACGAAAAGCGATCGTGCCCGGCCTCGACTGGTGTATGTGTGGTGAAATTGCACAGTTCCCGTACTCGAGGGATGTCGTAAGCCGTCTCTCCGGGGCGCCGGTCCTCTTTGGGATAAACATAACGGCGTAACAATTCGACTCCGAGCAAGGCGGAATGCCCCTCATTCATGTGGTATTGGCGCACCTTAAATCCCAACGCTTGTAGCATACGGACGCCGCCCATTCCTAATACGATCTCCTGCTTGAGCCGGTAAGACTCGTCCCCTCCGTACAGGTAATGGGTGATCCGGCGATCGTCACCATGATTTTCGTCCACATCGGTATCCAGCAAAATAACCGGCTGCCGGCCGTTCATGTGTCCTTCTAAAATGTATAGCCAGCCGCTGATCCAAATGGTCCTTCGCTCAATGGTGACAGCCACCTTCGCTTCCAGAGGAGCAGTCCAACGACTGGGTTCCCAATGATCGGGGTGCTCGATCTGCCGTCCCTTGGCGTCGATTTCCTGGCGAAAATAGCCGGCTCGGCTGACCAAAGTCACCGCCACCAGCGGGACTTCGAGATCGGCGGCGGATCGTATGGTGTCGCCAGCGAGTATTCCTAATCCGCCGCTATAGGTGGGAATCTCGTTTCGAAGCGCGATCTCCATTGAAAAGTAGGCAATCCGCGGTTCGTGGATGAATTCTTCAAGCATTCGGTTTCTCCTTTTTCGAAAAGGCCTCGAAGGGATAGCCCTCTTCGGAAACGCTCCAGTTATAGTATTCAAGAAAATTCAGCCGCAAACCATGCACGATGCCGCTCATCACAGCCAGCATAAGATTTCGGTGTCGATGCGTCTGAATACAACGCTGAATAAGATCGCGGACCATGGGGCAAGGCGACTTGCCTTTCCGACTCTTTTCGATAATCTGTTTTATCTCATCGAGCGTATACCCGAGGGGTTTTGCCCTCCGGATAAAACCCAACCGTTTCATATCCTTTTCGTCAAAGCGCTTGTAGCCACTCGCCGATACCTGGATTAACATATTCCATGCTCCATTTAACTACCTGTGAGCAACGCCTAAGTCAAGCCCTTTTTGCACATAATCGCGAAACGGTTGAGACCCGAACGCCAGCCGGGAATCATTTCAGCGTTTGGTTGCTTGCTCTTTTTACCTTCCGGCTGCGCTGCCACTCCTGAAACTGCAGCACAAGAGAGTAAATCACCGGCAGCACCAATAGATTGAGTACCGTTACCGTCAGCATCCCGCCCAGCATCGGCGCGGCGATGCGATGAGTGACATCGGAACCGGTGCCGCTGGCCCACATGATCGGGATTAGGCCTGCCATGGTCGACGTGGCGGTCATCGCCACCGGGCGTACACGCATCGAGGTCGCTGCTTCGGCGGCCTCTCGAATTTCCGAGAACGACAAAGGGCCTTCTTTGATCGCTCGTCGTTTGGTAACTTCGAAATCGATGAAGCTCAACACCAGCACGCCGATCTCCGCCGCGATCCCCGCCAGTGCGATAAAGCCGACTGCGACCGCGACCGAAATATTGAAGTCGTACCAGTAGATCAACCAGATGCCGCCGATCAATCCGAACGGGATCGAGAGCATCACCACCACCGGTTCGGTGATGTTGCGGAAGTTGCAATAGAGCAGCAGAAAAATGATCAGCAGCGTCATCGGAACAACAATGCGCAATCGCTGGGCGGCCCGTTCCATATATTCGAACTGGCCGGACCAAGCGATGGTGTAGCCGGCTGGAATCTCGACCTTTTCTTCGAGCACCTTTTTCGCTTTGGCGACGAAACCGCCAATGTCGGAAGTGGTGATGTCGACATAGATCCAGGCGTTGGGACGGGCGTCTTCGCTTTTGATCGAAGGCGGCCCGCGGCGAATTTGAAGATCGGCCACCAGAGCCAAGGGGATTTGCGTTCCGGTGGGTGTCGGTATCAACACCCGCGTGAGTGTTTCGAGGTTGTCGCGCAGCTCCCGCGGATAACGCAGATTGACCGGGTACCGTTCCAGCCCTTCCACCGTCTCGGTGACATTCATGCCGCCGATCGCGCTCTGGATGACATCCTGTACGTCGCCCACGGTCAGCCCGTAGCGGGCCGCCTCTTCGCGGTTGATATCGAAATCGAGATAATAGCCGCCGACCGCCCGGTCGCCGAACGCGGAGAGCGTTTCCGGCAGCGTTTTCATCGTCTGCTCGATCGCTTTGGAGAGGCGCTGCAGTTCTGTAAGGTCCGGTCCCGATACTTTGATGCCGATCGGCGTCTTGATGCCGGTGGAGAGCATGTCGATCCGGGTCTTGATCGGCATCGTCCAGGCATTGGCGAGTCCCGGAAAACGGATCGCTTTGTCCATTTCGTCCATCAGTTGCTTGGTGGTTTTGGTCGGGTCGGGCCATTTGGCCTTGGGTTTGAGCCGCACGGTGGTCTCGATCATCGACAGCGGGGCCGGGTCGGTGGCGGTCTCGGCGCGCCCGACCTTGCCGAACACATGATGCACTTCGGGGAATGTTTTCAGTATCTTATCGGTCTGCTGCAGCAGTTCCTTGGCCTTGGTGATGGAGATGCCGGGAAAGGCGGTTGGCATATAGAGGATATCGCCCTCATCCAGCGGCGGCATGAATTCGCTGCCGAGCTTCGACAGCGGATACCAGGTCGCCGCCAACAGCGTCAGCGCCAAAATCAGGGTCACCGACCGCCAGCGCATCGCGACTTTCAGCAGCGGAGCGTGCAGCCCATGCAGCAGGCGGTTGACCGGGTTTTTATGCTCGGCGACGATCCTGCCACGAATGAGATACCCCATCATCACCGGCACCAGAGTGATCGCCAGGATCGCGGCCGCTCCCATGGCATAGGTGGCAGTGAAGGCCAACGGCTTGAACAGCCGGCCCTCCTGCGCCTGCATGGTGAAGATCGGCAGAAAGGAGACGGTAATCACCAGCAGTGAAAAGAAGAGCGCCGGGCCGACTTCGCGCGATGCCTCGCCGATTGCCCGCCAGCGTTCATCGATCGTCAGCGCGCCGCCTTTGTCGACGGCCGCCTGCGCCAGATGTCTGTGTGCGTTCTCCACCATCACGATGGCACCGTCCACCATGGTGCCGATGGTGATGGCGATGCCGCCCAGCGACATGATGTTGGCATTGAGCCCCTGCCACTTCATCACGATGAAAGCCATCAGGATGCCCAGCGGCAGGGTGATGATGGCCACGAAAGCCGACCGGGCATGCAGCAGAAACAGAACGACCACCAGGCCGACGATGATGATCTCCTGCACCAGCGCTTCGTTGAGGCTGGCGACCGCCCGTTCGATCAGATCGCCGCGGTCATAGACCGGAACGATCTCAACCCCCTCCGGGAGCCCTTTCTTCAACTCTTCCAGCTTCTCGCGGACGCCGAGAATGGTCGCCAGGGCGTTTTCTCCGAAGCGCATGATGACCACGCCGCCGGCGACCTCCCCTTCACCGTTGAGCTCGGCCAGGCCGCGGCGCAGTTCCGGGCCGATGTGGACATGCGCGACATCCTGCAGACGAACCGGCGTGCCGTTGGGATCGACGCCCACCGGAATGCTGTTGATATCGTCCAGAGTGCGAATATAACCCAGACCGCGCACCATGTATTCGGTTTCGGCCATTTCGATCAGACGTCCGCCGACATCGTTGTTCGATCGTTTGATGGCGCGTTTGACCTTTGACAATGGGATGTCGTAAGCCAGCAGCGCGTTGGGATCGACCTCGACCTGATACTGTTTGACATAGCCGCCGATGGAGGCCACCTCGGCGACGCCCGGCACAGTCTGCAGCGGGTAGCGCAGATACCAGTCCTGGATCGAGCGCAACTGGGCCAGATCATGTTTTCCACTGCGGTCGACCAATGCATATTCATATACCCAGCCGACCCCGGTCGCATCCGGTCCCAGTGCGGGTGTGACCCCTTGCGGCAGCCGGCCGCTGATATAGTTGAGATATTCCAGGACGCGCGAGCGCGCCCAGTACATATCTGTGCCATCTTCGAAGATGATGTAAACGAAGGAGAGGCCGAAGAATGAATAACCGCGCACCACTTTGGCGTTGGGCACTGCGAGCATGGCGGTGGTCAGGGGATAGGTCACCTGATCCTCGACCACCTGCGGGGCCTGTCCGGGATATTCGGTAAAGACGATGACCTGTACATCCGAGAGGTCGGGTATGGCATCCAGCGGCGTATTGTAATAGGCCCACAAACCGATGGCAGCGATGATAACGGCGGCCATCAAAACCATGAAGCGGTCGCGCAGTGCAAGACCAATGATCGCATTAATCATCGGTAGACCCTCCCTCTGTAGGCTGCGGATCGGGTTGCCCCTCCACTTTTTTGTCGGTTGTGGCTCGCTTCGAAGCGTTCAACATTTTGGCGGTCGCTTCGCGCAGCTTGGACTCCGAGTCGATCAGGAACTGAGCCGAGGTCACCACCTCATCGCCGACCTGAATCCCTTCCAGCACCTGCACGTCACCGTTCGAAGCAAGACCCAGCTTGACCGGGCGCGGTTCGAATTTTCCGGGACCGCGCACCACGAAGACCTGCTCACGGGGGCCGGAGCGCACCACCGCTTCGGAGGGAATCACGATTGCATCGACCTGCCGCCAGGCGTGAATGGTGACGTCCGCAAAAAGATCGGGCTTGAGCAGCAGCAGCGGATTATCGAACGCCAGCCGGACCTTGATGGTTCGGGTTTTCGCTTCGGCATAGGGATAGATGTAGTTCACCCGTCCGTGAAACGTCGACCCCGGGATGGCGGCCAGCCGCATGTCGGCCCGGTCGCCCACCCGCACCCACGGCAGCTCATGCTCATAAATGTCGGCATAGACCCACACTCTGGAGAGATCGGCGATCATGTACAGTTCCGTGGCGGGGGTGACATATTGTCCCTCGCGCACGCCGATCTTCATGACGATTCCGGTGACCGGCGTGTGGATATGCAAGCTTTTCTTGATCGAGTGGCTCTTCTCCAGTTCACGAATCTGGTGTTCCGGGACATCCAGCAGCTTCAGCCGTTCGCGCGAGCTTTTGACCAGCTCCTCGGCGCCCTGCCGGATATCCTTGAACGGGCTGCTCTCGAGCGCTTTGAGGTTGTTCAACGCCAACAGATACTCCTGCTGACTCGAGACCAGCTGCGGCGAATAGATGCTCAGCAGATCGGTCCCTTTTTTGACCCACTCCCCGGTCTTGTCGATTCTCAGCTTTTCGATCCAGCCTTCCGTTTTCGGGTGCAGACGCGCCAGCCGCTCTTCGTCGAAGTCGACCCGTCCGACCGCCCGGATGGTGTGCGACAGCGTGGATCGTTTGGCGACCGCGGTGCGCACCCCGATGTTCTGGACCGTCACCGGATCGATCGTAACCGTGCCCGGCGGCGTGTCGCGCACCTCACCATCCGCATCGGCGTGGATGGGAACATAATCCATCCCCATCGCATCTTTCTTTGGCGTTGGTGAAGTGACGGATGGATTCATCCGACTGCGGTAAAAGAGGATCTTGCGCTGCTTCGGCTCCTGCCCGGTTTCACCCGATACCCGTTCGGTTCCATCCGGCAGCAGAATGGCGAGCCGATAGCCGCCGGCGATACCCAGCACGAGCATGACCAGGGCGACCACAACAATCTGCTTATTCATCGACCCCCTCCTCACCGATGATCTCCTCCTCGCCGACCGCGGCGATCAGCCGGGCCAGCGCCTGGTTCGCTTCGGAGAGCACCCGCCAATAGCGGATTTCATAGTTATAGAGCGTGAGCTGGCTGCCGACCAGATTGAGAAAGTCCACTTTATTGACCTGGTAACCGGCGAGCATCGAGGCGACCGTCTGTCGTGCCTGGGGAATAATGCCGGTCTTGAATAGGACCGACTGCTCTTTCGCCCGTTCGTAATCGGCCAGAGCGGACGAAATCCGCGCCCGAACCTGATCCCATTCATCTTTGAGGGCATAGTTCCGCTGCAGCAGTTCGCTGTTGCGTTGATCGACCGCTTTGGCCTGTTTACGGTAGGCGAACAGCGGTACGGTCATACTCAATTTAAGGCTCAAAAAATCAGCCTTGGTTCCTGTGCGCGGCAGCGGGTTGTCACCGCTGCGAAAGCCGTACGACGCACCCAATTTGAAATCGGGGTAATATTCCCTCTTCGCCAGGTCGACACGAGATCGAGCCGCCTGGATCGTGTTTCTCTTCCGCGCCAGCAATGGGCTCGATGCCTCCGCTTTCCGGTACAGCACCGATACAGAGATAATATCAGCCAGCTGCCCATCGATCTCATGGGGCAGCTTGAGTGGGCTGTCCGCCGGCCGGGCCAGCAGCGCATTGAGCCGTGCGGCCTCGCTCCGCCGCAGTCCGACGAGCTTCAACTCCTGATCCAGCAATTTGGAGAGTTCGAGCTGCGCCAGCAGGACGTCCTGCTGCAGCCCGTTGCCCACTTCGTACTTGACCTGCGCGATTTTGACGAACTGGCGCAGCAGCTCCTGGTTGCTTCTGATGATTTGCACCGCTTGATCCAGATAGAAGAGCAGCCACCAGGAGGTCTTCACGTCACGGATCAGACGCAGACGGGTTTCATCCACATCGTTCGAGGCCGCTTCGGCCTCGAAACCCGCCGCTTCCTCTTTGAGCCCGAGCTTGCCCGGAAAAGGAATCACCTGACTGACGCCCAGCTGCAGCTGGGTCATCGGCTCCTGTGAGGTATCGAACGTATCGGTGGGTAGATTCAGCGCATTGAAATCGATGACAGGGTCCGGCAGTGTGCCGACCTGGGATGGAATCGCCGCCATCGCTTCGGAACGGGCATGCATCTCGGCCAGGTCCGGATTGTCTTTGAGCGCCAGCGAAACGGCCACTTCGAGCGTCAGCGGGGGATCTGCGGCAGGGTCGGCGGCAAGCGCCCAAGCGGTCGGCACGATCAGCAAAAAGGCGAGCATAACCGGGCGGCTGCACCCTATAGGGGTGGATGATGAGTGTTCACCGCCGTTCTGAAAGCCCGGTCGGAAACGAAAACGAAAAAAATGTGTGGGTGTGTGGAAAATCCTATGGCTGTTCCCGACCACACGCTTTGAATAAAAAGACATAACACCCTCGAGAATGAGAATCGTAATAGTTTGCGTCGACATTCGTTGACGCCGGCATCGATGTTTCAGAGGGTGTGGCGGAGCCGGAAAACAGGGCTCAGGGAACAGGGATCAGACCAGATAAGTCTGTTCCCTGAGCCCGGATTCCCGAATCGGACGCGCGGCACTGGCCGCACCCTCTCTCAGAGGATGCGGATGGGCGGTTCCAGTTCAGGCACAAACGCCCGGCCGTTGAGGTTCGCCCGAAAAGAAAGGGAATGTTGGTTTGATAAAAGAGAGGGGGTAAAGCGAATCGCTCCGGTCAATCCCAGGCCGCCGCACAAATGAAAGACGCAGGTGCTGCCTGTATGACAGCTGACATTCCCGTGGTCGCCGTGCCCGTCCGTCTCCTGCTCACGGTCCACCACCAGCATCATTGCCGGATCATCCGCTGTCACTGAAGCGGATGTGGCGCGCCCGCTTTTGGAATGGCTCGATTCCAGACAATCGGCGAACGCACTCATCACCGGAGAGAGCCCGATGAACAGTATCAGTAACAGTGCGATGTTTTTTCTTGCCATAGTGATCGTTGATTGGATTACTGCTCAATAGCTTAGCAAAAAACCCCGGAATCCGTAAAAAAACCTGTATCTGTTTACCACGATAAAGAACAGGAAATTATGGCCTGTTTCCTAACTTCTGATTTCTGACTTCTGGCTTCGGCGTCAAGTCCCGCTGCCGTTCTGACCCGACAAGGCATCGATCACAGAACAATGGTCAGAAGAGCGATCACTCTGACACGCCTCGATCAGATCGGTCAAAACTTGTCGCATGGCCTTCAGATCGCTGATCTGTTGATCGATTTTGTCGCGCTTCTGTTCGGCCAAGGTTCGCACATCGGTACAGTGGCCATCGCCGAGCGACAGCAGTTCGGAAATCTCCTTGAGGGTGAAGCCGAGCTGCTGCGCACGTTTGATAAAACGGATACGGGCGATGTCATCAGCGGGATAGTGTCGAAAGCCATAGGCCGGTTTGTCCGGCTCCTTCAGCAAACCGACGCGCTGATAATAGCGAACGGTTTCCACATTCACCCCTGCCTTCTGAGCCAGTTTGCCGATTGTGAGCCTCATTGCCGCCGCCGTCGAAGGAATCCCGGGAGTGACGACTAGCCGCGTGCCGGGTCGCCCGGGGAGCCCGCCAGCGGCTCACCGCCGCGGGCGAAACACTCCTGTTCGGACACATAGATATAGCCCTTGCCACGGCATGCGTTCTGACCGTTGCAGGCGTTGAAGGCGGTGCCGCAGGCGGTGGTCCCTTTGCAGGAATTGATGCCCCAGCAGGCAATATCCCCCTCTTCGGCTTTCGGGGCATAGGCGTCCACCGATCTGTACAGCCCGTAGAAAACACCGGCGGCCGCCACGCTGATGGCGGCCCCGGTCATCAACCGCCGTTGGCTGTCGATCGTTTCGGTGGATTCTTGTTCGGATTCCAGCTCGGGTTCGCAGACCACTTCGGCACATGCCTTGGCCTGCCGGCCGATGACAAAGTCCCAAACGGCACCAATAAGAAACAGAGCCAAGCCCAGGTAGATCGCCCAGTTCTGCGGAGAAATGCCGATCACAGTAAACCACAGGCCCACCGTGCTGACAAGCGCCCCGGCACCGCTCAACCCAAACGGCAGCATCGCGTCCGCGGCCGCCGCTTCGTGTCGCCTGGCGGATCGGTAAAGCATCCACAGGCTAAAACCGATGAAGCCCACGAAGATCGGAAACAGATAGGCGTCCTGGATCAAAAAACCCAATCCGACGGCGCCGACCGCGCTTAGAACGACCGGAACGCCCAGGCAGCAGGCGGCGGCAATCGCGGCGCCGAACAGACTGAAAAACTGTCCGAATTTCTCTTTCATTTCATCACTCCTCAGTCAGACGTCAGGAAGCATACTACGATTTTCTGTCCTCTGTCTTCTCATCCGGCACAGCAGGAAAGCTGCTTGACGTCCTTGGTGAAGGTCTGAGCGCACAGCTTGATACCCTCGACCATGGTCAGGTATGGGAAAAGCTGACCCGCCAACTCATCGACCGTCATCCGGCTGCGCAGGGCCAGCACTGCTGTCTGGATCATCTCCCCGCCCTCGGGCGCGACGATCTGAACGCCGAGCAACTGCCCGGTATCCGCTTCCGCCACCAGCGTGACAAACCCATGCGTTTCAAAATTGGCCAGTGCGCGGGGCACATTATCCAGGGTCAATGTCCGGGTCTCGGTTTTGATATTCTGCGTTTCGGCCTCGGCTTCGCTCAACCCGACCGTGGCCACCTGGGGGTCGGTAAACATCACTGCCGGCATCGCCGATAAATCCAACGCGGCATCGCCGCCCGTCATGTTGATCGCCGCGCGGGTGCCAGCCGCGGCGGCAACATAGACGAACTGCGGCTGACTGGTGCAGTCCCCTGCGGCATAGATGTGGCTGACGCTGCTGCGCATGTGATCGTCGACCTCGATGGCGCCGGTCCGATCGATCTCCACCCCGGCCTTGTCCAGTGCCAGCGACTCGGTGTTCGGCAGACGCCCGGTCGCGACCAGCAGATGATCGCCTTTGATCTCACCCTGCTTGGCGTCGACAATAAACCGGCCGGTAGAGAAAAACCCTTTTTGATACCGGACCGCCTCTACCTGGGTATGGGTAAGAATGCGCATGCCTTCGGCTTCCAGTACCTTTTGCATTTCGGTGCCGATGGCCGGGGCTTCGCTGTACATGAGCGTGTGACGTGCCAGTAGGGTCACTTTGGAACCGAGTCGGAGGAAAGCCTGGGCCAGTTCCAACGCAACGATGGCTGAGCCGATCACGACCAAATGGTCAGGAAGCGTCGTACTCGCCAGAGCTTCGGCCGACGTCCAGTACGGCGTGCCGGCGAGTCCGGGAATCGGCGGCATCGCGGGCGACGAACCGGTCGCGATCAGAAACCGGTCGGCATGGATCTCGGTGTATTCGCCGTGCTCCTGATCCACGATCAAGGTGTGCGGGTCTTTGAAGCGGGCATCGCCATGCACCAGAGTCATCCCGGGCTGGGTTTTCAGGATATCTTCGTATTTGGCGGACCGAAGCTCATCCACCCGCGCCTGCTGCTGAGCCGCCAGCTTGGCGCGGTCGATCACCGGGCTTTGTTTGCGGATGCCGGTAAACGGATGCGATTGCTGCAGGTGGGCGATATGCGCCGCCCGAATCATGATCTTCGATGGCACGCAGCCGACGTTGACGCAGGTTCCGCCGATGATCGGCTGACGTTCGATCAACGTCACTCGGGCACCGGCTTCGATCGCCTTCAGACCGCAGGCGAACGCAGCGGAACCGCTGCCGATGATGGCGACGTGGAGTTGGTCGCCGCCCTCCTCCTTGCCGGTGGGCGATGTGGCGACCGGTTCTTGATCATCGACGGTACTCACCTGATAACCTTTTCCTTCGATTGCATCGATCAATGACGTCAGGCTGGTTTTGCCCCTGACCTTCAGTTCGCCCATTGCATCCGCATAGGAGACCTTGATCTGCACGCCTTTCATCCGGTTGAGGGCTTTTTCGATGCCGGCGGCACAGCTCGGGCAGGTCATCCCTTCGATCTTCAGTGTCTTGGTCCACATCCGGTTGGCTCCTTAACCGACGCAAAAGGCGCGCGGCAACATTTATCGCTGCCAGTTGGGCTTGACCGTCGACGGATAGCCCACATTGGTCGTTGCCGCCGTCAATGCCTCGACATTCGCCTGTTCCGGATCGAAGACCACCGTTGCCGTTTTCGCCTCGTAATCGACGCTGGCACTGGCCACGCCGGGAACCTTCTCCAGCGCTTTGCGGATTGTGATCCTGCACATCGGACAATCCATTTTCTGGACATCGAGTGTGACGGTCTGCATTTCAGTGGCCTGCGTCGCCGCTTTCTCCACCGCGGCAACGGTGGTGAAAGCCAGTGACAAAACCAATGCAGAGGTCAAAGCTAAAACGATCGATTTCATATCACTTTTCTCCTATTCGATAAAAAACGGGGCATACCAGGGAAATGCGAGCAGGCCGATCAGAAAGACCGAGCCAACCCAAAAAAGAATCCGTTGATTGCGCCTGACCGAAGGCTTCGCGCAGGCCTCATCGGTTTCACAACCCTCCGGCACCAGATACAGCTTGCGAAAGGCCAGGCCGATGAAGACCAAGGTGGCGATGAAAAAAAACGGGCGCACCGCTTCCATGGAGGTCAAGGTACCGACCCAGGCGCCGCCGATTCCCAGCGAAAGCAACACCAGCGGACCGATGCAGCAGGCTGAAGCCCCGATCGCCGTCAGCACGGCACCGACGCCGAACCAGCCGGGCCGCTTCACTATTCTTTCGATATCACTCGACATGAATACACTCCTCATGGGCTGTGGATTTGGATCAAGTTTAATAGCCGTACCATAGTACGGTGTCAAACGGTATTAATATATTCTTCAATGCTCTGCACGACGGTCGTGCCAACCGCAACGTCAACAGCGGTTCGAGTTATGACGTCTTGCATAGCGTCCCCACCGACGCTCCGGCAGATACCACAACAATCCGCCGCCCGTACCGATGGCTAATGAAAGCCACCACCAGCCATTTGGACCCAGTGGTATCACCTCGTATCCATGCAGCACAGCGACCATGGCCATCACGATAAAAAACGGTCCGGTGAAAAAACAGTGTCTCCGGCCGCAGCGCGAGGCATTGACGAGGCACGCCCCTCCCATCCAGACCAGAGCGGCGAACCACGCCCATGTCTTGACGGCAGGGCTTGCGAAAAACGCCACGAATACCAGTATCAGCAGGGGCAACCCCCAAACAAGAAAAAGCTGCCGGGGGTTGTTCACCCAATCGCCTGTTCGGCATGAAATCTTTTCAGTCATAAGCTTCGCCACGTCGTTCGTTGCGTGATCCCATCCTCGAAAGCCCACCGGGCGTTCAGGTTTTATCACCGCCTGGATGGTTTTGATGAGCTGTTATTTCCTGATCCCACTAAAAATGCGTGCTGCAGGACAAACTGTAAACTCCGGACTATGGTACGGAGTCAAGCAGAAATTACAACGCCGCATGGGAATAAGCGGTCCGCCGATCGGAAGCCCTCCATATAGCTCTATGTTCACTCGCACTGCCCGGCCAACTTGACCGAGCAGAGCATAGGCTTCCGGCCAGAATGACCGGCACCACGTTGCTTGGCTCTTGATTTTTGCCGATGCGTCGCAATATTAAGACGTAGTAACGCTCATTGCAGTATCGTTATCGGGAAACCGCAGATACACAACCTCCGGGCGAGCCGACCGCTGTCCCACAAAGTGGACAGTGATGGATGGACCGAACAGGCGTTTCGGCGTTGCGAGGATTCGACGGCCGAATTCCTTGGCATGTGTGTTGCGTTACGATGAACGATTGTCGAATCATACGGGCGCACATCAGAAGGTATCAGCAAATCGAAGAGCCCTATGCTCGGACAGCTTTCTGGCAATAGGGCGAGCGAAAATTTGTTTGGACCAGGATAAATTGCGGAGGTATCGATATGTCGACACTGCAACAACTACGGGAACCGGCAAAGCTTTTGCCTCGGTCGCGCGGTCGGTATCGCCTTCGGTGGTCTTCACTCAAATCGAAGCGAACGCCCCCGGCGCGACGCCGCTGCCTTCGCCATTCGGCGAGGAGTGGCCGTTCAACGACGATTTTTTCCGGCGTTTTTCGGCCAGCCGATGCCCGGCGGCAGCAACGTCAGGCAGGATGAATCAAGAGAGGGCGCTCCTTCTCCCTCCGGGAGAAGGTTGGGATGAGGGTAAACTGCTGGAGTTCCTTTGTTTATCGCCCCCTCACCCAACCCTCTCCCGCTGGAGAGGAATTAAGTCAACAGTTTTGAGCACGACGACCCGGGCAGTAATGGAGAGCAGTCATACACAATCGGGGAACAACTGGAGCAATGCATGGAGTTCAAAGACTACTACACGATCATGGGGGTCAAGCGCGACGCGACCCAGGACGAAATCAAGCGGGCATACCGCAAGCTGGCGCGCAAGTATCATCCGGACGTCAGCAAGGAGCCGAATGCCGAAACTCGATTCAAGGAGATCGGTGAAGCGTACGAAGTTCTGAAGGACCCGGAAAAGCGCACCGCCTACGACCAGCTCGGTGCGAACTGGAAAGCGGGCCAGGATTTCAGGCCGCCGCCGGACTGGAACCAAGGCTTCGAATTCCACGGCGGCGGATTCACCAACGCCGATGCCTCCCAGTTCAGCGACTTCTTCGAATCGCTGTTTGGGCGGGGTTTTGCCCGCAGCGGCGGCCGAACGAGGTTCGATGTCAGAGGTGAAGACACCTACGCCAAGGTGCTCATCGACCTGGCGGACGCCTACCACGACGCCACCCGAATCCTCACTCTCCACCATACCGAACCAGGCCCCGACGGCCGCCCCCAAATGAAAGCGCGCACGCTGAATGTGCACATTCCCAAAGGCGTGCGCCAGGGACAGCATATCCGGCTGGCCGGTCAGGGCGGTGCGGGGATCGGCAAAGGCGACTCCGGTGATCTCTATCTGCAGGTCGAGTTTCGCCCCCACCCGCTCTACCGCGTCGAAAGCAGGGATGTTTTTCTGAACCTGCCGGTGGCGCCATGGGAGGCGGCGCTGGGTGCGAAAGTGAAAATACCGACGCCAACAGGAATAGTGGATCTCAAGATTCCACCCGGATCGAGCGATGGCCGCAAACTGCGTCTGAAGGAATTGGGCATACCGGGAAAACCGCCGGGAGACCTGTACGCGGTCATCCAGATTGCTTTGCCGCCCGCCAACACGGAGGTGGCAAAAGCCGCCTATCGCGATATGGCGCAGGCGCTGAAATTCAACCCGCGCGCACGCTTGGGGGTCTGATCGGTGATGAAAAACGAAGTGTTGTCATTGTTGTCCGGAGATGTGCTGGAAGAGAATGTCGAGCTGACGCTGGCCGATCTGTGCCGCGCCTGCCGACTGCCGGCGGATCAGGTGTACGAATTGGTGGAAGAAGGGGTCGTCGAACCGGTCGGCCGCGACCCCGGCAGCTGGCGCTTCCAAGGCGTCAGTCTGCATCGCGTCCGGATTGTGCTCCGGCTGCAGCGTGACCTGGGCGTCAATTTGGCCGGTGCCGCATTGGCTTTGGATTTGCTGGAGGAGCTGGAACAGCTGCGCGCACGCCTGGATCGGCTCGGCCGATGAATGAGGCGTGTACCGCATCATGGCGGAATTGCTTCGCATTGGAGTATGTTCTCAATAATCCGGGGCAGCGTGGATGTCGTGGCACGCCGGCGAACCCACCCGCTGCTGATCTGTCAGCAGCATTTGGCACGAAAGGAAGAACTTATGAGTGAAGTGCTGCATATCGTCTGTCCGCATTGCGATGCGGTGAACCGAATTCCCACTGCCCGTCTGAGCGACGGGCCAAATTGCGGTAAATGCCACCACCCCTTGTTTACCGGCCGACCGGTAGACTTGACCACCCCCGCTTTTCAAAAACAGATCGAACATACCGACATTCCGCTGTTGGTCGATTTTTGGGCCTCCTGGTGCGGCCCCTGCCAGATAATGGCTCCGGCCTTCGCAGCGGCTGCACGAAAGCTCGAACCGCAGATCCGACTGGCCAAGGTAAATACCGAAGAGGAACAGCAGCTGGCGGCACAATTCAGCATCCGCAGCATCCCCACACTGATGTTGTTTCGGAATGGGCGTGAGGTTGCGCGCCAGGCAGGCGCCTTGGGTGAAGCGGATATCATTCGCTGGGTTCAGGCTCATCTCTGACAGAACCGGTCGCTCCACCGGTTCCCGGAGAACCTCCTCGTCGTTAAAGGCTATAATTCTTGATGAAACCGTAATGAAACTGCTGTACCATTTATAGGTCAAATAGCGTAATTCGATTGATCTACCGAAGTTTCAGGCCCCGTCTGGAGCCGATCAACCAACAACCAACGAGGTAACAATGAGACTGAATACCGTTGCAACCCGCTCGGACACTCAAGTCCTGGCGACAAACAAAGTGTTGAAAAACACCTACGCTCTGCTTTCGATGACGCTGCTGTTCAGTGCGTTGACGGCAGGATTGTCCATGACGTTGAACCTGCCTCATCCGGGTATGATCATCACCATGGTGGGCTATTTCGGACTGCTGTTCTTGACGACCCGCTTCAGCAACAGCGTTTGGGGCCTGGCCTTTATCTTTGCGCTGACCGGCTTTATGGGGCTGACACTGGGACCGATCCTCAGCATGTACATCAGCACATTCAGCAATGGCTCGCAGCTGGTGATGACAGCCTTGGGCGGTACCGGCGTGATCTTTTTGGGGCTGTCCGGCTATGCGTTGACCTCCCGCAAGGATTTCAGCTTCCTGGGGGGATTCCTGATGGTCGGCATCCTGGTCGCTTTTCTGACAGGAATCGTGGCGATATTCGTGCCGAGCATGCCAGGGCTCTCGCTGGCCGTCTCGGCCATGTTCATCCTGCTCATGTCGGGCATGATTCTGTATCAGACCAGTGAAATCATTCATGGCGGTGAAACCAACTACATTCTCGCCACCATTACACTCTATGTGTCGATCTACAACCTGTTTCTGAGCCTACTGCAGATTCTTGGAGTGTTCAGCGGCGAAGATTGATCGAAGCCAATCAATTAGGCAACAGAAAAGCCCGAGCGTGCCTCGGGCTTTTTCGTTGAATCGGGCCTGGAACCGCGTGCCGTCCGGCGTATCGAACACCACGGCGCGGTTCGCTGCGCTCACCGCACTCTACCGCTGACCGCCATGGAAAGCGA
>DEII01000195.1 GCA_002352385.1 Methylococcaceae bacterium UBA2778 | reverse complement strand
GTTCGAAAGTCACTGGACCAGGATACAATGCCATGCCAGCCGATTACAAACCCGGATCGTGAAGGTGCTTAATCACCGGGTGCTTCACGGCGCCTTACCAAGGCTTGAGCCGTGTGCGGGGAAATTCGCCCGCCCGGTTCTTAGGGGGCTGGGTGGCGGTAACGTCACCCGGCTACCCGACGCCGTCAGTCTGCGGGAGCAGCATCACGGAGCAAACGATGAATGACAAAGAACTGGTCGCCCGACAAGCGGCCAGGCAGGTGAAGGACGGGATGCTCGTCGGGCTGGGCACGGGTTCGACAGCGAACTTTTTTATCGAAGCGCTGGCACGTCGCAAAGACGACGAAGGATTGCGGGTGACGACCGTGGCCAGCTCGGTCGTCAGCACCATCAAAGCGCAGGAAGTGGGGCTGCCGATGGTGGCGTTGGAGCAGGTGACGAGACTTGATCTATACGTCGATGGCGCCGACGAGGTGAGTCCGGACATGACGCTGTTGAAGGGGCAGGGTGCCGACCTCGTACGGGAGAAACTGCTGGCGAATGCCAGCGACGCGTTCGTGGTGCTGGTCGACAAGAGTAAACTGGTCGATCGAATCGGGGCGCGCTTTCCAATTCCGATCGAGGTGATGCCATTCGCCTGGCGGATGGTCAAGCGCAGCATCGAGGCCACAGGCGGGCAGGGAGAGCTCCGGCCGAACGCCGGCAAGGACGGCTTCGCGGTTACGGCGTATGGGAGCCTGGTGCTCGATATGACTTTTGACCCTGCGCTCGACAGTCAAACGCTCGATGATACTTTGAACGGAACCCCGGGCGTGGTCGAGCATGGAATATTCCGCGGACTGGCGAGCGCTGTCTTCATCGGTGTGGACGGCCAGGTGCAAGAGCGGTGGGCCTCTTGACAAATCGCGCTTTGGAAGCAGGGGCAATCCGATATTACTGAAGGTGTCTGCCATTCGATTGATGCAAAAAGGCAGTGCTTCGGGCTGAACGGTGCGCACGGCCTAACCCACTATTCACCGCCCGCAGGGGTTGGTGAAACGGCTTTTTCCTTTTCGCCGCTCTGCGCGGGGTGCTTCGCCTGGCTTTCAGGTGGCGTTTGTGCACGCTCTCCGTTGCCTGCCCCCGTCTCCTTTCCCTTTTCATCGCTTTCCCCGTTGCCTTGCTCCTTCCGATCGTTCGGTGGTGCTTCGGCCGCCTTCCTGTCTCGAATCAGTTTGGCCAGCGTGGTCTCCTGGATGCTGTCCACCGTATACTGGGCCATTTCGAAAAAGTAGGGATGGGCCGAGGTTTTCAGTATGAAATCCTTTTCTCCTTCCTGTTGTCCGAACGCATAGGTAATGGGGTCGCCTTCTTTCAACGTGAGCGTGAATCGAAAGACCGGCTTGTTCAGACTGTATTCCGGCTTCTCTTCCGTGCCCAACACCGACCGGAACGTCAGATTGGCGAGCTTGCGCGCCAAGTCGGCGACGGCGTCGCTGCCCGATTCTTTGCCATCGCCCGGATCGGCGACGACCAGCTTGTCGTCCTGCCGCTCGATTTCGACCGACGGGAGCTGGATGCGGGTAATTTCGCTCTGATTTAGGTTGAGGAAGTTTTTGTCGGCCCAATCGCCGGCTTTGCTCGATGCTTCGAACGCGCTGAAAGCGATAGCGTAAACGTCATTCTGCCCGGACAGGCGGGCATGGACCTTTTTGAAGCCTGGTGACGTGCCGATGAACAGTGTCTTCAAAGTCTTCTCACCTTTGTCGAAATCGATGCGCCGCTCAAACACCTCCTTGCTCACTTTGAAGCGCTTGGCCGCTCCGGCAGTGGTTGCGACCGGCCAGCCTTTGCTGGTATTCAGCAGCTTGTTCATGATCCGGTCCAGTTTTTCAGCGGATACCGGAAAATCATAAAGATCGGGCAATATCCAGCGTTTCTCTTGTTTGTTCATCGTTACGGACTGTTTGTCCCCGTCCTCGATGCGAATCCGGTCGACGCTCTCGAACTTCAGGTCGATCAGTTTTTCGTCGGTCGCAAACGCTTGGCTTTTGTTCCCGAAGGAAAAAAGCGCGATGGACAGCGCGACCTGCACAAGCAGAACGACGCTCAGAATCGGTATGATACGGTTCATCTGTTAATTCCTCCCTTGCTGCAGGACTTCCTGATAGTGCTGTTCCGCTTGATGCCGGTTGCGGCGATGGATGATGTAGACCAGGAACAGCCCAAGCAAAGCGAATCCATAATTCAGATATTCCCAGAAGACCTGCGCCTGGCCGCTGAGAGGACGCAGAGTCCTGGAAAAGTGACCACGACTTCGGATCGATAGCAGGCCGCGGTCTTCCAGCGACCAGTCGATCGCATTTTCGATCAGGTTCAATGAGTTCAGATATTCTGTTCCACCGGCGCTGGCGGCGAGCTGCAGCGTCTGATCGGAAACGAAATCATTGGATGCAAAAACGATAATCCGCGCGGAGTCCGGCGATTTTTCGATCATGGTCGATATCACCGGATCCTCCTCCTGCTCATCGCTTTCGCTGCTTGCATCGTGTCCGTGTTCGTCCTCGTCCTCGTCCTCGTCTTCAGGGTTGAGCATGGGCGGGCCGATCTCTTTGAAAAAGGATTCGAACTCGCCTTCGACAACCACCGCGAGCGGGTAGCGCTTGCGGGTATCCGCCGGCTCGAAGCCCAGTGGTCCGTAGCGCTCGAAATCGGGCAAAATATCAGTGGAATCCGAAAACCAGGAGCCCTCCGAGCTCTCAAGGACGTGTGTGACCGTGCGGCCTTTATTTTTTTCCACGTCGATCGAAAGCGGCGAAGCCCAGTTCATCATGACCTGAGGGATCGATGCGGTGATGGCGCCGCCCTGCTCCATGCCGTCGGCGCGGATGTCGACGAAATAAGGGTATTCGACCATGCGGATTTCCTGCACCGTGAAGCCGCCGACGTCGCGGTTGATGGGCACCGGAAGCATCGCATTCTGCGGGTCGAGCACCATGGATTCTTCGATCCGTATGCCGTTGTGCTCCAGCCATTCCTCGAGACCGGATTGATGCCGGGCGACGGCCAAGGCCCCTCCTTCGATGATCGCTTCAAAGGGTGCAGTGGACAACACCACGGTGCCCCCCTTCATCAGGAACTGATCGATGGCGAACAGCTGCTTGTCATCGATTTCATCCGGTGCAACGACCAGCAGAAGATCGGTGTTGTCGGGAACAAAACCGGTCTCCAGCGAGACCGGTTCGGTATTGTGGTTTTCTTTCAACAAGTCCTGCAGTACCCGAAACTCCTTGCCGGAAGGCATTCTGAACTGTTGCATGGAAATTTCAGGTGCTTTCCTGGGCGGGGTATACACAGCGATCGATTTCATGAACCCGCTGGAAAACCGTTTCACGGCCGCCTCCAGGCTTCTGCGGAAGCTCTCTTTCGCCAGGTCCTCCGGCAACGGTACCTGCATCTCTTCATCGCCGCTCTTCACCATCATATAGAAATAGAATGTGTTGGGGTCCAGCAGTCCGGCCCGCATCGGGCGAAAACCATAGCGTTCAGCGATCTCTTTGGCGACCGTACCGCTGTCGGCATCGGGGTCCTTCAGCTCGTATTCGAATTTGCCGCCGGCTTTGCCTTTCATTTCGGACAATACGGAGACGATCTCCTTTTTGAAGTCGACAAGCAGTTCCGGCATTTTCTTGTCCGGCGAGATGTAGCCGGTGAAACGGACCGGCTGATCCAGATTTGCCAGCAGTTCCCCGCCGCTTTGATACTCATACAGGACCTTTTTGATGCTGCGGGTGATCTCATATTCCGGGTCGCGCAATTCGACATCCAGCTCGGCTTCGGTTTGCGCCTTGATTTCGATCAAATCACGGAAGCCCAATACCTGGTATTGGTCGCCGTACTGAATCAGAACATCGAAATAGGAATTGACCAGCGAAGCCTGATATTTGTCGGCGACCTGGAATGGTACCGGTTTGATGCCGTATTTTTGTCCGGCTTCCACTTCCAGTTCCGGGTTTTCGAGCGGGTCGACGAATTCCGCCCGTACTTTTCCGTTGCCGGCCACTTCGTATTCGAGGATCAGGTCGTGCAGCTGCGGGACCAGGGGCGCCAGCAGGGGATGGGTCTTGGCGCTGAAATAGCCGCGGATCAACAACGGCTCCTGCAGCTGATCGAGATAACCCCTGGTGGCATCCGAAATGGAATAGATATTGCCCTCTGTGATATCGGCCCGGGCCCAGTTGACTTGAGACAGCCAGATGTTGCCGACGATGAAATTGGCCGCCAGCAGCCCGGTGACCAGACGCCAGTATTTATGGGTCGGATTGCGCTCTTCCCGGGCCCAGCGCCCTGATTCGAGAAAAAAAACGTTCAGGCTGAGAAATACTCCGACGATGCTGAGGTAGTAGTACAAATCGCGCAAGTCGATGACCCCGCGCGTGATCGCGGCAAAGCGCGAGCCGGTGCCGAGCGACTCGAGGAAATTTCCACCCTCGACTCCGAACAGCGAGGTCAAGGTTTCTGTCCCGAGCATATAGAAAAAGGTGCAGACCAGCACCGAGACGATCAGGCTGACGATCTGGTTGTCGCTTTTGGCGCTGACGGTCAAGCCGATCGAGATATAGGCCGCTGCCAGAAACAGGGTTGCGACATAAGCGCCGATGACGGTGCCCCAGTCGAGATTGCCGAAAACAGCAACGGTCAGCGGAACCGGAATGGTCAGCAGCAGCGCGATTGCCACCAGCGACAGGCAGGCGAGAAATTTTCCCAGCACCAGTTGCAGCGGCGTCACCGGCTGAGTCAGAAGGAACTCCAGGGTGCCCATCCGTTTTTCTTCGCTCCACATCCTCATGGTGAGTGCTGCCACCAGAAAGATGAGCAAGACCGGCATCCAGTCGAACAGTGGACGGACATCGGCGATGTTGCGGGCGAAAAACGTTTCCACCCAGAAAAAGACGAACAGGGTGATTGCCAGGAACGCACCCAGGAAGATGAAAGCGATGGGCGATGAGAAAAAAGTCGCCACCTCTTTGCAGGCAATACGAACGACGCGATTCAGCATGAGCTATTCCTCCGATTGATCAGGCATTCACTGAATTGATTTCACGAAACACGGTTTCCAGATCGCGGATTTCCGGGTAGATCGAGTAGAGGGAGTAATCCTCGTTCAGCACGCTTCTGGCGATCGCGGGAGCGGCATCGACGACCGCTGTGTTACCTGCTGTCATGTCCAGGGCATAATGATGTTTGCCGCCGCGCCCGGACAGCCATTCCACCGAGCGGATGCCGTCGATTCGTGACAGTTTCGGCTGCGCTTCGGCCGGTTCGCGATCGATGGTGAGGTGCAGACGGCGTCCTCGCTGCAACTCGTCCAGCCGGGTGTCCAGTGCCAGTTCACCGTCGCGGATGATCAGTACCCGGTCGCAGATGGCCTCGACCTCCTGCAGGATATGCGTCGACAGAATCACTGTCGCCTGCTTCCCCAATTCGGTGATCAACTCGCGCATGTGCAGAATCTGGGATGGGTCGAGGCCGTTGGTCGGCTCATCCAGGATCAACAGCTCGGGTTGGGTGAGGATCGCCTGCGCAACACCGGTCCGCTGCCGATAGCCTCGCGACAGCGTGTGGATGGGTTCTGCGGCTTTGTTCTCGAGGTCGGTTTGGCGAAGAGCATAGCGAACTGCATCGATGGTGGCATCGCTCTCCATTCCGCGCAGGCTGGCGGCGTATTCGAGGTAGTCGATCACCGTCATTTCGGGATAGAGCGGGCAGTTTTCCGGCAAGTAGCCGATTTTTTTCTGGATTTCGGTGCGCTGTTCCCGGATCGACAATCCATCGACCAGCACCGTGCCGGCGTTGGGTTCGAGATAGCCGGTGATCATCTTCATGATCGTCGTTTTGCCGGCGCCGTTATGTCCCAGCAAGCCGATAATTTCGCCGCGCTCGATGCTGAACGATACATCATTCACGGCGGTCAGGGTATCGTATTTTTTTGTCAGATTTTTTACTTCTATCATGCTCGTTCCTTAAATGTGGCGATTCATTGGCGTTGCGATCTCATGATTTGAAGGCTTTTTTATGCCCGTTTCGAAATGCCGCACCATGCGACAACGATGAGGCTCGCCGAGTTCCGAAAGTATCTGTCGAATGCATAAAGGCCCGGTCATCGCCGGCTGACAATCGATCTGTCGAAGTAAACGGTGGCGGCACGGCTTCCAGTCCAATCAGGAACTTTAGAGTGGGCTCTGCCGGGATATCGTCGGTGAACGTGCAATCCGCTTTAACAACAAAGCGCATTTCCGGGTAGCGAAACCGCCTCCTGATCATCCTCTGATTTCCGAGTGTGCGCATTTTACATAAAAGGCGGGAATTTTCAATGCCGCTGATCGTTGCGGTGCAGGGGCATGATAGCACGTAGCATTTGAACGGTTTCCGGTATGTTCTCAATAATCCGAGGCAGCGCGAAAAGTGGGTAAGCCGCGTTTCTCTTGGTCAACCGGGGTGTTTCATTAGGAAAACGGTTGCCGGACGGATATAATCTGACCTCTGCCTGGCGGATTGGTAAGGGCCGTGGACAGGCGCTCGAGACATTTCAACCCGGGAGACGAACACCATGAGCGAGCTTCAGATCGCTGTCAGTTCTCTAATGGAACTGCTGCTCGACGGCGGGCCGGAGGCTGCGTCAGGGCTGATCAAGGAAACAGCCGCGGCGGGTGCGCAGAGTCTCGCCAACGTTTGCGCCGAAATATTCGCGAACAGGCCGCAGGCGCGTTCGCTGGCCGACACGGTTGCGCATGACCCGGGCGACAGTGCGGCCCGGCAGGCGCTGCGGGAGATCATGACGGAGGTGCTGCATGACAATCCGGGCTTGCTTCGATACAGCAATTCTCATTATGGCTTGATTGGCGGCCCATCGTAGGTTGCGGTTGAGGAACGAAACCCAACAACAAGTCCAGCCGGTGGGTTTTGCTGTCGTTCTACCCAGCTGAGGCAGGAATGATTCGCCAAATATAGAATTGTTGGTGCGGTCTTGTGTTTGTTGCCTGGTATTGTGACAAGTGGTTCAGATGGGACATTGGGTTGGAGGCTCGAAGGTGAATTCTTCGAAGCGGCGTGGCGTTCAAGACAACGGCCCTGCAAGAAGGGCGACCAGTCAGAAACCGCTTGCCGAGCTTGTGCCGCTTCGGAGGAAATTGAAATGAAAAAAATGAAGTTTGGAACCTTGTGCGTGCATGCCGGCGAACACCCCGATCCGTCCACCGGTGCGCATACGACGCCAATCTATCAAACATCCACCTTCGTGTTCGATACTGCCGAGCAGGGCGCCGCCCGGTTCGCCGGCGAAGAAGAGGGATACACCTACGCCCGGTTGGTGCCGAATACACCGACGCATCGGGTTTTGGTCGACAAAATGGTGGCGCTGGAGGGCGGCGAGGCGGGGCAGACCTTCTCGTCCGGAATGGCAGCGATCACCGCGGTGGCTCTATCCCTGCTCAGCAGCGGCGATCATCTGTTGTCGACCGATGTGGTGTATGGCTGCACCTACAGCCTGTTTTCATCGCTCCTGACCCGCTCCGGCATCGAAGTCAGTTTTGTCGACACGACGGATCTCGATCGGGTGCGTCGCCACCTGAAAAAGAATACCCGAATGGTTTTCTTGGAAACGCCGGCGAACCCGACGATGAACGTGTGCGATATTTCGGCGATCGCCCGGATGGCCAGAGCGGTCGGTGCGGTATCGATCGTCGACAACACCTTTGCCTCACCGATGTTTCAGCGGCCGCTCGAATTGGGGGCCGACGTCGTGCTGCACAGCTGTACGAAATACATCGGCGGGCATGCGGATCTGCTGGGCGGCGTAATCGTGGGGACCCATGAGTTCATGAGAAATATGACGCCGGTGGTGAATGACACGGGCGTGACGATGGGGCCGCATGAGGCCTGGCTGTGCATTCGCGGACTCAAGACCCTGCATTTGAGGATGCAAAAGCATGCGAGCAATGCCTTGACGATTGCCCGCTATCTGGAGGCCCATCCAAAAATCGCATGGGTACGATACCCAGGGTTGCCGAGCCACCCGCAGCACGCGATCGCCAAACAGCAGATGAGCGGATTCGGCGGCATGCTCTCCTTCGGCATCGCCGGCGGCATCGAGCAGGGGCGCAAGCTGATGAACAGCGTGGCGCTGTGCAGTCTTGCCGTGAGTCTCGGCTCGGTCGATACACTGATTCAGCATCCCGCTTCGATGACCCATGCGGACGTACCGAAAGAGGTCAGAATCCGAACAGGCATCAGCGACGATTTGGTCAGGCTTTCGGTCGGCATCGAGGAGCCGGAAGACCTGATCGACGATCTCGACCAGGCTTTGGCCAAGATTTAAAAAGCCGGCAGGTACGAGTGCCGGGGTTTTAATTTACCCGTCGGGAATGTTTTATCATCGTCGGCACCGTTTCATTGATTGGAGACTCGTTGTGAATGCATTCTCGCGCAGTTGGAAATTGTTGCAGGCGACGTGGTCGGTGCTGCAGGCGGAAAAGAGTCTGGCGCTGTACCCTATTCTTGCGGTATCGATGGTGCTGCTGATCTCGCTGATCATGTTTGGAGGGGGATTTGCGCTGCTTTACAATCACCCCGAATGGGTGGAGGTGCTGGAGGCCGCAGGTCAGTCGTCCGAGCAGGGCGGTGCCGACCACCTTTGGCTGATGGCTGGTGGTTTCGTCGGGTTGTTCGCCTATTATCTAACCATTTACCTCGTTACCTACTATTTCATGACCGGGCTTGCCGGGGCCGCGCTGATGCGTTTCGATGGCGAAGATCCGACCTTGGGCGATGGGCTCAGGGTCGCCTCGAGCCGCATTAAGGTCGTCTTTGGCTTTGCTCTGATTGCCGCCACTGTCGGTGTGCTGCTGGCGATGCTGCGGGGCAACCAGAATCGGGGCATCGGCGCAGGGATGGCGATGCTGGGCGGGTTCGCCTGGAACGTGGCCAGCTTTCTGGTGATTCCCATGATCGCAGCGAAAGAAATCGGTCCCATCGAGGCTGTCAAGGAGAGCGCGTCGCTGCTGCGGAAGACCTGGGGCGAACAGTTGATTGGAACGGCCGGTCTCGGCCTGGTTTTCGGTCTGCTGGCGGTTTTGGTCGTGCTGGGGACCGGTGGAGCAGCGGTTTTGGTCATCCGGGTTTTCAATCAACCGGCTTTAATGATCGCCGTGGGCGTGCTGGGGGTTTGTCTATTTGCCTTCCTGGGGATTCTCAGCAGCACCTTGACCGCCATCTATCGGGCGGCGCTCTATCGCTATGCCGCCGTCGGCGCTGTTTCGGAGCAGTTCGATCAGGCGTTGATCGCCGACGCCTTCAAAAGTAAAGGGCATTCGGCTTTTTAGCGCGTGCTTCCCTCATGACCCGGATGCACTATCTCGCCTATGGTTCCAATCTTCATCCTTCGCGGCTGGCCGAGAGGGTACCGTCGGCACGGCTGGTCGGCACCGTTCGGTTGGCGGGCTGCAGGCTCATGTTTCATAAGCGCGGTGGGGATTTGTCGGGAAAATGCAACATCTACCGGACAGCGAACACGGACGATCACGTGCACGGCGCCCTCTACGAGATGGCTGCCGCCCATAAATCCGATCTGGATCGGTTCGAGGGCGTCAGTTGCGGCTACCGGCATCTGCCGATGCAACTGATCTGCATGGGCAGGAGTTATTCGTGCTTCACTTATATCGCAGAATCGACACATATCGATGATGATCTGAGGCCCTACCATTGGTACAAGGCGTTGGTCGTTCTTGGCGCCGAATATTTGGGTCTGCCGGGGGGTTACATCGCCGGACTTCACGCTGTCGATGCGCTGGAGGATCCGGACCGGGAGCGGAGAGCGGAGCACGAAGCGCTCATCGCCAGGATGCAAAGCCGTAGGATGTCTCCCGTCTCAACCTGATCTGCCGGTTCATCACGGCTCCAGAGCTTTTCCGCGCGGCAAGTATGGCCGCTTTATCATCAGCCGCTCATAAAGATTGAGCATCCAGCGCTGGCGCGGTGCGGACGCTCAATCGTCGAAAATGCGTGAAATGCCACACCGATCGTGGCATTTCACTCACTTTTGGCGCGCACCCGTCTCCCGGTGTGCTGTCTCTCTAAGCCTTCCTCTTGGCCTGCTTCTTGCTTATCATTGCCGAGAAACAACAAGTTTTTGCTTTTCGGCATCATGCCGCACGGTCAGGCGGCCGGCGTTCCCTCGGAGTTCGATATCGCCGGCACGCAGTCGGCTGCTGTCGAAAGATAATCAAACAGGCTGAGTGGGGATTCACGATCTGGCCTGAATCAAGGGGAAAAGATGAGAAAAAAAACAAACACAAGCATAGGCATCGTGGTCGCTGCAGCGATGACTATGCCTCTACCGGCATTTGCGCAGGAATCGGAACAATTCTCTGCCACAGAAGAGGAGCTGACAACCGCCGACGAGCAGGTTTCCGGCACGGCGGTTGAAAAGGCGTCAGGAACGGGTGATGAATCGGCGGCGTCCGGGACCGAGGAGGACGCCGAGTTCCTGCCGACCATCACCATCGAAGGACGTTATGACCGTCCCGGTGCGGTCTCACTGGAGCCGGGCACCGGCGGAACACTGGATACGTCGTCTCTGTTGCATCGGGTCCCGGGCGGCACGGTCAATCGCAACGGGCCGTTGACCGGCATCGCCTCTTACCGCGGGATGTACGGCCGATCGGTCAATGTGATGGTCGATGGCATGCGCCTGGAGGAGGTGGGGCCGAACGCCATGGACACATCTCTCAGCTACGTGCCGAAGTCGATGGCCAAGCTGCTGAAAGTCTACCGCGGAATTGCGCCGGTCAGCAGCGGCATTGAAACCATCGGCGGGACGGTTATCACCGAATCGCGCCGAAGCGAGTTCACCGACTCCGGCGATTTGGAATTTCACGGTTTTGCCACCGGCGGCTACAGCTGGGTCAATTCCGGCCGCTATGCTTCGATGATCACCAGCGTGGCCAACGGCAATCACCGCCTGCACGCGGCCGGCACTTGGGAAAGAGGGCGCGACTATGAAGCCGGCGGTGGCGCGGTGGTGCGCCCAACCCGATATGAACGGCGCTCCTGGTCGGTCGGCTATGGCTTCCAGATGAACGATCAGGAATTCTTCGTCGACTATGACAACAAGGACACCGGTTGGACCGGCACGCCCTCGCTGCCGCTGGACATCATCGGTATCCGCAGCGATGTCGTCAATATGGGCTACAAAGGAACGGTTGCCGACAATGTCGACGTCGAAGTGAGCGGCTTTTATCAGAATGCCTCGCACGATATGGACAACTTTACACTGCGGCCGCCGCCGACGCCGTTCGGACAGCCGCGATTCCGGGCCATCCATGCGGCATTGGATGCGGGCGGATATAAAGCGACGGCGACGCTTCCCGAGATATTGAACGGCGACCTCAAGTTTGGCGTCGATGGTGGCCTGGCCAATCACAGCGCCACGGTGAGGGACCCGACCAATGCGCAGTTTTTCATCGATGATTTCAATGATGTCAGCCGGAATCTGTATGCCGGCTTTGTCGAGTGGAATGGCTCGTTGGTCGATCAATGGTCGTTGGAGCTCGGCATCCGCTATAACCGGGTGGAAATGAATGCGGGCGATGTGGCGACCAGTATTCCGGCGCCGCCGGCGCAGGCCCTGGCCGCGCGCTTCAATGCCGCCGACCGCAAAAAGAACAACAACAACGTCGATGGCGTGGCGGTACTGCGCTACAAACCGATGGATTCGCTCGACGTCGAGTTGGGATTTGGCAGCAAAACGCGTGCGCCAAATTATCAGGAGCGTTATCTTTGGATTCCGCTCGAGACGACCGGTGGTTTGGCCGATGGCCGAGTGTATGTTGGCGACATCAATCTTGATCCGGAACGCTCTTACGATGTTGAGCTCGGCATCGATTGGCATGGCGCGGATTTTTATGTCGCGCCGCGGCTCTTTTACCGCTACGTCGACAACTATATTCAGGGGCTCCCGGTTGTCGATGACCCGCTGGTGATCATGGTCGCAAACGCGATACAGCCCGGCGGCCCGGGGCCTCTGAGGTTCTCGAATATCAACGCGCAGTTGATGGGCATCGATGTCGAAACCGGCTATACGTTCAATGACTACCTGCGCATCGACGGCATTCTCAGCTACGTGCGAGGCACGCGGGTCGGCAGCATCTCCGACAATCTTTACCGCATCGCACCGCTGAACGGGCGTCTGAAGCTCACCGGCGAATATCAGGACTGGATGAGCTATCTGGAGTTCGTCGGCGCCATCGCCCAGGAGAGCGTTGCGGCCTTTAATGGTGAGCTGCCGTCGCGTGGTTGGGGCATCGCCAATTTCCGCCTGCAGTATCAGCCGCATTACGACTATTTGGAGGGTACGACCCTGGCGTTCGGGATTGAGAACATGTTCGATAAGCGCTATGCCCGCCATGTCAACGGCATCAACCGGGCGAGTAACTCGGACGTGCCGGTCGGGCAGCGCGTGTTCGACCCGGGCCGCAACTTTTATCTGACCGCCAGCTTCGACTGGTGAACCGGAAACGATGAACGACAGGGAGGTCGTTTTCAGGAATCAGGCAACAGGAATCGGGAACCGGAAAACGGACTCATCCCTTCCTGATTCCCGATTCCCGTCTCCTGATTCCTGATGGCGGAACCGCTTTGCGTTCCGCCCTAGGAGGCTGTCCGAGAATGCAAGCCAAGCTTTTTTATATACTATATCATGTGCTTTCAAAAGCCCAACAGCACGATATCTTGTATGAAGAATTTAAAGCGCCCTATTCTCGGACAGCCTCCTAGATTATTGATCGTCGACTTCGATTGGAAAACGGTTGTTTAATGGCTGGGCGGGCGTTTCGCCCGCATGATCATGCGGGATCACCGCTCGCCGCCAAACTCGTCGGGTAGCCGGGTGACGTTAC
>DEII01000187.1:29839-30782 GCA_002352385.1 Methylococcaceae bacterium UBA2778 | reverse complement strand
CCACGGCGCACGCCAAGAGCGGACGTTCGGTTTTAGCCCACGACAAAAATTTTGATGGCCACTCCGAGTGAGTAAGGTTATTATCTATTGCTTTACAATTGGTGCGGCGCTCGCTTCTTGGGCCTTGGTACGAGGGTTCCAAAGGGCACAGTTCGACATCACAACCTACTGGGACCACCAAAGATGACCGGAAAGAGATCTAGCCTGATTTTATTGGATGCCTGTTTGTTATGCTTGCTGTTGTCTGGCTGTGCGCAAACTCAGCGTCCCGCAATCACCGCCAATGCTAAGCCACTTGTAGAGAGAGTGTTGACGAAAGAAGAACGAGACAAACTGACCCCTGACGACGTCATTGAGTCGTTAAAAGAAGGAAACCAGCGATTCGTGTCAGGAACGATTACGAGCAGAGATCATTCCAAGAAGGTACGCGAGGCGGCAAGCGGCCAGTATCCCAAGGCAATTATTCTATCTTGCATCGACTCAAGGGTACCAGTCGAGGATGTGTTCGACAGAGGTATCGGGGACTTATTCGTCGCGCGAGTTGCAGGCAATTTTGAGAACACGGACATTCTCGGCAGTATGGAATTCTCCTGCAAGTTGTCAGGTTCAAAGCTCATATTAGTACTTGGCCATGAATACTGTGGTGCGGTAAAAGGTGCGATAGACGGTGTCGAGCTTGGCAATATCACGCCTATGCTCGAAAATATCAAGCCGGCGGTCGAACATTTCATTGGATATGACGGTGACAAAACGAGCCAGAATGAAGAGTTCGTACACATGGTCGCAGAGCAGAATGTTTGGATGACAATTGAGAATATTCGAAAAAACAGTCCAATATTGAAAGAGATGGAAGAGAATGGCGAAATTAAGATTGTGGGAGGACTGTACGACATGAACACCGGACAAGTCAGTTTTCTCGACTAGGAAGCTGTCCGAGAATAGC
>DEII01000187.1:0-29773 GCA_002352385.1 Methylococcaceae bacterium UBA2778 | reverse complement strand
TCAGGCTCGGCCGCAGTAGATTAGTCTATTCTCGGACAGCCTCCTAGTGACGTGGGTGCCCCAGTGGCAGAGTACAAGGGGTATGAGGAGGAGTCGCTGCTTCTTATCCGTTTAACGAATAACGACAGATCGTGCGAGCGAAGCGAACCACGATTTTATCCTGTTGCCGGACAAGCCCGGCGATTTGCTCGGTACTCGTCATATACAGTCTCTCGAAATTTATCTCCTAATATGTCACTCTTTCGATGAGTTTTCGGAGATCTAACCATGCTTGTCGGCTACGCCCGCGTTTCCACCCAGGACCAGAAACCTCATCTGCATGACGGACGCCCTGAAAAGTGCTGGGTGCAAAAAGATATTCAAGGAGAAGGCCTCCGGCGCGCAGCGGGACCGGCCAGAGCTGAAAGCCGCCCTGGACTATATCAGAGCAGGGGATACGCTCGTGGTCTGGAAGCTCGACCGGCTGGCCCGGTCTTTGAAACAGCTCACCGAAACCGTCGAGGATATGGAGAAGCGAAAAGGGGTCTCTTTTTCAAGCAGTCGCACCCTTCACGGGCACCACGGGTCGAAATCATCTTTCCTTCACCGAAAAACCATCTCGGTTACCTTGGGATGACCATGGCTCCGCTCGTGCGCATCCAAATTTGAAAAGCCTCAGCTGCCGCAATTCTCAAAACTGCATCCTTTCCGGCCGCTTTTTTTGCATACCCGGCAGCTCGTCTGCTACGGCTGACATCCCTTATTCCTGCGGATTTAGTGGTACGGCTTCCTTGGCATTAACCCGGAACCTGTATTCGCCAATGGGGCGGCGGAACGTGTAGCGATAAGGCGCCAGGACAAACCCATTAAATGAGTTCGCGACAGCATCATGAGGTTCCTCGATGCTGGCCAGCATGGTGATCGGCGATGCGGCGACGAACAGTCCAAGCCCGACGATGTTGCTGATGGCGCCGAGCGGTCTCAGCACAATCTCCGCCAGATAATCCTCCAAGCCGGGCGCCTGCTCTTTCGTCGTGCCGGGCCACGGCTGATCTTCCGCGACTGCGGGCGATTGCACCAGACTCAGCATCAGTACTGCAAAAACCGCGAACAGATTTCGTTTCATTCCTGCCTCCACCCTAAATTTAATCATGACTCAGGAAGCAACCCTCCCCACCCATTCCGAAGAATGCGCCTCGGCTCGCGTCGCCGCGCTCGACAACAGAGAATCGGTTGTTTGTGAGATGAATTGTAACGCCATCCAAAGGTAGAGTCGATGGGGCAGTGCAAACAGGCATCACTGAACACACATCAGGCACTCGCCGGACCGCTCCCGTCGACCGGCGGCTCGACGGGAGCGGCCGGTTCAACGCAAGGCGCAGTTGCACCATGACCGCGAACGATTA
The DNA here is from genome assembly GCA_002352385.1 of Methylococcaceae bacterium UBA2778. Lineage (GTDB taxonomy): Bacteria > Pseudomonadota > Gammaproteobacteria > Methylococcales > UBA2778 > UBA2778. Next base: position 28,388 of record DEII01000187.1, on the reverse strand, counting down.
TAATCGTTCCCTGGAGGATCGGGGTGGCCCGAACGATTGTACTCAATTTGGAGCAGAGAACACATGAGCGATAAAGAAATTTTCGATTTGACCAAAACGATGGAAAGACTGATTGACGAAGGCCTGCCGGAAGTTGAAATCATGCGGCAGCTGCTGATGGCTGCGGATGGCGCAAATGCAACCAGCCGGTTGGACCGGTTCCGAATCGGCGACGACGTCTATTCACTGGAAGATCTGTACAAAATTCAGGAGCTGGAAGAACACGAAGCGCTGGTAGAAAGGCACCGCGCCCGCATTTAGCACGTGCACACACCGCGATTGGCAGGGAAACACAACGGCTTCTGCTATAGCTGGGAAGCTGTCTGACCATAGAGATCTTCTTGGATTTCGTCAAAAAAACCGACCCACGATGGAACGCGACAAAAGCGACCAAGAGATGAACAACACCCTTCGTACTGCTTACGGCTGAGCCGTCATACATATGTCAATTAAAAACAAGACCGCCGCGGTACTCTTATCAGCGACCGCTCTGATTTCCATTCATGGGCATGCCGAAGCGTGCTCGATCGTAGACAAAAAAACGGTCACCATCAGCTTACAGCAAGGCATCAGCGGCCGCTGCTCGAACAACGGAGAGCCAATCACCTGTTTAATAGACAACGATGAAGGTTGGCAATGTGACGGCCCGGCGGGAACCCTCCATGGTTTCAGTGTGGAAAACGTCATTATCGAAGCCTGCCAATGCAACCTGGAAAAAGAGTTGGAAATCAGAGAGGAGAACGAACTGATGAACGATTGATGGCGCTCGCAACTGCATCGTTTCTCACAAACCTGGGCGCCGCCTGAATTGGGCAAGCCGCAACGATGCCAAGCCTCAACTTCAAACAACGTTTCGTCATCCCGATCGAAAGCGGCCGCAAGCGCCAAACCATACGGAAAATGCGGAAGCGCCCGTTTCGGACCGACGATACTTTGTACCTGTTCACCGGCATGCGAACTGCCAAGTGCCGTCGGCTGGGTACGCATCGCTGTGTCGGTGCGCATCACATTACGATCACGCATGACCGAATCGAGGTTGACGGACGGATACTGACGCCAGCGGAAACAATAGAACTGGTTCAAGCCGATGGCTTTGCCTCGTCCGAGGAATTTCTCGATTTTTTTCGGCGTAAACATGATCTGCCCCTGGTCGGGCAGTTGATCCGCTGGTAGGCTAGGAGGCCTCCTACCGATGGCAAAAGAGACCAAACTCGAATGGGTTCATCATACCTTCAACCCCTGGTGGGGGTGCGTCAAGCTCTCTCCCGCCTGCAAGAACTGCTACGCCGAGGCTTGGGCCAAACGCGTCGGCAGCCGGGTCTGGGGCGATGACGCCGAACGCCGATTTTTTTCCGACAAGCATTGGGCCGAGCCGCTCAGGTGGAACCGGGACGCCGAAGCGGCGGGGGAACGCCGACGTGTGTTCTGTGCGTCCATGGCCGATGTGTTCGAGCGACGCAGCGAACTGGATCCCTGGCGCGCCAAACTGGCCGGATTGATCGAAGCCACACCGCAGCTCGACTGGCTGCTGCTGACCAAACGACACGACCTGGTTCAGCAGCTGGCGCCGTGGCGCGAATGGCCCGCCAACGTCTGGCTCGGTATGACCGTCGAGAATCAGGAGTGGGCCCGGCAGCGTATTCCGCGGCTGATCGAGATACCGGCCGTCGTCCGATTCCTTTCCTGTGAACCTCTCCTCAGCCCCCTGGACCTGTCTCGATGGCTGGGCGATTCCATACACTGGATCGTCGCCGGCGGCGAAAGCGGCGCAAAAGCGCGGCCGACCCACCCGAACTGGTTCCGCTCGCTCAGAGACCAGTGCCTTGCGACCGGCGCCGCCTTTCATTTCCGGAAGTGGGGACACTGGTCGCCGGTCGCTCCCGCGCAGCCCAGCCGCAGGAAACGTTACACTTTTTCCAACTCTGATCAAAGCCCAACAACGATGTGGGCGGTCGGCATGCACGCCTCCGGCCGCGAGCTCGATGGGACAACCTGGAATCAGGTCCCTCGGCCAAATCTGCTGTGACCGAAAAATCGAACGGAGCACGCCGTCATGCGAGCAGCCTATCCGCCTGCACGCTTTCCAGGAAAACGCAGCAACAAGCCACCCGCACGCTTGCTACCGGACCGAAGCCGCAGACGTTGCCGAAAAATCATGACGATATGTTTCAAACAAGCCTTAAGGCTTGTATCTTGAAACAGGTATGGTAAGGTTTGCCTCTGTTATGCAAATCGATCAAGCGTTCAGCACATCTTATCTCGTCGCACTGATTATGGGCCTGTTCAGCGGATTCCACTGCATCGGCATGTGCGGCTCGATCATCGGCACACTGACATTGAGCCTGCGGCAGGAGATACGCGACAATAAATCGCTGCTGACCCTGTTTGTCTTTTATTACAATCTGGGGCGCATCACCAGCTATACGATCGGCGGCTTCATCGCCGGACTGTTGGAGCATGTGCTGACCCTCCCCTTGGGCGAGGGGCACGGGCACCGATTGCTGCAGATTCTTTCGGCGATCGTGATGACGGGGGCCGGGCTGCATATCGCCGGCTGGTTTCCCCGCTTCGCCTATATCGAAAAAACCGGCAGTCTGTTCTGGAAAAAGATCGAGCCCTACGGCCGCCGGCTGATTCCGGTCCATACGCTCTCCCAGGCCTATGTGTTCGGCATGGTCTGGGGGTGGCTTCCCTGCGGACTCGTCTATACCGCGCTCGCCCTCTCTGCGACCACCGGCGAAATCGTCCGCAGCGGCCTGACCATGCTGACGTTCGGAATCGGCACTTTACCTGCCGTGATGGGTGTCGGTATAATGACCAGTCTCATGGCGCGGCTGTCCCAAATGCGCAGATTCAGGCAGTCCGCGGGCCTGTTTCTCATTGCGCTCGCGTTGCTGGCTGCGTTCCCATGGCTCAACCCGATGCGCCTACATTAAAATAACGATTGATAAAGAGGTGATGTTGTGGACAATTTCAGCGCTCTTATCGGCAATGCCCCCAATTTCGAGTCATTGCTGCGCAGCGCCAAAATGGTTGCAGCAACCGATGTGACGGTTTTGATTACAGGAGAAACGGGCACCGGCAAGGAAGTTCTGGCGAGCGCTCTGCAAAAGCACAGCCCACGCGCGAACAAACCGTTTGTCACACTGAACTGCGCAGCGCTTGCAGAAAGCATTGCGGAATCGGAGCTGTTCGGTCATTGCAAGGGCGCTTTTACCGGCGCCACCGCCAATCAACCTGGAAAACTACCAGCGGCGGACGGCGGGACGCTGTTTCTCGACGAAGTCGATTCGCTGTCCGTGCCGCTGCAGGCTAAACTATTGCGGTTTCTTGAAACCGGCGAATGTCAGGCGGTGGGCAACACCCATACACAAGACATCGATGCGCGCGTGATCGCGGCCACCAACAGCGATTTGAATGACAAGATGGCGGCCGGTGAATTCCGCACGGACCTCTATTTTCGCCTCAATGTGGTGCCGTTGACGCTGCCGCCTTTGCGTGAGCGAAGCGGCGACGTGGAGCGTCTTCTCAAACACTTCCTCGGCCATTTTGCAAAAACACACAGCCTCGATGCGCCGCGTTTCAGCAAGTCCGCACTGAACCTCCTGTCCGCCTATGGCTGGCCCGGCAATGTCAGAGAGCTGCGCAATCTCTGCGAACGGCTTTCCATATTGCTTCCGGGGCGGTTGATCGAGCCGGACAATCTGCCGTCCGAATTCAGCCGCAGCAAAGGTTTCGGTAAAAGCCCGGTGTTTGCCCTGCCGGAGGTGGGCGTCAATCTGCAGGCGGTGGAGATGGATCTGATCCAGCAAGCGCTGTCGCGCACCAACGGCAACCGCAGCAAATCGGCCCGCCTGCTCGGTATTTCCCGCGACACGCTGCTCTACCGCATGCAGAAATACAATATTGCGGTCTGAGGACGCTGCATCATCCGGCCACCCCTTCCACTCAATCGCTCCCCGACTACCGCGGGAGCGTTGCCAGCCGGCAGGCCGTCAAGATTCTTCTTGTACATCGCTGTGATCTAAAGCGCCGTCGATTTTGTCTTCCAGGGCAATCAGGCTCTTGCGGAAATCGCGAAAAGGCTCGTTGACCTGCTTTTGGGTTTGTATGAGCTCGTGAGCGATGTCGAGCGCCGCGATGACTGCGATGCGATCCTGCCCGATGACCCGGCCGGTTTCGCGTATTTCGCGCATTTTCCGGTCGAGGTAATGCGCGGATTTCAGCAAGGATTCATGGTCACTCTCTTGACATGCGATGCGGTACCGTTTTCCCAGCACGACGATTTCGACTGGACTAACACCGCTCTCGACCGGGATTGCGTCGTCGCTCATGCATCATGCCCCAAGGACTTGAGTTGTGATATCATTGCCGAAACGCGATCTCGCGCGTGGCTGTTTTTTTCGATGAGGCGAGCCCGTTCACGAGCCGACTGTTCCAGCTCGACCTTCAGTGATCGGTTTTCTTCTTGCAGTGCTTTGTACAGTGACAGGAGCGAATCGATCTTTGCTTCCAGTTTTTTCAATTCTGCTTCAGCGTCTCTATCGGCCGCGCTCATCGTGTCAAGAATAAAAAACGGATGTCATAGATACCGATTAGTATATCGCCTAATCGGTTCAGTCTCACTCTTTTTTGCTTTTTGATGCCGGCGTAGAATGGTCGATCTGTTTCAATTCAGAGCGTGTCATGTTCACTGACTTGTCGTACCGGGCGGCCGATGCAGCCATGTCGGGACTCCATTCGCTCATAAGTCCCGCCGAAGCCCATGGAACCCTAGCCGGGCTGTTGTGTGCCGGTACGGTGAATGATTGTGACTCATGGCTGGTCGCGGTTTTGGGCAACGCCGATCACGTCGGCGATCTGTCCGCGGAAGATCATTCTCTGCTGGACTCTTTATTCGATGCAACCCGCCGGGTTCTCGACGAGGAAATGTATTCCTTCGATCTGTTTTTGCCGGACGATGAAGCGCCGCTGAACGAAAGGGCACAGGCGTTGGGCGAATGGTGCCGGGGATTTTTATACGGATTGGGAGCAGGCGGCAGCCATCAAACCTGGCCGGAGGAATGCAAGGAAATCGTGCGGGATCTGGTCGAAATCGCCCGCCTCGACCAGGATGCCGAGGACGAGGCGGATGAAGCGGCATTGATGGAACTGACTGAATATGTGCGTGTCGGTGCGCAGCTGATACACAGCGAACTGCGTCACTCTGGCGGCAAAAAGACGCTGCACTGACGACGACCGGGAGTGGCTGTGACAGAAAAGATGACAATCATGCATAACGAGCACAAACGGCGACGCAAGCAGTTGATGCGCACGGTCGGGCGCGGCAATATCGCTATTATCGCCAGCGCCTCGGCGACTGTACGGAACAATGATGTCGAACATCCATATCGTCAGAATAGTGATTTTTTCTATTTGTCCGGCTTTGCCGAGCCCGATGCGGTTGCTGTCTTCATACCGGGCAGGAAACAGGGTGAGTACATCCTTTTTTGCCGTGAATTCGATGAAAAAAAGGCGCTATGGACCGGAAAAAATGCAGGTCTGCACGGCGCGCGAACCGTTTACGGGGCAGACGACGCATTTCCGATCGATGATCTGGATGAAATATTACCGCGGATGCTGGAAAATCGGGCTCGGGTCTATTATCCGATGGGACGGGATACGGAGATGGATCAGCGGTTGATGGAGTGGGTCAACCAATTGCGTCAGCAGTCGCGAGGCGGCGTGCATGCCCCGGTCGAATTCGTTTCCCTGGAACATCTGCTGCATGAGATGAGACTGCAAAAAAGTGCGGCCGAAATTCAGCTGATGCGCCAAGCGGCAAAAATTTCGGCGCAGGCGCATATCAGAGCGATGCAGACGTGCCGTCCCGGCCTTCACGAATATCACATCGAAGCCGAGCTGATGCACGAGTTCATGCGCAGCGGCCTGCGCTTTCCCGCCTACCCACCGATCGTGGCGGGAGGAAAAAACGCCTGCATCCTGCATTACACCAACAATGCCGATGAGTTGAAAGAGGGTGATCTGCTGCTGATCGATGCGGGCGCCGAACATCAGTACTATGCGGCTGACGTCACCCGAACCTTTCCCGTCTCCGGCCGCTTCAGCGAACCTCAGCGAGCCATTTACCAACTGGTTCTGGACGCGCAGCAGGCGGCCATCAAGAAAGTGCGTCCCGGCGCCCGCTGGAATGAACCACACGATACGGCCGTGCGGGTGCTGACCAAAGGGCTGGTGAAGCTGGGCCTGTTGAGAGGGCCGGTGCCGAAGCTGATCAAAGACGAAGCCTACAAGATATTCTATATGCATAAGACCGGCCATTGGCTGGGGATGGATGTGCACGATGTGGGAGAGTACAAGGCCGGTAATCAATGGCGGCGGCTGGAGCCGGGGATGGTGCTGACCGTGGAGCCGGGGCTCTATATTCCCGAGCCGTGCAAGCGGGTGGCAAAAAAATGGCGCGGCATCGGTGTGCGGATCGAAGACGACGTGCTGGTCACAAAGAATGGGTGCGAAGTTCTGAGCGCCGACGTTCCCAGGACCATTGCCGAAATCGAACAGTTGATGCAAGCTTAAGCGATGCACTACGATTGCGATATATTGATTGCCGGCGGCGGGTTGGCCGGGGGCTGCCTGGCGCTCGCGCTGCAGGCGACCGGCTGGCGCGTCGCCGTGGTCGAGGCGGTGACCGATGAGCAAAGACGCACGTCCCCCGCCGGAGACCGGGCACTGGCCCTGGCGTATGGGACGGTTCGGGTTCTGGATCGATTGGGAGTGTGGAACGGAGTGGCGCAGCAGGCGGCGCCGATCGAACAGATTCATATTTCCGACCGCGGGCACTTCGGCAAAACCCGATTGTCCGCCCGGCAGGAAGGCGTCGAGGCCTTGGGCTATGTCATCACGGCACGGGTCATCGAAACGCATGTTGCCGAAGCGTTGTCCGCTTCCTCGGTCGAATATCTCTGCCCGACTCGGATCATCGGCCTGAAATCCGGTTCGGAAGGGGTCTGCATCAGCCTGAAATCGGGCGATGATTCCCTGAATAAAACGGCCAGGCTGGTGGTCGGCGCCGACGGCGGCAACTCTTCGGTCAGACGTTTGCTGGAGATCAAGCAGAAAACGCGCGATTACGGCCAAACGGCAATCGTCACTCTGGTGAAGCCACAGCATGATCCGGCCCACACCGCCTATGAGCGCTTCACTGCCTCGGGTCCCCTGGCCTTCCTGCCGACGAGCGATGGGTGCTGTTCGGTGATCTGGACGCAAGTCAGCGACGAGGCCGAAGCGCTGATGGCGCTGCCCGACAGCGCCTTCCTCGAGCGCTTGCAGGACGCTTTCGGCTATCGGCTCGGGCGGCTGTCGTTATGCGCGCCGCGCCGTGGATTCCCTTTGACATTGGTGCAGGCCGAGCAGATGATCGCCGAACGTGCGGCTTTGATCGGGAATGCGGTTCATCAACTGCACCCGGTTGCCGGGCAAGGATTCAACCTGGGGCTGCGCGATGTGGCGCAGCTGGCGGAACTGTTGATCAGAGCGGATGCGGAAGGTGAAGATCCCGGATCCAATCGTCTTTTGAACAGGTATGACGAGGCGCGACGCAGAGACCACCAGGCGGTCATCGGCTTTACCGATCAGGTGGTTCGCATTTTTTCCAATCGATTGCTTCCGCTGAGTGCTGCGCGCAATGCGGGGCTGATGGCACTGGACCATCTGCCCTGGCTCAAACATACCCTTGCACGCCATGCAATGGGCATGGGAGGAAGAGTGCCGCGCGTCGGCCGTATGCTGAGGTCCGTTCGATGACAGAGAGATCCGATTGTGAAGTTGCCGTCGTCGGCGGTGGTATGGTGGGCACCGCGCTTGCCTGTGCCTTGGCCCGCGGCGGGATTCATGTGGCTCTGCTGGAATCGCGGGCGCCAGAGCGGGCATGGCCGTCCGACACGGTCGATCTGCGGGTATCGGCCTTGACTCACGCTTCGCAAAAGATGCTGACAACGATCGGCGCCTGGTCCGGCATGGAGCAGCGTGGTGTGAGTCCTTATCGCTTTATGCGTGTCTGGGACGCGGATTATCCGGGCGAGCTCTCTTTCGACGGCGCCGACGTCGGTGGAGACATCCTCGGGCATATCGTCGAGAACCGGGTGACTGTGGCAGCATTGTGGGATCTGCTCGAAACGCTGCCGGGCGCAGATGTCGCCTGCCCGGCGCAGGTGGTCGATCTGCAGCGGTCGGAACACGATGCAACGCTGGTTCTCGAGGATGGGTCGCGCTTGAGCGCCGATCTGATCGTCGCCGCAGACGGCAAAGCGTCCCGCCTGCGCGAACTGGCTGGGATCGACATCACCGGTTGGTCTTACGGCCAATCGGCGCTGGTTGCCACCGTTCAGCCCGGTCGATGGCATGAAGAGACCGCCTATCAGCGCTTTTTATCGGAAGGGCCGCTGGCCTTTTTGCCGCTGCGCGATGGCGCCTGCTCGATTGTCTGGTCGTGCAGCCTCGAGAGCACAAAAAAAAATCTGGCAATGGATGATGAGACCTTTCTCCGCGCTTTGACGGAGGCATCCGGCGGCATTTTGGGAACGATGGAGCGCGTCGGACCGCGGGCCGCCTTCCCGCTGGGGCTGCAATTCGCACGCAAGTACACCGATGACCGTGTCGCCCTGGTCGGGGATGCGGCCCATGCCATGCACCCGCTGGCCGGACAAGGCGCCAATATGGGCCTGCTCGATGCGGCCGCCCTGGCTGAAGTCATCTGTCAGGCCCGCAGCCAAGGCAGGCCCATATTCAGCCGACATGTGCTGCGTCGCTATGAACGCTGGCGGAAAGGTGACAACTTCGCCATGTTGGGGGGTATGGATGCATTGAAGCGAATGTATGGCGTTTCGTTCGCGCCATGGGGCCATCTGCGGTCCACCGGTATGCGCTGCATCGACAAAACGCCGCCGCTGAAGAACTTTTTCACCCGCTACGCCATGGGAATCCGAGGCGATCTGCCCAAGCTGGCCTACGGAGTGCCGTGTTGGCGGAGCTGACGGCGCGCATTGAAGAGGTTGTTTCGTGCCCGGTCTGAACTTCCAATTCACCTTCGGGTTTCCCGGCGTTTCGACCTATGAGAACAGCGCGGCGAAACGCTGGGGGCGACGCTTTGAATGGCCGATGGTGCTGTTGGCGATCTGGATCCCGGTTGCCTGGTATTTCGAGTACCTGAACGTGCTTCCCACCCGACTTCTATTGATCACCGACTGGGCCGTATGGATGACCTTTGTGGTGGAAACTGTCTTGATGACAACGTTGGTGTGGGATAAAAAGCGCTATCTGAAAGGCAACTGGATGAACCTGGTGATTATCGTCGCCGGCTTCCCCCTGTTATGGCAAACTTCCCCTCTTGCCATCGGTCTGCGCAGCTTGCGCCTCATCGTTCTCTACGGTGTTTTTGTCCGGCTGACCCGTCTCAGCAAAAAGGCACTGCAAAAAAATCGCCTCGGAAGCACCCTTCTGGTTGCCTTGATCGTCATATTCCTTTCCGGCATCGCCATCACGATGATCGACCCGGCGATTCATACCCCCGCGGAAGGCATTTGGTGGGCCTGGGTAACCGTGACGACAGTGGGCTATGGTGATTTCGTGCCGACATCGACCGCCGGACGCATATTCGGGGGCTTGCTGATTCTCTTGGGTGTGGGATTGTTTGCCCTGCTGACGGCCAACTTTTCCGCCGCCTTGATCGGACAGGAAGTGACCGATGTCGAAAAAGGCGTGGAACAAGTTGAGGTGGAGGAGAGCGCCATCCTCGAACGGCTCGACAGGATCGAACAGCGGCTGGCGAAGATCGAGCAAAAGCTGAAATAACGCGGTTTACGGTTACTCATTACGCGTCCCCACTGCTAACGAGGAAAGCCCATAGGTTGTGGTTAGGCGCGCATGGCAACTTCCCTTCCGGTTTTCACCTGCCTTTATGCGCGCCGTAACCCAACACCCGCCCTGAAATCAAAAAGCCGGCATACCCGTATAATTGACCCGGGGCTCGCCTTCCCCGGCAACAACTTCACCAATGCGGAATACCATTTCGCCTTGGTTCCGGAGCAAATCAAGCGCGACGGCTTCATCATCCGGCCCCACACAGACGATCATCCCGATGCCGCAGTTGAATGTCTGCAGCATTTCATCGCTGTCGAGCCCGCCCTGTTGCTGAAGCCAGGAGAAGATGGGAGATCGTCGCCAGGCGCCAAGATCGACCGTCGCATGCAATCCGTCAGCCAGGACCCGTGGCAGATTCTCGGTGATCCCCCCGCCTGTAATATGAGCGAGCGCATGAACCTCCACGATGTTCAGAAGCTGCAAAAGTGGCTTGACGTAGATCCGGGTCGGCTCGATCAGCTGTTCGGCCAGCGTTTTTCCTTGCAGCATCCGGTCGGTCGAAACAGCGCCGCGGTCGAGGATCGTTCGGATCAGAGAATAGCCGTTCGAATGTGGACCGGATGAGGCAATGCCGATGAGTCGATCGCCCGCTTTGACCTTACTGCCGTCCAGAATTCGCTCTTTTTCGACGATGCCCACGCTGAAACCGGCAAGATCGTATTCGCCGTGCGTATACATGCCGGGCATTTCCGCAGTTTCACCGCCAACCAGCGCGGCGCCGGCCAGCTCGCAGCCTCGGCCGATTCCCCGGATGACGGCGGTCGCGACATCGACATCCAGGCGTCCGGTGGCGTAATAGTCGAGAAAGAACAACGGTTCTGCGCCAAGCACGACGATATCGTTGACGCACATGGCGACCAGGTCGATACCGATGGAGTCATGCTTGTTCAGCGCAAGAGCGAGCTTGAGCTTGGTGCCCACACCGTCGGTTCCCGAAACAAGCACCGGCTTTTCGTACCGATGCAGCGGCAATTCGAACAGCGCCCCGAAACCGCCTAATCCTTTCAACACACCAGCGGTTTGGGTTTTGGCGGCAATGGGTTTGATTTGCTCGACGAGAGCATTGCCGGCAGCGATGTCGACGCCGGCCTTTTTATAATTGAGGCGGTCGTTGTTATTGTCGTTCAAAGATCACCCTCACTTATCATTTTTTTCATCTTCTGCTCATTTTATCAGCTCATTCCGACTGATGAGGACCGGCATTTCGGTCATCTCATTTCAATGTGGTATCTTATGGTCCTCGGGAGAATGGTGGAATAACGATGAAAGCGAGGGATATACCGAATTTGATCTGCATCGTGAGGATGCTTCTGGTCTTTCCGATCGTAATAGCACTGCTGACAGAGCGCTTCGGCTGGGCGCTGAGTCTGTTTGTGATCGCCGGGCTGTCCGATGGTCTGGACGGTTACCTGGCGAAACATTATGGCTGGGTCACCCGCTTGGGCTCATTGCTGGACCCCCTCGCAGACAAGCTGTTGCAAATTTCCGTCTCGGTCGCTTGCGGTTGGCTCGGCTTGATCCCCGCCTGGCTGGTTGGTCTCGTGATCATACGTGATGTGGTGATCATAACCGGAGCGCTTGTATACCATAACAAATTCGGGCCGTTCGAGGGCGAACCTTTGATTTCGAGCAAATTGAATACGGTCATGCAGCTTGGGCTTCTGACCATCGTGATGGTAAACAAGGCAATCCTGCCGATCGCAGAGACAGTGATCAATGTGCTGATTTTTTTCGTTGTCGTGACGACCCTATGGAGCGGAGCAAGCTATGTGTACGAATGGGGGTGGCGGGCCAAGGAGCAGCACCGGGGGGGGCACCAGATATAGCCGGAATGAACCACTCAGAGCACAAAGGTTGCTGCGACATTGAACGATTTGTTGATACGAACCGAACGTTGGGTTACGCTCCTTTATCGGTGCTTCTTATAAGGTGCTCATACGCTCGTCCCATCAACTTTTGCCACCCTGCAACCAAACTTTACCCTGATCCTCTGTTGATTTCGTAACCCCCTTAACTGCCCGAATAATTGACCGTCACACCCGCTTCGCCAAAGTGGTTCTCCAACCGATCAAGCAATTCGTCCCGGGGGAAAACCCGCCAGGATTCACCGAGTTGAACCCTGGTCCGCGTCGATTCGGATCTATACTCGATGCAGATGGGACAGGGGCCTCCTTTGAATGGGTCAATCTCGCGACGCAGCTTGTCGACAAAGGAGCGGCCGCCATCGCTGGTGTCATGCCCGTTCCGTTCCGGCCAGCGGATAACCAGATTCTTGGCAAATCGAGCCCGAGCCTGCTCTATGCTTAACAACCGCTCCGCCGTCAATCGGAGTTCGCCGGAAAAGTCATCGACACTCAGCGTGCCATCTGCAACAACAATCTGATCTTTGCCCAAAAGGTCTTTACATTGCTCGTAGGTTTCGGAAAAAACAGCGATCTCCAAACGCCCGGTGCGATCATCCAGAGTCGCGAACGCCATCCGTTTGCCCGACCGTCCCTGGCGCGTGCGCAGTGCCACAACGAGCCCGGCGACGCGGGCTTCGGAGCGTCCGAAGAACATTTCACTGCTGTTTCTCAATTGCGCGATCCGCCCGCTGGTCAAATGGGACAATTCCTGCTCATACCGATTGATTGGATGACCGGTCAAATAAAGTCCCAGGCTGGCTTTCTCCGCCGCCAGACGCTCATTTTCCGGCCAGGGATCGACCTTTTTCGTTGCCGAATCGGCCACCGCGACATCAGAAGGCGAGAGGGCCAGCCCAAACAGATCTTCCTGGCCGGCAAGGGCCATTTTTCCTTGCTGCTCGGCTGTTTTCAGCGCAACCGGCAGCTGTTGCATTTGACTTGCCCTATGATCCCCGAACGCATCCAGAGCGCCAGCCCGAATCAGCGCCTCCAGAACCCGTCGGTTCACCTTGCTTAAATCCAACCGATTGCACAGATCCTGCAGACCGTCAAAAGAGCCTTGGCGCTCCTGTTCTCTTACAATGTGTTCGATGGCCGCCTCTCCGACCCCCTTGATGGCGCCGAGGCCATATGTAATCTCTGCATCTTTCTGTGCCGTGAACCGAAAGCCGGAGCGATTGACGTCGGGAGGCACGATCGTCAATCCCATATCGCGGCACTCATCGATCAGCACGACCACTTTATCGGTATTATCCATATCCGATGAGAGAACCGCCGCCATGAAAGCCGCCGGATAATGCGCTTTCAGCCAGGCCGTCTGATAGGCAACCAGGGCATAAGCAGCCGAATGCGACTTGTTGAAACCATAGCCCGCAAATTTCTCCATCAGGTCAAAGATATAACTGGCCACCGATTCCTTGACGCCGCGATTGACCGCGCCTTCGGTAAAAATCGCACGCTGCTTGGCCATCTCCTCGGGTTTCTTTTTGCCCATGGCTCGGCGTAGCAGATCGGCGCCACCAAGCGTGTAGCCGGCCAAATCTTGGGCAATCTGCATCACCTGCTCCTGATAGAGGATGACGCCGTTGGTCGGTTTCAGAATCGGCTCCACTACCGGATGCGGATATTCTGCTTTTGCCTTGCCATGCTTCACGTTGACATAGTCATCAACCATGCCGGACTGCAACGGCCCCGGCCGGAACAGGGCAACCAAAGCAATGATGTCTTCGAAGCAATCAGGCTGAAGACGCCTGACAAGGTCTTTCATCCCGCGTGATTCGAGCTGAAACACAGCGGTTGTCGCACAATTCTTCAATAATTCATAGGTCGGCGGATCATCACGCGGAATGCGGGAGATATCGATCGGCGCCTCGCCCGCTTGTTGACGCTGCTGATTGATGGCCTTTAACGCCCAGTCGATGATGGTCAGCGTTCGCAGCCCCAGAAAATCGAACTTGACGAGGCCAACCGCTTCGACATCATCCTTATCGAACTGGGTCACCGGGTGATCACTGCCCTGCTCGCAATAAAGTGGGGTAAAATCGCTCAGCTTCGATGGTGCGATGACCACTCCGCCCGCATGTTTGCCGGCATTCCTGGCGATCCCTTCCAGCTCTTTGGCAAGATCGATCAGTGTTCGCACATCCTCCTCACTCTCATAAAGTGTGCGCAGATCTTCACTCTCCTGCAGCGCCTTGTCCAGCGTCATACCGATTTCGAAAGGAATCAGCTTCGCTAATTTGTCGACAAAGCCATAGGGGTGCGCCAGCACCCGACCGACATCCCTGACGACGGCTTTCGCCGCCATACTGCCGTAAGTGATGATCTGGGAGACACGATCGCGACCATAACGCCGTGCCACATAGTCGATGACGCGGTCCCTGCCCTCCATGCAGAAGTCGACGTCGAAATCGGGCATGGACACGCGTTCCGGATTGAGGAAGCGCTCGAACAACAGGTCGAACGCGATCGGGTCCAGGTCCGTGATCTTCAGTACATAAGCGACCAACGAGCCGGCGCCCGAACCGCGACCGGGGCCAACCGGAATACCTTGCTGCTTGGCCCATTGAATAAAGTCTGCGACAATCAGAAAATAGCCGGGAAAGCCCATCTTGACAATCACTTCGAGCTCTCGCTTCAGCCGTTCGTGATAACGCCTGCGATTTTCTTCCGCTGTTCCCGAACCGAATGGCGCGCTGACCGTCAGGCGCTCTTCCAGCCCCCGCCAGGCCTGCTCGACGAAATAATCATCCGGGCTGATATTATCCGGTACCGGAAAGGCGGGAAGATGACTTTCTCCAAGCACCAAGCCAAGATTACAGCGTTTTGCGATTTCAACGGTGTTTTTCAGCGCTTCCGGAATATCTGAAAACAGCGCCCGCATTTCCTCGGGGCTGCGTAAATACTGCTGCTCACCATAATCTTTGGGCCGCTTGGGATCATCCAATACGCGGCCTTGATAAATACAGACCCGGGCCTCGTGCGCGTCGAATTGCTGCCGCTCCAAAAACCGCACATCGTTGGTCGCCACCACCGGCGTTTCGTACTCGGCCGCCAACAAGACCGCCTGCTCGATATACTCTTCTTCAGCGGTTCGATCGGTACGCTGCAGCTCGATATAAAAACGCTGCTCGAATACCTTCATCCAGTGTTCCAGGCGTGCTCTTGCTTCATCCGGCTTGCCGGCCAGCAGCGCCTGGCCGACCTGCCCCTCACGAGCACCCGACAACGCGATCAGGCCGCAATTGCACTGTTCCAACCAGTCAGTGGATATCATCGGAACACC
This sequence comes from Methylococcaceae bacterium UBA2778, assembly GCA_002352385.1. Classification (GTDB taxonomy): domain Bacteria; phylum Pseudomonadota; class Gammaproteobacteria; order Methylococcales; family UBA2778; genus UBA2778. The sequence goes on along the minus strand of DEII01000187.1, from coordinate 13,241 downwards.
TTGACGCTGTCCCTCCAGATAGCTGCGGGAAATCAGTTCGGTCAGGGTGCGGTAGCCTGTTTCATTCCCGACCAGCAAAGTCATACGAAAAGGCCTGCTTGAGTCGGCCGGATTGCCCAGCAAAACATCGCACCCCACGATGGCTTTGATGCCTTCCGCCAATGCCGCCCGATAAAACTTGACCAGCGCGAACAGATTGGAATGATCCGTCACGGCCACGGCCGGCATACCCAACTGGGCGACACGCCTGACCAACGGCTTGACCCGCGCGAGGCCGTCGACTAGGGAATATTCCGTATGGACGCGTAGATGAACGAAGTCAGGTTGCATGATGGATTCAAAGCCAAAACTCAGATGTAGAGCTATCCCTTTTTTGAGACAGGACTAACAGGATTTTTCAGGATTGACAGGAAACAGGAGATGAATCTTGTCGGTCCCGTCTTTTAGGCATTGGTTAAGATCAGGAACCGACGCCCGCTTCCCGGAGCATCGACCGAACAGGGCCAAAACTTTTTCGGTGCCATCGCGTAACACCCAGTTTTCCAAGGCAGGCCAAATGCAGCTGTGTTGGATACCCTTTGTGGGCGGCGAACGAATAGCCGGGACAGAGGCGATCCAGCAGCTCCATTTCCCGGTCACGAGCCACTTTTGCAAGGATGGAAGCCGCTGAAATTTCCGCTACACGCTGATCGCCTTTGACCACTGTTTCACCATGGCAGGGAATATCCGGGTAGTGCATCCCGTCGGCCTGGGCCCACTCGGGCTGGACAGCGAGTGCAGCAAATGCGCGCTTCATGGCCAGTAATGAAGCCTGAAGGATGTTGATGCGATCGATCTCACCGGCTTCAGCCCTTCCAACCGCCCAGTCAAGGGCTCGTTCCTTGATCTGCATGGTCAGGATCTGCCGCTGACGCGCAGTCAGCGTTTTCGAGTCGGCAAGACCCTCGATGCCTTTACCGGGACCAAGCACCACAACGGCTGCGACCACGGGACCGACCAGACAGCCGCGCCCCACCTCATCGATCCCGGCGACCAGCCAACGCCCTCCAACCGAGCCTGACCGCATTACCGGCTTGTCATTGACACACGGCTGCCGGCTAACGGAGAATACCGCGCTCCGATCGCTCGAGAAAATCAATCAGCGGGCGAATGACCGCTTTATCTTGCGCCATTTCTCTGAGCGTCTGGATGGCTTCATCCATTTTCAACCCCGATTTATACAAAGTCTTATATGCCATCCGTATGTCACGAATGGATTCAACGCTGAAACCGCTCCGTTCCAGTCCTACGTTGTTGATTCCGTAAGGTTTTGTCGGCCGGCCGCCGACCATTACATAAGGCGGCACATCGCGCGAAATAACGCTGCCCATAGCGGAAAAACCGTGTCTCCCCAATTTGGTAAATTGGTGAACAAGTGTGAAGCCGCCAAGGATGACATGGTCTTCCAGGTAAACGTGGCCCGCCAGAGAGGCGCCGTTGGCCATGATCACATGGTTGCCGATCACGCAGTCATGCGCGATGTGGGTATAAGCCATAAACAGGCCATCACTGCCGACACGCGTCACGCTCTGATCCTGAATAGTACCCCGATGCATCGTACAATATTCCCGAATGACATTGCGGTCACCGATTTCAAGCCTTGTCACTTCCTCGGCATATTTCTTGTCCTGGGGAGCTTCACCAATCGATGTGAATTGAAATATCTTGTTGTCTTTGCCGATTCGAGTCGGCCCACGTATCACGGAATGAGGACCGATCGTCGTGCCTGAATCGATCTCTATGTCCGGCCCGATCACTGCATAGGGTCCAACAACAACATCATCCGCCAACACAGCTTTAGCATCAATGATCGCTGTTGGATCTTTCAAGACCCCTGCTCCGCCGCCGCACACATGATGTCCGCGCTGGCCACCAACTCTTCATCCACTTCGGCCCGGCATGAAAATGCCCAGATGTTGCGTTTATGGCGCACATATTTCGCTTCCAGCATCAATTGATCCCCGGGCCCCACCGGCCGCTTGAACCGGACTTTGTCCAGTCCAACCAGATAATAGACCATACCTCCGCCCAGCACGTCAGGTGCACTTTCCGAAGCGAGGAGGCCGGTTGCCTGAGCCAGTGCCTCCATAATCAAAACCCCGGGCATAATAGGCTGATGCGGGAAATGGCCCTGAAAATACGGTTCGTTGTAAGTAACGTTTTTTATTGCCAGCAAACGCTTTCCCGGCTCGCACTCGATCACCCGGTCGACCAGCAGGAACGGGTACCGATGCGGTAAGAACTCCTTAATCCCTTCAATATCAATCATAATCCTTACAGAATATTTATAGTATGCGTTTCAATGAACCCCATTCATTTGGAATGATCCAAACTAGCGCTTGCGAAAGCCCGATTTCAGCTTGTCCAAAATCTTATTGGTCACATTGACCGAGTCGCTGGCATACACCACATTGCTCAACAGGATGTCATACTTTTCTTCACGCGCCAAGGATTTGATCGCCTCGATGACCTGTTTTTGCAGTTTGCCCAACTCGTCGTTTCTGCGAAAGTTCAGATCTTCAAGAAACTCTTCCTGGGATCGCTTGAGCTCCCTTCTTTTGGTAAAAATCTCTTTCTGCTTACGCTCTTTTTGCGAATCGCTCAAAATGGCGGCATCGCGGGCGAACGCTTCCTCCAACCGCTTGAGTTGGTTCTGGGTTGCTTCGAGGCGCTTTCGTCGACTGGAAAACTCCCTCTCCAACGCCCGCGTGGCAGCCTCACCCTGGGGCGACTTATCCATTATCGTCTGCAGATCGACATAACCGATCTTGAGTTCGGCGGCTTGAAGATTGACAGCCCAGATAAGCCCGATGACGGAAACGAACAGATATTTTTTGATCATGTTTACATGTACTCCAGGTAAGAGTTAAAAGCGATTGCAGTCGAAGAACATACCAGCTTCCTTCATCTTTTGGCCCGTATTCCGCATCGTGTCAGCAGCTGCATCGTTCGACTATGCGCCTGTCGCCACACCTCGAATACAAACAAAAAATCCTGGGCGACCTGCTATGTTCTTTTCCGCCAATCGCCTAAAAGCCCGATCCAAATTGAAATTGAAAGTTCTGCGTACGATCGCCTTGCTTTGCATTCAAGGGCTGCGCGACGCTCACAGTCAATGCGCCGAAAGGCGAAAGCCAGCTGGCGGAAAGCCCGGCAGAATACCGCAGGTCACCCAGATCGAGAGTGTTTTCAAACACATTGCCCACATCCATGAATGCTCCCAACCTAACCGACTTGCTCTCTTTCACGAACGGCACGGGAAAGAACAGTTCCGCACTGCCGATCAGCTTGCTGCTGCCGCCCAACGGATTGCCGAATAGGTCTTTAGGTCCCAGGGTATTATCCTTAAAACCGCGTACGGATTGAATACCCCCGGCGAAATAATTTTCAAAAAAGGGCAGATCGCCGGTACCGCCATAGCCGTCGCCATAGGCGATTTCCCCCCCCAAAGCGAGCGTCAGATCCTTCGCCACCGGAAAATAGTATTGTATCCGATAACTGGCCTTGTAGTATTCCAGATCGAGTCCGGGCACCGCAACCAACGCGGACAATGTCTGCACGCCGCCATCGGTCGCAAACACAGCGCGATCTCGGCTGTCGTGAGACCACCCCGTCGCCAGCGCTACGGTATTGAATTTACTGCCGTTTTCTGCGACAAAACTCTGAACAATCAAAGGACTGTTGAGAAACGTTTTCAACTTGGTGAATTTGAAATCCAGATTGAAACGAAGCCGGTCGAACTCATTGAGAGGATAACCGAAATTGATGCCGGTATTGAACACATCGGTTGCATAGTTCGCCACGTTCGCAGCCTGCGCATCGGTTGTCACATAACCGATGTCGTAGCCAAAACTGACCCCGTCCAGGGTAAAATAGGGATTCAGATATCCAAAGCGATAGATGGTGTTGACATTGCCGTTGTCGAACGTGAAATTGATTCGTTTGCCGGTCCCCAGCACATTCTCCTGGGTGATGCTGGCATTGAAGATCAGCCCCTGGGTTTGCGAAAACCCTACCCCGGCCGACAGGTTGCCGGCGGAACGCTCGACCACGCTGTAGTTCACATCGATCTGATCGGGCGCCCCCGCAACAGCGGGGGTTTCCACGTTGACCTCCTCAAAATAGCCCAATTGATCCAGGCGGTTTTTCGATCGCTCGATCTTTTCCGTCGACGCCCATGCCGATTCCATCTGTCTCACTTCGCGGCGAATCACTTCATCCCGCGTCTTGGTATTTCCCTGCACGTTCACCCGACGCACGTAAACACGCTTGCCGGGATCGACAAAAAATGTCAATGTCACTGTACTTCGTGCTTCATCGATATCGGGCACCATATTCACATTGGCGAACACATAGCCTTCATCGCCCAAGCGTTCTGAAATCGCTTTCGAGGTTTGTGTGGCGCGCTTTCTGGAAAAAATTTCTCCGGGTCCCACCTCGACCAGCGGAATCAAAACGTCGGGAGAAACGATCAGATCGCCGGCCAGCCTCACCTCTTCCAGCGTAAACACATTGCCTTCCTTGATGTTTACCGTGATATAGATTTCTTTCTTATCGGGTGTAATGGAAACCTGAGTGGATTCGATGTCGAAATTGATATAGCCGCGATCGAGGTAAAACGAACGCAGCCGCTCCAGATCGGCGGCCAATTTCTGTTTGGAATATTGATCGTCCTTGGTATAAAAGGACATCAAATTGGGCGTGCTCAACTCGAAAAGATCCAGCAGCTCATCCTCTGGAAACGAGTTGTTGCCGATGATGTTGATCTGCTTGATCCTGGCAACGGCACCCTCTGAGATCTTGATAAGAATAGCAACACGGTTTCTTCCCAAAGGCGTCACCTTGGATTCGATTTCAACCCCGTATTTGCCGTGACTGTAGTACTGCCGGCGCAACTCCTGCTCGACTTTCATGAGACTTTGACGATTGAAGACCTTGCCCTCCGCCAAACCGATCTCTTTCAGGCCCTTCAACAGATCCTCCGTCTTCAGATCCTTGTTGCCTTCGATTTCGATGCTGGCGATCGCCGGCCTTTCCACGACATGAACAACCAGCACACTGCCGTCCCGCTCCAGGCGAACATCCCTAAAAAAACCGGTTCGAAACAGGGCGCGTATGGCCTCCGACGAGCGTTGCTGATCGAACACGTCGCCAACCTGAATAGGCAGATAATTGAATACCGTTCCGGCAGAAATCCTTTGCAATCCTTCGACGCGAATATCCTCGACTACGAACGATTCCTGGGCCAGCGTCGCATGAGCAAACAAACACAGAAACAATAGACACCGAAAGGCCCTGAAAAAAGAACTCATTGAATTGGATAGGCAAAGCAGTTTGATTGCGCCGGGATGAGAGCAGATCGGCAAAGTATAGAGAAATAACAACGCGCGCTCAACCTGAGTTCATGAACCTAAGGCGATTCTCGATGTGGAATATTTTTTTCGCCCAGAGCCACGGAAGCGCCGAGATCAATGTCGATCAAGGGTGGTAAAAAGCAGCTTCGCAATAACCCGCGTCATGCGCTGCGCCCCCGAATGACAGAAAACCGACGCCCCCTTTATTGCGTCTTGAATTCGCTTTCGATATCTTCAAGCCTGGTATGGCGGACATCCTTACCCTTAACCTGATAGATGACGTATTCGCAGATGTTGCAGGCGCGATCACCGACCCGCTCGAGCGCACGGGCCGCCCACATAATATCGATGGATGCCGGAATCGTACGGGGATCCTCCATCATATAGGTCATCTGCTGACGAATGATACTTTCATATTCGCTGTCCACCTTCCGGTCCTCGTGTACCACATCCAATGCGAGATCCACATCCAAACGGGCAAATGCATCCAGCGATTTATGCAGTAACTGGATCCCATGGCGCCCCAAATGCTGCAGATCGAGAAACTGATTTTTTTTACAATAGTGTCCGGCCATGTCAATCGCTTGGCGTGCAATGCGCTTTGCTTCATCACCGATGCGCTCCAGATCAGTAATCGTCTTGATCACCGCAACGACAACCCGAAGGTCGACAGCGGCCGGCTGGCGGCGAACCAAAATCTGCGTGCACTCCTCGTCGATGGATACTTCCAGCGCATTCACGCTGATATCGTTCAAAATCACACGCTCACCAAGCTCGACATCATTGTTTAGAATTGACTTCAACGCTTCCTCCACTTGCCGCTCGACCAAACCACCCATGGTCAGAGCACGATTTCTGATATCCTCGAGCTCCCGATCAAAACGTTTACAAATATGCTGTCGCTTTGCAGGTTCATTATCCATTATCCACACCGTCCGCCGATAAAATTTTGCATCTGTCTGCTCATCTGGAATCCATCACACCCTTTTCTTAAAACCGACTCCGGCCGATTGCCCGGAAGGCAGAAAAAGCAGCGCTTTTTCCAACAGGCAAAACAGCGACTGGCCCGATGCTTCGGCCCATTATATAACGGTTGCGCGTGGGATGCTTCGCTCCGCATCCGCAAAGTGAACACTCCACCGACTAAAACCGGTGGCTTCGGATTACGGCTCGAAGCAGGATTGATCGGCCCCCTCTCCCTCAGGGAGAAGGGACCCTTTAGCTGAACCTTGACAGGTTATCCGATGATAGAGTCATTAGCATAGCTATCCATCCGCCGCCTGAAGGCGGGGGGGGTCACTGATCCCCTATCGGAGACTCTAAACGCTGTCTCCGCGCATGAAAATAACCGGCACACAACGGGAAGAGCCGATCACTGTTGGGTCGACCCTGCTTTTCGATGTAAAATACGCGCTATCCTGAAGAATCCGTCGACGGATACATAAAGATCAAGGAAACCACGTCATGAAAATACTCGTCACAGGAACGGCCGGTTTTATCGGTTCGGCCCTGGCGACACACCTGCTGGCGCGGGGTGATGAAGTCATAGGCCTCGACAACGTCAACGATTATTATGACGTCAATCTGAAACTGGCACGCCTGACGCCATTGAAGAAACAAACCAGCTTCACCGAGCTGCGCATCAGTCTCGAGGACAGGAAAGCCATCGATCAAGCTTTCTCGTCCCATAAGCCTCAACGGGTCGTCAATCTGGCAGCCCAGGCGGGCGTGCGTTACTCCCTGGAAAATCCACATGCCTACATCGACGCCAATCTCGCCGGTTTCTGCAACGTTCTGGAAGGTTGCCGTCATCACGGTGTGGAACATCTGGTCTATGCGTCGACAAGTTCGGTCTATGGCGCAAATACCGCCATGCCTTTTTCCGTGCATGACAATGTCGACCACCCTGTCAGCCTCTATGCTGCCACCAAGAAAGCCAATGAACTGATGGCGCACACATATAGCCATCTGTACGGCATGCCCACGACCGGGTTGCGTTTTTTTACCGTATATGGTCCGTGGGGCCGTCCCGACATGGCGTTGTTCCTTTTTACCAGAAACATCCTGGAAGGCAAACCCATCGATGTGTTCAACTACGGCAACCACCAGCGCGACTTCACCTATATCGACGATATCGTGGAGGGTGTGATTCGGGTGCTCGATCGGGTTGCCACCCCAAATCCGGACTGGAACAGCGACAAACCCGATCCCGGCACCAGCAAAAGCCCATACCGATTGTACAACATTGGCAATCACCAGCCGGTGGAACTGATGCGCTTCATCGAAGTCCTGGAGGAGTGCCTCGGCCGCACGGCGAAAAAGAATTTTCTACCGATGCAGGACGGTGATGTTCCGGCCACCTATGCCGATGTCGACGACCTTATCCGGGATGCGGGGTACCAGCCGGCGACACCGATCGAAACCGGAATCGCCCGTTTTGTCGAGTGGTATCGGGACTATTATTCCTGCTGATGCTTTAGCCCATATATCGTGGAAGCATGACGCAACGCTTCCACCGCCCTGCACACAGCTCGACGAAACTAGAAATGCTCACTTCGGATCGTGATGAAAAACGCCAATGTGCCCATACTTGGTTTTGCCGCCTTCAGCGGGACCGGTAAAACGACTCTGCTGACCCAGCTGATCCCTTTGCTGCAAGCCCGCAACCTGCGTGTCGGCCTGATCAAACACAGCCATCACAATTTCGAAATCGATCACCCCGGAAAAGACAGCTACCGACTGCGAAAAGCCGGCGCCTCGCCGATTATGATGGTATCGCGCTACCGCCGCGCCATCATTACCGAATATCCGGAAGCCATAGAGCCGCGTCTGTTCGATCAACTGGCCTATTTCGATGTAAGCCGGGTCGATATCATCCTGGTCGAAGGGTTCAAACGCGAGCACTTTCCCAAGATCGAACTGCACCGGCCATCCCTGAATAAACCGCTGCTGTTTCCCAATGACGAATCCATCATCGCGATCGCCCGAGACGCCCCATTACCCAGCCCGGTGGCCATCCCACAACTCGACCTCAACCGGCCTGACAACATTGCCGCGTTTATCCTTGACTGGTTCCTGAACCATGAAGAACGCCGACATATGTGCTGAACCGCACTCAGACCTTCTCGGTGTCGCAGAGGCAGTGGAACGCCTGCTGGCCGACGTCGAGCCGGTCCAAGGTGCTGAACGGACACCCTTGAAAGGAGCCATGGGGCGGATACTCGCAGAGGATATCCTCTCCCCTGTCGACATTCCCCGCCACCGCATCTCGGCGATGGATGGTTATGCCATCCGAAGCAGCGATATCCCGGCTGTCGGTTCGACGGCTACGCTGACTGTCGTCGGTACCTCCTGGGCTGGTCGGCCATTCCAGGAAAGACTCGAAGCCGGCCAGTGCGCACGGATTTTCACCGGCGCCGTAGTGCCGGAGCAGCCCGATACGATCGTGATGCAGGAGCAGGTCGACCGCCGTGGCAACCACATTGTAATCGACGCCGACATAACACCTTACGATCATATCCGCCACCCTGGCGACGATATCAAAGCCGGCCAGCGGATACTGGAGAAAGGCAGGCAATTGGACGCAGCCGACTTGGGCATTCTGGCTTCTATCGGTACCGTGCATGTTTCGGTCAAACCAAAAGTCCGGGTGGCTTTTTTCTCGACCGGAGACGAACTCCGCCCGCTCGGCTCCGCGCTGCAACCTGGAGAACTATACGAAAGCAACCGCTACACGCTTCATGGCCTCCTGCAGCCGCTGACGGTCGAACCGCTGGACATGGGCGTCATCCCCGACCGGCAACCGGAGCTGGAAAGAGCCTTTGCCGAAGCCTCCGACATTAGCGACGTGATCATTACAACTGGCGGCGTCTCGGTGGGCGACGCCGACCTGGTCAAGCCGACACTCGAGCAGATGGGCCGAGTCAATTTCTGGAAAATCGCGATGAAGCCGGGCAAGCCCCTCGCCTATGGCACCATAGGGCCCTGCCGTTTTTTCGGACTGCCGGGCAACCCGGTCTCCGTGATGGTCACTTTTCTCGAAATCGTCCGCCCCGCCCTCATGAAGATGATGGGAGCGCAGCTAAAATCGCCGTTGCGACTACAGGTTCCCTGCCAATCCAGGCTAAAAAAGGCGCCGGGCCGGCAGGAATTTCAACGCGGCCTGCTTGCGCGCGATCAAAACGGCGCACTCAGCGTGACCGGCTGCGGTGCGCAGGACTCTCATATTCTCAGCTCCATGAGCCGGGCAAACTGTTTTATCGTTCTCCCGCCCGACTGTGCGGGCGTTGAAGCGGGGGATTCGGTAGAAGTTGAACCTTTTGATGTGATGCTGTAACGAGGCAACGCACAATCAATCGTTTTACGGAATTGAACAACCATGCAAACGTGAGACAGATACAGGACAAAATCCGCAAGGGACCCCACCATATCAATCGACCTTCTCTATTCCATATGGCGCTTATGGTTTTTGGGGAATATTCACAATTTGGGCAAAAAACAGACTGGTTTCGCAATAATCGCTTTCAATTCGCACTATAATTATTTCAAATACCCACGTCCGACAAACGAGTCATTGTACGCTCAACGGATAAAACGGATAAAGCAATGAAAAAAAAAGGAGTCCTTGTGACAGGCGGCGCGGGCTACATCGGCAGCCACGTCGTCAAACAGCTGGGAGAGATGGATGAGCGGATTGTCGTGCTGGATAATCTTTCAACCGGTTTTTCCGAATCGGTGCTATACGGCACCTTCATCGAAGGCGACATCGGCAACCAGGCACTGGTCAGCCGAATCATTCGCGAGCATAACATCGGATCGGTATTGCACTTCGCGGCCCATACGATCGTTCCCGAGTCCGTCGCCGACCCTTTGAAATACTACGGCAACAACACCTGCTGCACACGGAATTTGCTCCACTGCTGCGCGGCCGGCGGCATCAAAAATTTTATCTTTTCATCAACCGCAGCGGTGTATGGAATACCGACGCAGCCTTTTGCCTCCGAGACATCACCCACCAACCCGATCAATCCCTATGGAACATCGAAACTGATGAGCGAATGGATGCTGCGCGATTCGTGTGCAGCCAGCGGTATGCGGCATGTCATTCTGCGCTACTTCAACGTCGCCGGCTCCGACCCCGAAGGAGCCATCGGGCAATCGACGGAAAACGCCACCCTGCTGATCAAGGTTGCAGCCGAAGTGGCCGTCGGGAAACGACAGGCACTGCTTGTTTTCGGGACCGACTACCCCACCCGGGACGGCACCGGTATACGTGACTACATCCATGTCAGCGACCTCGCCGACGCCCATATCCAGGCACTGAACTTTCTAAGGGCAGGCGAGGCATCCGCCACATTGAATTGCGGCTATGGACATGGCTACAGCGTCCGCGAGGTGATCGATGCGGTCAACAAGGCCAACGGCGCACCGATCGCGGTGGAAGAAGTGCCCAGGCGACCCGGCGACCCGCCGCAACTGGTGGCGGCAGTGAACAAAATCCACAAAACGTTCGAGTGGACGCCGATCTATGACAATCTGGAAGATATTGTCCGCACGTCATTGGCTTGGGAACACAAACTCCTTGCCCGGCAATCGGCGGCGTAAACACCCCCCCGCTCATCCCGAATTAGACTGACCACCATGGATGCAGCGTGCCCGATACCGGTGCGCATCCATCCGACGCGACCCGGCTCGACCCGGCGACCATAAGGGCCGTTGGAGATGTGCATGATCCGGTCCCGTAACTTCGGGCGGACAGCCTCCTAACGGCCCCAAAATCAACACTCTCTTTTGGACATGGTGAACTTGGGCTTGCTCAGTCTGTCTTATACGCGTGATTCATCCCTATGAGCAACATCTGAAGCTACCACAAAATATGAATATCCAATTTTGGTCGAAAACCGTGTGCGCCCCCAGTTCAATAAACCCCAGACCGGGTAGATTTGGCTAAAGAACAATGCTGCCGATTGAATCTATTCATATTTTTGAAATATTTATGATATATCCTTCATACCACTTCTCATCAAACTACGGAGGACAAAATTATGCCGTTTTATGATGTATGGTCGCTCACTCAAGCTTTCATTGCGGATTTGTTCAGATCGCTCGCGGTGGCGGACCATCTGGGAGCATTTGTCGTCGTCTCGGCCTTTGCCGTGTTGCTGGGCATGGAGCTCCAGCTCACCCGGGACAAGCGCCGAACCCCGACGCTTCGCCAGTCGTATCGGACCAATCTGGCCACTTTCTTGTTCAACGATTTCCTGATGTCGTTGCTGTCGGTTGCATCGCTACTGGTGTTGGCTGAGCGCTATGGCAAACAAGGACTCTTGCATCAGCTGGACGATCCTGCAGCAAAAGCCACGATCGCATTCGTGCTGTTCGATTTGACCCTTTATCTTTGGCACAGAGCCAACCACACGTTCGACTGGCTGTGGACATTCCACAGGGTTCATCACAGCGATCGTTCAATAAACGTCTCGACCGCATTCCGCCTGAGTTTCATCGAACTCCTGCTCACCACTGTGGTGAAAGCGGCGTTCATCGTCGCAACAGGCGTGGAGGCTGTCGTCGTTGCTGCGTGCGAAGTTGTTGCCACCGTTTTCGTTCTGTTTCATCATACGAACATAGCCTTCCGTTCCGAAAAATGGCTGCGACAGCTCATCATTGTGCCATCTCTTCACCGCGTTCACCATTCAGTGCAGCGGAAAGAGCACGACAGCAACTACGGCGCCGTCTTTTCGTTCTGGGACCGAATTTTCGGCACCTTTTCCGAACCACGGCCGGTGACGGTCGGCCTTCCGAATGTCAGCGGGCAGAACTTCCTGGAATTGCTGAGATTCGGCTTTCCCCACGCCACACCGCCTCAATCGACGCCGACTCCAATGCCCGCATCTGCGAGCTCGATGCCGGCGCCTGAGACGCTGAATAGAATGATCGCGGAGGCAGCCTATTACAGAGCGCAAATCCGCGGTTTTACGCCCGGAAGCGACATAAGCGACTGGCTCGTCGCAGAAAGAGAGATCATGCAGCGGTTCGGATAAACAAAACCCACCGCCCCGCCGATGCCGCAAACGCTGTGTTGTTCATGGTGTTCCCGCGTCCCTGCTTTAAAGATAGGATCGAAGCAGGAGAATGGCCTTGGCGCTTCCCCGCTTCCACTAGGAGGCTGTCCGAGAATAGGGCGCTTTAAATTCTTCATACAAGATATCGTGCTGCTGGGCTTTTGAAAGCACATGATATAGTATATAAAAAAGCTTGGTTTGCATTCTCGGACAGCCTCCTAGAGATGGCAGCAACCCTTGGCGCAAATTGACAGTGCGGCGGACGGCGCTGTCGATCGCGCCGCTGCCCTAAAGTGGCAGCCTGATTCTATGGGTCCACGATAGCTTTGCCGGCTTTTTCAACACCACGATAAAACCCGTCGAAATACAACAAACAGCTTTGTACGATTTGCCCGGTCTCTTTTTGCGTAAAGATCCTCTGCATGGCCGCCTGGACTTCATCAGTTTCATCCATTAGCTTCTTCTCCCATAGTATTTATTCACTCCCCCCGTCATCAATCAGCACATTTCAACGGAAAAAGCAGCGAGCGTCCTGTGATTCCTCAGCTCCCTCTCCCTCCGGGAGAGGGTTGGGGTGAGGGGATCTGAATAATTACCTCCCATATGTTGATTTCGATATCATGGATGATGCGGCCAAGGTAAAGCAGCTTTGCATCCTTCACGTTATGGTGCTGAAGAAAGGTTTCAAACGTCGATTTGTTATGATATCGGCGAAAAAACGCATCCGGGGTATCAAAAGCGATGCCCTCGGGCAACGCCCAATGCTGTTGAATTATGGTGGAGTGCT
>DEII01000051.1 GCA_002352385.1 Methylococcaceae bacterium UBA2778 | reverse complement strand
TGGAACGACGCTGAAAAGATGTTTGGAGATCGGCCGCGCGTTGAAGTTCTGGATTTGCTGCATGCAACATCAAAGCGACGGGAGGCAGTCCACATCTGTTATCCCAAAGACCGCGAATTGGAGGTAATGAAATTCTTCACGTGGCGGGTGTTGGAAGGGGAAACCGAAGAAGTGATCATCTGGTTCACCCATGCCGCGGAAACCGGTCTGTTCACTAAAGGGGTGGCGGGTTACACCCAAGTCCGACAGCCGCCTAGATTCAATTGTAGCCTTTTTCCCAACTTTATGAATGATCGACGACCCATGAAAATCCAACAATTGACACTCTTACTGCTTGCATCTTCTGTCGCACTTTTTTCTGATGTTCGTGCGGATCATGACCCTGGAATCGCCGAGGAAGTCCGCTCGAACTTAGAGTCTGTGATTCCTCCGCCTGGTGGCGCCACGGGCAATCCCGACGCGTGGACGTTCACCAAGATCACGGACGAAAATATTGCGCGGGCGGTTGAGGCGTTGCCGGCGATTGTCCAGGAGGCTATGGCGAAGACTGGCGTTCCAGGCATTGCGGTGGCGGTGGTGCGAGCGGAGGAGGTTCTTCTAACCGAAGGGTTTGGCGTTCGATTGGTGGGTACAGCAGAAGAGGTGGATGCTGATACGGTGTTTCAACTGGCAAGTCTGTCGAAACCGATCGCCGCTACTGTGGTATCCATAGCGGTTTCAGATTCGGACGGTGGCGTGGCGTGGGATGATCCGGTGCACAAATATCTCCCGTGGTTTCGAATTGGAAATCTTTTCGTTTCGAAGAATGTTACTATCGGGGATCTGTTCGCTCATCGCAGCGGGTTACCGGACCATGCGGGCGATCACCTGGAAGATTTGGGCTTTAAAAGGAGACAGATCCTGCGGAGATTAAGCTTGCTCCCTCTCGTCCCGTTTCGCGCTGAATATATATACACCAATTTTGGGCTGACTGCGGCAGCTGAGGCGGTGGCAACAGCATACGAAAGCAACTGGGACGATCTGAGCGAGGATCTTCTGTATCGGCCCGCCAGAATGGTCTCAACGAGCTCGCGATATGCTGACTACCTTTCGGCTGTGAACCGTGCAGTTACTCACCAACGCCGTTCCGGTGTCTGGATTCCAGGACCACCGCGAGATCCGGACCCCCAATCTCCAGCCGGGGGGGTTAGTTCGACCGCCAACGATATGGCCAGATGGATGCAGTTGCAACTAGGCAACGGAACATTGGAGGGCCAACCGAAACCATTGATTAAGCGGGATGTGATTCAGGTCATGCGCCAGCCGCACAGCATCAGTAAGGCAGCGACAGAACCGTTGGCGAGGTCGACAATGTACGGTTTTGGACTGGTTACGTCGGTGGATGGCACCGGCCATGTTCGCTGGAGTCATAGTGGCGCTTTTTTCTTGGGTGCGGCCACGAATGTAGTTATGGTACCGGGCGGTGACATCGGCATCACGGTGCTCACCAATGGCGCACCACACGGGATACCGGAGGCCATTTCAGCGCAGTTTGTTGATATTCTGGAGACTGGTTCCGTGCAGCGTGATTGGTTGCCCCTTTACGAACATGCTTTCGATGGCATGTATGTCAACCCTAGCAAGCTGGCGGGAAAGAAGCCACCGGTACACCCGAAACCGCCCCAGCCGCTGGGCCGCTACGCCGGAACCTACCGTAATAGATATTATGGAGAGGCGCGCATCACCGTCGTTGAGGATCGATTAATGATGGCGTTAGGAACCGTCCCCTACCATTTTCAACTGACGCATTGGAATGGCAATATTTTTGCCTACTATCCCACCGGCGAAAACGCGCTTGGTATCGCGGCGGTTACCTTCGACCCGAAAGTCCAAACGGTGACAGTCGAAAACCTGGATGATGATGGGCTAGGGACGTTCACAATAGCCCGTCGTAATCCAACACAACGAAGAGGCGCGAATTCCGGCCGCAACAGCCGCTCCTTGCGTTGATTGATTATGCTAATGAATTGCTCCGCAAAAGTCCGACGCGGATGGTTATTTGTGGTTTTGCGGACGTAGGAAACAGATCACCGTTCACGACGGGTCGAATTTTTGTCCGCAGAAGGTCGAGGAAACGCTGCTCGAGTATTTGGTGCTGAAAAGTGTCAGGGTCATGGACACGCACGATCTGGAGCACGGTGAAACCGCCCACGCCTGCATCACGCTCAAGGACGGCACGACGAGGCCCACTGGTCGAGAATTGATCCAGTTTGCTCGGGTCCGCGTCGGTTACAAAGGCGTTGTCCATTAATAACTTCCCGGATAATGCGCAGCAATGTTGTTCGTATTCAAAGCGCAGCAAGGGGCGCATATCCGGGATATGCAACGCAGAAGACGGACAACAGGGCAAGCAGAATCGGGACGTTGTTTTTGGACACCTCCGAAGAGATCGAATTTTTGCAGGAGATGTCGCTCAATCCCACCGGCAAAGTCGACTGGGAAGCGCTATCGTGTACAGGAAAAATAAATGCCCTTTTGTGTCAAACGGACATGTACTGCGGAACCGATGAGTTGTTGATCACAATACCGACCGATGTAAGAACGGGATTATTTTGTGTTTCGGGCAATGGCGGCCAAGGGGCACTGGTCGGCTCGGGTATGAGCCGGATTGAATTGGGTAACGGTTTGGAAGTCGCCTGTTTCGGATAGACCGAACACCTGGATCGGTAAACGCGGAAGGTGAGCGGTGATTGATCAGCGAACAACAAGCCAGGATGGCTTTGCTAATGCACAGTAGAGCAGGGCAAAACTTCGGGATCTCCAGGGGAGACCTTGAAGGGAAATTCGATTAGGCACCCGCTGTCCGCTCGTGGAATCGGCTGGAGTACAGGCGGGTCTGAGTCGAGTAGGAGTTCGAACGGCCGCGTTTTAACGATCCCAAAGTGAGGTGATAGGTAACCACCAGCCGCTCCGCGACTGACAATTACGGCTTTCAGTCGGTCCAATAGCACGGTGAGCGCTCCGGTCGCTTCCACGGTGATATGAACCGTGTGGCCGCTGGCGGGAACTTCCGCATCGCCATCGATGATGTAGTCGACGTCATCGAGCTTTGCCGTGATCGCCACCGGCTTGAGAAGTTGTGGGAGACGTTGGACGAATATCGCGATGAGGATGGCGATGATAATAGGCATTAGGATCCCCGCAATCCAGTTCATCCCTAGGAGAGTCAGCAGCCTGACGATGGCGACGAGCGTGAGTGCGGTCAACGAGGACCACAGTAGCCATTTGTAATCGCTCTTTCTCAACGGCGCGCCCCCAAGGCTTGCGCGGGGTTTATCGGTTCCCGCGGTGAGTAGCTGTGGAAGGTGGCTAGCATATTTTAGTCGAATATTCGTTTTCGGGTGACCAGCCGTCGTTCACCCTGGGTCTTGCTGAACGACCGCTTCTGGCCGAAAGCGGCCGTTTGCATCAGCCAGAATACCGAGTGTCAGAAACTTTTACAATCGCGAGCCACGGACGGCTCCTCGAATTTTAATCTTGAACATCACAGCCGAGTCGGACGCCACACCGCCATCAACACCATCTA
>DEII01000201.1 GCA_002352385.1 Methylococcaceae bacterium UBA2778 | reverse complement strand
CGTTACCGAGCAGCCACTACATAGCCCATTCTTACTGGGTTTAATAAATCCTTTGAGTATCACTGAGCGTCAACATATACTATATGGCGTGGTGACTTATTGGTAACTCAAAATGAAGCTGACAAAGACGCGCGTAGACGAGGCAACCTACACTGGCGACGCATCGAAAAACGAACGGTGCTTCGTCTGGGATGGCGAAGTACGGGGGTTCGGGTTGCGCGTTTATCCAGGCGGAAGTAAATCCTTTGTGCTGTCATACCGTGCCGGCGGTCGCAAACGTCTTATTGCGATCGGCCGCTACGGGAATCTGACAGTCGAACAGGCTCGATCAAGGGCAGTCAAGCATATTGCCGCGGTGATAGACGGCAGCGACCCATTGATCAGCCGGCAGAACGCGAGGATAGGCGAAACAGTTGCCGGTCTGTGTGACAGTTATATGGAGCGCTACCTGATACACAGGAAAGCGCAGCGCGATATCAAGCGCCGTATCGAGCACATTATCAAGCCTGCATGGCGCAGCCGCAGGGTCGACAGCATCATTCGGCAGGATGTGGCGCGACTTCATGGCCGGGTCGGAAAGAACAACGGCCCGTATGAGGCCAACCGGACGTTGGCGCTCATATCGAAGATGTTCGAGCTGGCGGTCGTGTGGGGATTCGTCCCGGACGAATTCCCCAATCCTGCGCGGCGCATTGAAAAATTCGAGGAAAAGAAGCGGGACCGCTGGCTGACCCCGGAAGAGCTGCCACGACTGGTTGAAGCAATCGACCAGGAAGTGAACGATTCGGCCAAGTTCGCGATCTGGCTTTATCTGTTGACCGGTCTGCGCAAGGATGAGCTGCTGCGGGCCAAGTGGGAAGACATCGACCGGGCGCGGGCCGAGATTCGGATTGCCGAAACCAAGGCAGGCCGGACTCATTACGTGCCGCTGTCGCATGCAGCGCTAGCCGTGCTCGATGAGATACCGAGACACCCGGACAACCCATATATTCTGGTCGGCAGCAAGCCGGGCCACCACCTGGTCAACATCTCCAAGCCTTGGGGCCGTATCCGCACGGCCGCCGGCATCGAGGATGTGAGGATTCACGATCTTCGGCGCACGGTCGGTTCGTGGCTGGCGCAATCTGGAAACAGCCTTCATCTGATCGGGCGCGTGCTCAATCACTCCAACACATCGACAACCGCCATCTATGCCAGGTTCGGGGAGGATCACGTCAGGGAAGCGTTAGAGCGTCACGGTGACAAGATACTAGGCATTGCCGGCAAGAAGGAACCCGCCGACGTGGTGCCGATTAAGAAACGATAGGCATCTTTCACCCATCAATGGGGTAAACTGTAAATGCCACGTCTAGGCCGCCGGGCCGAAAGCCGGGAACTCTCACCCGGTTGTCGTGGCACACTTCATGAGAGCAGCGCTGGAGAGGGCGCATTATGGCCAAACTTGATTATTCCTTCTGGGGCACGATAGACGAGTATTCCGTCTTGCAGGCTGCGTTTTTGTGGTTAGACGTGGAGCCGCCAAATGATATTGATATTGATGAAATGCCGCAAAAGCAGGAGGCAATTGCAGATCTGATCGAAAAGCACACTGGGACGCAGCGGCGACACTATCCAATGTGTGAGCATGAAAAGCTCAAGGTAAGCAGGGACGAGTTGCGGGAGATGGCAGAAGCGCTTGAAGTAAAGCCTACGTTCCTTTTCCCGGATGAAGACACAAGCCCAAAAGCCGCTGTTAGCGAGGTCGAGCGTAATACGCTGCTGAAAATGATTTTAGGAATGGCTGTCGACTCCTACAAGCATGAGCCGGGCGCAAAACGCAGCGCTGCGACAGGCGGTGGCCCAAGAAGCATCGCAGCTGCTCTTGAAAGACAGCAATTATGCGTTAATAAGGACACGATTAAAAAATACCTGACCGAAGCAGAAGAAAAACTTCTTAGCAAATAATCCACGCAGGCCGCGCAGAGCCTGATCACTTGGCCGAATTCCGCTAACAGCTAAAATTTCTTAGCCGAGTTCGGCCAACGGTTTATCGAGTTCGTTTATCTTTTCCCCGTCTTTCAATGAGAAACGAGGATTACTGATGACGACTATCGTCAAAACGAATCTTACCGAGAAAGAGCTTTCCCTTCGGTTTGGCGTTCCGGCTCACACATTGCAACACTGGCGGCGTGTGGGTGGGGGGCCACAATACCTCAAGATCGGTCGCTTGGTCCGCTATCCAATCGCAGAAGTAGAGCGATTCGAGCGGTCTGCACTGCGCTCGTCAACGTCCGATCTGGGCGGAGGAACCCACCACGCGGGGGTGTCCAATGACTAAAGGCATTGCGCAACAGCTTGGGATCAGACTCGAAACGCCAGACGATTTTTGGCTCGGCATCGAAAAGATGTTTGGCGACAGCGAACAAATGCTTGGGCTGTTACAGGTGATTCTTCGCAATGAGCACGCCGTATGCCGCGCATTCGGGCCATTGATGGCTGAGGATGAGTCGGCGATGCTCGCATACAAAGCGGCCGCTGCTCATATTGAGCTTATATCGGCATGGCTGAGTAAAAGCGCACCGCCGGCCGGGAGGGTGGATCGTGGCTTGCATTAAAGTTGACACCGTAGCGCGTTGGCGGTATTGTGGAGTCGTCCCAGCACAAGCTGGGGCCGGGCTTGGAAACCTGGAAATCAAACGGTGCAAGCGCACCATTCGGAATGCGCTTTTTTATTGCCTTTCGTTTATGGTGGGTTGCTTCAGGCCGCTTCGGCGGGCCGGTTCCCGTTTGTACCGGTTTCCAAACTGTTGCAACCTACCGCCACGACCTTGGAAAGTCCGGTGTCAGGTTTATCTTACTAAACCAAACGGAGGGCATCCCATGCCTGATTCAAAGCACGCGCAATCTGCGCACCAATCCAAAGAAATCCAATCAGTCGTCATCAATCTGCGCTGGCTGTGCCAGGCGGTCGATGACCAATCCAACGCGCTGTACGGTATTCAGTGCCCAAGCCGGGCCCGGGCCACGCTGCGCCAGATTTCCCGCGAACTGGAGCAGACGGCCGGCATTCTGTCTGGCCTTGGTGGTGCATCATGAGAGAAGTCACTGAACGATTGCTTAATAACGACACCGTTCGGGAATTGCTCTTAAGGATGTGGGACGGAGATCCGATTGGTGAGGACGATCTGCTGGCGGCGATCGACGCATCCCATCGTGTCGAGATGTTCCTTCAAACCCAATTGCGCAGCTTGCAAAACAGTCGCCAGGGGGGAGCCACGGAAAGCTATAACACAGCCATCGAAGCGCTAGTTGCCTGGTACTCGCTGCCGGAATCTGAGCGGTCGACTTGTGGCAAGGCCGAGATGTTGGCGGATGACAGGCGGGAAATGTTAAAACTCATCGTTGGTCAGCTGGATGCCTGCGTGCTGGCCAAAAATTTGTCATCGTTGCTGCGGATGCTTTGGGTCGCTACCGTTAATAAGGATACGGGATACGAGCAACAGGATTTGATCGGTTCCTTGTGCCTTTGCGCCGAGCTGGCGCAGTTGGTCGCCGAGGCTGACGATGCCAGAGCTCAAGCGGAAGATGTAAAGCAAGCGGTGTAGTCAATAAAAGCCTCGCCGGGCCATCACACCCGGCGAGGTCGATTTCAATGACAGCACCACCCCAGACTCGGAAAGGAGAGCAAAATGAGGATGGCCTCATCACAGTTTAGGGCATCGACCCTGACAAATCAACAACGGAAATTCCCCCCATACGGCAAACAACTTGCCGAACGCATCCTTGTGGGTAACCCGCCATTTATTGTCCGTTGCCTGGTCTACGGGCCGCCGAACTACCCACACCAAATACCGCCAGACCCGTGGTTACGGGCGAAGCTGATCAATCAGAGGTCCGATTCATCAGCGCTTGTGCTGCCGCACGGCGAGCACCCGGGAAGGTTCACGTGGCCGGTGCGCGGCTTAATTTGCGTCGTTGAGCATTGGCCGTCAAGAAACATGGATGACATTGTGGCAACGCTCTCGAACCACCTACTTGAATCCGGAGCGGAGCACGTCGTTGTCATCGATGCCAGGTTTAATTGCGTTCGGAGGGCTTATTGATGAGCGATGACGACAAAATCGTACCGATTAACCACGCCGCGCTACCAGACACGCGACGCGAGCTCGAGCTGCAGTCATGGCCGGAGCCGGAGCCATTGGTTGCATCACTCAAGCCGGTTGCGCATTTCAATCCTGCAATGCTGCCGGACTCGATCCGACCATGGATTGAAGATATCGCCAAGCGAATGCAATGCCCGACTGATTTTCCTGCTGCGGCTTCGATGGTCTCGCTGTCGGCTGTTATTGGCCGGAAGGCGGGAATCAATCCTAAACGGCATGATGACTGGCTTGTGGTGCCTAATCTTTGGGGACTGCTGGTCGGACGGCCATCAGTCATGAAGACGCCGACTCTCGAAGCCGTGTTAAAGCCTTTGAAGCGTTTAGAGATCCAAAGCAAAAACGAATTCCAGGATGACGTGGTGGCGTTTGGCGCAGAGGCTGATCTTTCCGTAATTCGGAAAGAGAATGCCAAGGGTGAAGCAAAAAAGCTGATGAAAGAAGGAAATGAGGCAAAAGCGCGATACGTTTTGATCGATGCCGAAGATAAGCAGCCCGCCAAGCCGACCAGGAGACGGTATCTTGTCAACGACGCAACGATAGAAAAGCTTGGAGAATTGCTGAACGAGAACCCATCAGGACTGTTACTTAAGCGAGACGAGATGAGCGGTTTCCTGAAATCGCTTGACCGCGACGATAGGAAATCGGACAGGGCCTTCTATTTGGAAGCTTTCGACGGAACCGGGCGATACACGTATGACAGGATTGGCCGCGGTACGATCGATATCGAGGCGGTTACGTTGTCGCTCATCGGCACTATTCAACCGGGGGTGCTGCGCCCATATATTGCTAGCGCCATTGCCGGCGGGTTGGGTGATGATGGATTGATTCAGCGAATGCAGCTTGCTGTTTACCCGGACATATCGAAAACATGGCGCTACGTTGACGATCAGCCGGATAAAGAGGCGAGAACCAGGGCGTTCGATGTGTTCAGGTCCTTATCTGAGATTGCGGCGGCGGATGGCGATGACATTCGGACGCTGCACTTCGACGATGAGGCGCAAATCGTTTTCATTGAATGGCTCACAGACCTTGAAACAACGCTGAGAACTGGCGACCTGCACCCAGCGCTTGAGTCCCACCTGACGAAATATCGAAGCCTGATTCCGTCGTTGGCGTTGATTATCGAACTGGCAAACAAGCCGGATTCGCAGTCTGTTGGCGAAACGGCGCTTATCAGGGCGTGCGGATGGTGCACATATCTGCTGTCGCATGCGGAACGTATTTACTCATCTGCGACCGACAACGAAACGGTGAATGCTCAGACGATCCTGGACAAGATCGAGGCCAATAAGTTGGGAAATCCGTTTAAGCTGATGCACGTCCAGCAATCTGGATGGTCTGGATTGACCGATAACGAAACTATCAAATCAGCGTTGCATAAACTTTGTGAACATGACTTTCTGAGAGAAGAAAAGATTACGACCGGGCAACGCGGTCGACCATCAGTCAATTATCACGTGAATCCAAAGTTTTGGTCAAAAGAGGGGGGGGTAAGCAACCTATAAAAACTATTTAATTAATTTTTTAGTTTTTATAGGTAGGTGTCAAGACCCGTGAGA
>DEII01000144.1 GCA_002352385.1 Methylococcaceae bacterium UBA2778 | reverse complement strand
GCTTAAGTAAGTGCCATTCGGCTATGACCCCTTTTGCTCCAATCATTGCGATGTAATTATCGTTACGGAGAAACGTCAATGCGGCGACAACTACCCTGACCCACCAGCGCCGAGCGCCCTCGGGGAAGCAAACGGGAAGGAGCCCGTAGGGCGACTGGACGTTTGCTTCCCCGAGGGCGCGCAAAATCAACACCAACAAAGGATGGATTAACCAAGAAATCTCACATTAACAAACCGGTCCAGATAATTGACGCAGACCGGACAAAGTAATTGACATTGGACACCATGCGGGTCAGGCATTTGTTCATGGTTAAGAGCGACGCTGCGCCTGCGAGCGTGTACCCGATCGCGATCGGCAGAAACCCAGATCAATAAGAGGGCAGACGGAGGTGTTTGAATAACGCCTCGATATCCTTTTTATCACGCAGACTCACGGCTTTCTCGATGACTTGCCGGGTCAAATGAGGGGCAAACAATTCAATAAACTCGTAGATATACCCTCGCAAAAACTTATCCCGACGCAGCCCGATAAAGGTTATGCTTTTGCCAAACAAATTGCTGGCATCGAGTGCAACCAAGTCTTTGTCAGCCTCGGCGTCGTATGCCATTCTCGCAATAATTCCAATCCCCAGCCCCAACCGTACATACGTTTTGATCACATCCGCATCCACTGCAGTCAGTACGACTTGCGGATGCAGATTGCATTGATCGAATGCCTCGTCCAAACGTGAGCGCCCCGTAAACCCGAACACATAGGTGATCAACGGGTACTCTGCAACGTCATACAAAGTGACCTCCGGCTTGTTGACCAGCGGATGATCCTGTCTGACAAGAATGCTTCGGTTCCATTCATAGCAAGGCAACATCACCAGATTTTCGAACAGTTCCAATGCTTCCGTTGCAATCGCAAAATCGACGATACCTCGGGCCGCGAGGTCCGAAATCTGCATCGGGGTTCCCTGATGTATGTTCAGACTCACCCCGGGATACCGCTTCATGAATATTTCAACGATCCGCGGCAGTGCATAACGCGCCTGTGTGTGCGTGGTGGCAATGGATAACGTGCCTCTTTTGTTGTCACGATATTCCTGAGCGACACTTTTAATGTTCTCAGCCTTTTCAAGCATCTCTCCAGCCAACTCGACGATGGCCTTTCCGGCCGCCGTCATCTCGGTCAAATGCTTTCCATTGCGGGCGAAAATCGGTACTCCGAGCTCATCCTCCAGCAGCCTGATCTGCTTGCTGATTCCAGGTTGAGAAGTGAACAAGCTTTCTGCAGTTGCAGAAACGTTCAAATCATGCTGCGACACTTCCCATATATAGCGTAGCTGTTGTAGTTTCATGACGAACTATTATTCCTCTTTCTTATATTAGTAGAAATATTTATTACTTTTCATTATATGTCACATGCGCCACAATGCAACTTTATAAAAACCTCCAAAAGACTACGCGACACAACATATGGAATTTTTTCACGTTCTCACGGGTGCCTTTGTTGGCTTCGTGATTGGACTGACAGGTGTTGGCGGCGGTTCATTGATGACACCGATTTTGGTTCTTGGTTTTGGAATCAATCCAGCCACTGCCGTCGGAACCGATCTTTTATATGCCGCAATAACGAAAAGCGGTGGGGTCTTCGTTCACCATCGACATCGAACGGTCGACTGGAGAATCGTCGCCCTTCTTTCGTTCGGCAGCATTCCCGCTTCGATTGTGACAATCCTGGTACTCGAATCATTTAGAACCGCCGGGGTGGATTATGAAAAACTGATGACGCTGACCCTCAGTATGATGCTTATCCTCACTTCTTTGGTTGTGTTCATGAAAAACCGGCTGGTGACTCATCTCCACAGAAAACTGAACGATGGCAACGGAATCATCAGCCGCCTTCTTATCTTTCGGCCCCAAATTACGCTGTTGGCAGGTGTCATGCTGGGAATTCTGGTAACGATTTCGTCGGTCGGCGCCGGCGCAATAGGCGCTGCAATCCTTTTTCTGCTCTATCCAAGAAAAGCATCGATCAGCATCGTCGGAACCGACATTGCTCACGCGGTTCCCCTGACCGCTATCGCTGGAATCGGGCATGTTCACTTCGGCAGTGTTGACTTTTCCCTTCTCACCGGCCTGCTTGTCGGCGGCCTTCCAGCCATTTATTGCGGAAGCCTGATCGGAAGCCACCTGCCAGACAAGATATTGAGGCCGCTGGTTGCGACGATTTTATTGGGATTAGGGGTGAGATTCGCAATCTGAAAAACGCGCCGGAATCGTGATCGTGGAGGAAGCCAAGATATAATACAATATTCTTAAACAGATTTTTTAACTGCCCAGGAAAGACTTTATGACTTTTGTTGTCACAGAAAATTGTATCAAGTGCAAGTTTACCGATTGCGTCGACGTTTGTCCCGTCGACTGCTTTCATGAAGGGCCAAATTTTCTCGTCATCGACCCGGAGGAGTGCATTGATTGCACCCTATGCGAACCGGAGTGCCCGGTAGAAGCCATTTATTCCGACGACGAGCTTCCTGAAGGACAGGAGCAATTCATCGAACTGAATGCAGAACTGTCCAAAGGGTGGCCCGTCATAACGGAAGTCAAACCACCACCTGAAGATGCTGACGAATGGAACGGCAAAAAGGGGAAGCTCGACCTATTGGAAAGGTAAAACGAAAAAGCCGGGGACAACCCCGGCTTTTTTACGGACATTACCTTTTCAACCGGTCCTTCATTCATCGACCAAGTCGTCATCCAACGGCCGGTCCACCAGCTCGACATAGGCCATCGTTGCTGCGTCACCCGCTCGATGCCCACACTTGATAAGCCTTAAGTAACCGCCTGGGCGATTCTGATAACGCGGCCCCAGCTCACTGAACAGCTTGGTGACCATTTCTTTGTCCCGCAGACGGGCGAAAGCAAGCCGTCGTTTAGCCACCGAATCTTCCTTCGCCAGAGTGATCAGCGGTTCGGCAAAACCTCTGAGTTCTTTTGCCTTGGGTAAGGTCGTCTTGATCATCTCATGACGAAAAAGGGAAGCCGCCATGTTGCGGAAAAGCGCTTTGCGGTGACTGCTATTCCTATTTAACTGTCTTCCTGATTTGTGGTGACGCATCGTAATTTTCCTTCCACTTCATTTACTTAGGTTTGGATTCTATCAAATTATCCGGCGGCCAGTTTTCCAGCCTCATCCCTAAGGACAACCCCTTGGAAGCCAGCACGTCTTTGATTTCCGTAAGCGATTTCTTGCCCAGATTCGGTGTTTTCAGGAGCTCCACTTCTGTACGTTGGATCAGGTCCCCGATATAAAATATATTCTCGGCTTTTAAACAATTCGCTGACCGGACCGTTAACTCCAGATCATCCACCAAACGCAATAGCACAGGATCGAACTCCGGCTTCTGCTCTTTTTCCGGCACCTGCCCGACCGTCTCCTCAAGGTCGACAAATACGGCCAAATGATCATGAAGGATACGCGCCGCATGTCTCACCGACTCTTCCGGATCGACCGACCCGTCTGTTTCGAGTTCAATAATCAACTTATCCAGGTCGGTTCTTTGCTCGACACGAGCACTTTCCACATAATACGCGACCTTGCAGATAGGGCTGAAACTCGCATCGACATGCAGAGCGCCGATTGCGCCTTCTTCCCCTAACGCTCTTCTGGTGTTTGCGGGCTGATAACCGCGCCCTCGCGCCACCTTGATCGTCATATTGAGCTCACCGGATTGCGTCAGATGCGCAATAATCATTTCCGGGTTGAAGATCTCAACATTGTGCGTCAAAGTAATATCTTCGGCCAACACGGGCCCTGGTCCTTTTTTCACCAGGTGAAGCACTGCTTCATCCTTGCCATGCACTGTCACCGACAAATTTTTCAAATTGAGCAATATGTCAATGACATCTTCCTGCACCCCTTCGATCGCACCATATTCATGCAAAACACCGTCAATTTCAATTTCGGTGACTGCACATCCCGGGATCGACGACAAGAGGACGCGTCGCAATGCATTCCCCATTGTATGGCCGAACCCGCGCTCCATTGGTTCGATCACGATCTTAGCGCAATTTTGCGAGATACCCTGCACTTCAACGACACGCGGTTTAAGCAGGCCGCTAAAAGAATTTTGCATCGAATATTTTTCTGTGAGTAGTTTAAAAACGGCTTAGGTGATTGCCGGAAAAGAATTTACCGGATTGCGCCGGATTTTTGTTCGTATTCAAGGCGCGACAGCAGGCACATAGTGGGCTATGTAACTGATGTCGCAACGCAGAAGACGGACAAAAAGACCAGCAAGGTAGTAAATTCTTTGACAGAAATCACCTCATTTCGAATACAGCTCAACAACCAGTTGCTCGTTGATATCCGGGCCTAGTTCCGCCCGTTCCGGTACTGTTGTAAAAATACCGCTCATCTCTGTGACATTCACCTCGACCCATTGCGGGAATCCGTATTGCTCGGACACCGTCAGTGCGTCCCGAATTCGCTGCTGTTTTTTCGCGCCTTCCTTAACAGAAATCCGATCACCGGACCTGACCTGAAAGGACGGAATATTCGTTACTCGATCGTTCACTGAAATCGCTTTGTGACTGACCAACTGCCGAGCCTCCGCTCGGGTTGCAGCCATTCCCATCCTGTAGACCACGTTGTCGAGCCGGCATTCGAGCAAGGTCAGCAGGTTTTCACCCGTCGACCCTTTCTGCTGCGCAGCAGCCTTGTAATAATTCCTGAACTGCCTTTCCAGCACGCCGTAAATTCGACGTATTCTCTGCTTTGCTCTTAGCTGAAGCGCGTAGTTAGAACTCCGTGTTCTGCGTTGACCGTGCTGTCCCGGCGGCTGTTCGAGTTTGCATTTCGACTCAAGGGATTTGCCCCTTCCTTTCAGGAACAGGTCCGTCCCTTCCCTTCTGCTCAATTTGCATGTTGGACCAAGATATCTCGCCATCTTTATATGTGCTCCGACTTTACTAAACGCGACGTTTTTTAGGAGGACGACAACCATTATGAGGGATCGAGGTGGCGTCAGTGATGTTGGTTATCTTAAAGCCGAGATTATTCAGGGAGCGTACAGCGGATTCCCGTCCCGGTCCCGGCCCCTTGATAAACACATCAAGGTTTTTCATTCCG
The DNA here is from genome assembly GCA_002352385.1 of Methylococcaceae bacterium UBA2778. Classification (GTDB taxonomy): domain Bacteria; phylum Pseudomonadota; class Gammaproteobacteria; order Methylococcales; family UBA2778; genus UBA2778. Next base: position 11,437 of record DEII01000144.1, on the reverse strand, counting down.
AACTCCTTTGCGGTCGTGCCGGCCTTTTCCGCCGCCACCTGGGCAGCAAAAGGAGTGCTCTTTCTCGACCCTCGGAAGCCGGAACCGCCGGCAGTGGCCCATGCGAGCGCATTGCCCTTGCGGTCCGTTATCGTAATGATGGTATTGTTAAAAGATGCATGAATATGCGCTATTCCGTCGGAAACATCCTTTTTGATCCGTTTCCGTGTGCGACTCGATGTAGCCATGTACTGTGATACCTCTTCGATGGACTATTATTTGCGAATAGGGCGGCGTGGTCCTTTCCTGGTTCGCGCGTTGGTTCGACTGCGTTGCCCTCGTACGGGCAAACCCCGGCGATGCCTGATGCCGCGGTAGCAGCCTAAATCCATTAGCCGTTTAATGTTCATTGAAACCCCTCGCCTGAGGTCACCCTCTACCGAAAACTTCGCAACCTGTGCTCTGAGTTCGTCGATCTGCGCTTCGGTAAGGTCCCTGACTTTTGTTTGCGGGTCAATACCCGTTGCACTACAGATACCCCTGGCATGGGATTTTCCAATGCCGTAAATTGCTGTCAACGCAATGACTGCGTGCTTTTGATCAGGTATATTGATTCCGGCAATACGCGCCATTCAGCTACTCCCCAAATATACGGTGTTATTAGTTAAACGATTAATTATATCATGACAGCAATGCGCTGGGATGGGAAACTCAGCCTTGTCGCTGCTTATGCCTTCCATCCTTACAGATCACGCGAACAATGCCCTTTCTCTTGACCACTTTACAATTCCGGCAAATTTTTTTCACTGACGCACGTACTTTCATAATATTCGCTCTAGCTCATTAACGAACCAAGCCGCCTGTCGGCGCCTTGCCTTTACCTTTGAGATTGGCCTTTTTCATTAGCCCTTCGTATTGATGTGACATTAAGTGCGCCTGAACCTGCGCGATAAAGTCCATCACGACAACCACGATGATAAGCAGCGAGGTGCCGCCAAAATAAAATGGGACATTCCAATAAACGATGAGAAACTCAGGCAACAAACAAACAGCCGTGATATAAATCGCTCCGGCAAGCGTCAGCCTGGTCATGACCTTGTCGATGTATTGAGTCGTCTGGCGTCCTGGTCTGATGCCCGGAATGAACGCACCGGACTTTTTCAGATTCTCTGCCGTTTCTTTGGAGTTGAAAACCAGTGCCGTATAGAAAAAGCAGAAAAAGATAATTGCTGCTGCATAGCACATGACATAGATCGGCTGCCCGGGCGACAGCGTTGTCGCGACATCCTGGAGCCATCCCAAACCTTCAGCATTTCCGAACCATCCAGCAACAGTTGCTGGAAATAAGATAATGCTGGAGGCAAAAATCGGCGGAATAACGCCGGCCATATTCAGTTTCAGGGGCAGAAAGCTCGTCTGCCCGGCATACATTTTCCTGCCCTGCTGTCTTTTCGGATAATTGATCTGAATGCGCCTTTGACCTCGCTCGACATATACCACGAAAGCCGTAACCCCAATCGCCAAAGCAAACAGGACGATAATCAATGCGGCATTCATCTCACCTGTTCGGGCCAATTCGAGCGTACCACCAATCGCTGAAGGCAAACCGGCCGTGATGCCGGCAAAAATGATAATTGAAATGCCGTTCCCGATACCCCGCTCAGTCACCTGCTCGCCGAGCCACATCAGGAAGACAGTGCCTGTCACCAGCGTTATCGCAGTGATCACGATAAAGTGCATCCCTGGATTGATGACGACAGGCAGTCCGCCGGCGGTTTGATTCTGCAGTGCCACGCCGACGCCGATCGATTGAAAAGTCGCGAGCACCACAGTACCGTACCGGGTGTATTGGGTAATTTTCCGTCGCCCCGATTCTCCTTCTTTCTTGAGCTGTTCCAGCTTCGGTATGACGACCGTCATAAGCTGCATGATGATCGAGGCGGAGATATACGGCATGATTCCCAAAGCGAACAAGCTAAGGCGCTTCAACGCACCGCCCGAAAACATATTGAACATGTCGAGGATCGATCCGCCCTGCTGTTCAAACATCAACGCCAAAGCCTTAGGATCGATTCCGGGCACGGGTATATGGGCACCAACACGAAAAACGAACAGTGCGCCCAGAACAAACAGCAGCCGCTGGCGCAGTTCCGTGAACTTGCCGAATCGATCAGACATTAACGAGTTAGGTCTATTCACTTAAGCCTCTACTTTTCCGCCAGCCGCTTGAATGATCTTTTTTGCGCCGCAAGTGACACGTATCCCTTTGAGAACCACTGCTTTCTCCAAGGTTCCCGAGTCGATGACTTTCGCCACCTGAGTAAAGGACGGAATGATGTTGGCCTGCTTCAAAAGTTTCAGGTCGATGACCTCGGCGTTCAGCGAGGACAATTCATTCAGCCTGACCTCGGCGGTGTACTTTTTCTTTCTCGACGCAAACCCCACCTTCGGTAAACGCCTCTGCAACGGCATCTGCCCGCCTTCGAAGCCGGTCTTATGGAAACCGCCCGAGCGCGATTTCTGTCCTTTGTGCCCCCGGCCTCCGGTCTTCCCCAAGGTGCTGCCGATACCCCGGCCAACTCTTTTCGCCTTTTTCTTACTACCGGCAGCAGGCTTGATTGTATTCAGGTGCATGATTATGCTTCCTCGGTTGACAGCATGTACGAAACCTTGTCGATCATTCCCCGGTTCGCGGGCGTATCAACAACCTCTACCGTTTGATTTATCCTTTTCAGACCAAGGCCGTTCAAACAGGCTTTATGTGAAGCCAATCGACCGATTTTGCTGCGAACCATCGTTACCTTAAGCTTTTTCTCACTCATCGTACCGCCCCGAGCAGTTCTTCTACGGTTTTGCCGCGCTTGGCCGCGACCTGTTCAGCGTCGGTCATCGTTGCGAGCCCTTCGATCGTTGCGCGAACAACATTGATCGGGTTATTGGTGCCGATGCATTTCGCCAGTACGTTCCGAACGCCAACCACTTCAAACACTGCACGCATCGCGCCTCCGGCAATGATACCCGTACCCTGAGATGCGGGCTGCATGTAGACCTTAGCCGCACCAACAGAAGACATCACAGGATATTGAAGCGTTTCGTCTTTCAACGAGACCTTCCGCATATTTTTCCGCGCCTGTTCCATGGATTTTTGAATCGCAATCGGTACTTCGCGGGCTTTACTCAGCCCATAGCCGACCCGACCATCTCCATCTCCGACTACGGTCAGAGCCGTAAAGCCGAATTGCCGCCCACCTTTGACCACCTTGGCAACGCGCCTTACCGATACTAGTTTTTCTTGCAGCCCGTCCGAGGGACTTTGCGACGATCCATAAGCCATGATTTATCCTCTAAAATCTTAATCCACCATTACGCGCCGCATCGGCTAATGCTTTGATGCGCCCATGGTACTTGAACCCTGAACGATCAAATGCAACCTTTTCGATGCCTGCCGCAATAGCCTTCTCAGCAATCGCTTTCCCGATCACAGCCGCCGCATCGGTGTTCCCGGTGTTCTTAATCTCTGCAACGATCGTCGACTGAAGCGTTGACGCACTGACGAGCGTCCGACTTCCATCTTCACTGTTGATCTGAGCATAGATATGCCTTGGGGTTCGGTGCACCGTGAGCCGATTGAGGCCCCGCCGCCGAATGCTGCCTCTCGTTTTTCTCGCACGCCTTAAGCGGGATGATTTTTTATCCATTACTGAATACCTTATTTCTTTTTCGCTTCTTTTCGGACCACATTCTCATCGATGTATCGCACGCCTTTTCCCTTGTACGGCTCCGGAGGACGAAACGAACGTATTTTTGCCGCCACTTGCCCAACCTTCTGCTTGTCGATTCCCTTCACCACAACCTCGGTTTGGCTGGGAGTTTCTACCGTGATCCCCTCTGGTATATCGTATTCGACCGGGTGTGAAAACCCCAGAGTCAAATCGAGGATCTTTCCTTTGACCTGCCCCCGATAACCGACGCCGACAAGCGTGAGCCTTTTTTCAAAGCCGTCTGCAACACCTATGACCATGTTGTTGAGCAGAGACCGGGTTGTCCCGGCCAGTGCACGCGCCTGCTTGCTCGAGCCATTCGCTATTACGGTTATCACCGCATCTTCGACATTGACCTCTACCAGATTGTGAATGTGACAACCCAGCTGGCCTTTTCCACCTTTGACCGTCAGGAAATCCCGATCCTGTGAAATGGTGACACTTCCGGGGATGGGAATTGGACTATTTGCAATTCTTGACATTGATTTGCCTTAGCTTTAAGTTGTCATGAAACAGTGCATAACACTTCGCCACCGAGCCCGGTCGCTCTGGCCGCGCGGTCGGTCATGACGCCTTTTGATGTCGAAACGATAGCAACACCCAAGCCGCCGAGGACCTCTGGCAGTTCATCCTTTGATTTATAAATCCGCAATCCAGGTCTACTCACCCGCTTGATCCGGTCGATCACGGGCTTACCCTGATAATATTTTAGAACCACGGTCAACGAGGATTTATTGCCATCGTTCGCAACCGTATAGTCTTGGATAAACCCTTCATCCTTGAGTACTTTCCCAATAGCAACCTTCAGCTTCGAGGAGGGCATATGTACTTCGACCTTGGCAGCGGACTGCGCATTCCTGATGCGCGTCAACATATCCGACACTGGATCTGTCATGCTCATTTCTATACTCCAAGTTGTTTCGTTTCAGCTTCCACGAGGCTGTTGCAAATTACCAACTCGCCTTGACCAAACCAGGTACATCGCCACGCATCGTTGCTTCACGCAACTTGTTGCGTGCCAACCCGAACTTTCGATAGTAGCCGTGCGGGCGTCCCGTGATACTGCATCGGTTACGCAACCGGACGGGGCTGGCGTCCCGGGGCAGCTTTTGCAGTCTGATCTGCGCTTGCTCCTTTTCGTCGAACGTGGCATTTGGGTCGCGCATCACTGCTTTCAACGCCTTGCGCTGGTCCGAATGCTTGTTCACAGCTTGCGCACGTTTCTTTTCGCGCGCGATCATCGATTTCTTGGCCATCGTGTTCCTTAACTTTTAAATGGAAACATAAACATTTCGAGCAATGCGCGAGCGTCGTCATCGTTACGCGCGTTCGTGGTGATCGTTATATCCATGCCTCGTATGGTATCGATTTTGTCATAATCGATTTCCGGAAAGATGATTTGTTCGCGCACACCCATTGAAAAATTTCCGCGGCCATCGAATGACTTTTTGCTTAGACCGCGAAAGTCTCGGATCCTGGGGATGGCGATATTAATTAACCGGTCCAGGAACTCGTACATTCTGTCGCGCCGGAGCGTTACTTTGCAGCCAATCGGCATGCCGTCTCTGATCTTGAAGCCGGCTATCGACTTGCGGGCGCGCGTAATAATCGGCTTTTGACCGGCGACTCGAGCCATATCGTCAACAGCAAACTGAAGAACTTTCTTGTCCGCAACCGCATCGCCAACTCCCATATTAAGACTAATCTTCTTAATCCGTGGGACCTGCATGACAGATGAGCAGCCATATCGTCGGGCGAATTCGGGCAAGATCTCGTCTTTGTAAACCTTTTCTAGTCTCGTCATGATCCATCTGCCACCTAATTTAGATGTCAACCACCTCGTTGGTTGATTTGAAAAACCGTACCTTTCTTCCATCCTCCAACGCACGAAAACCAACTCGATCCGCTTTTTTTGTTTCCGGATTGAAAAGCCCGACATTAGACAGATGAATCGGCATCTCCTTTTCTACTATCCCTCCCGGCGTTCCAGTGGCTGGTTGCGGTTTTTGATGTTTCTTAACCACATTGATTCCTTCCACGATTAATCTGTCGTCCTTTACCAGGCGCAGAACAGTGCCCTGCTTGCCTTTATCCTTCCCCGCCAGGATAACCACATCATCACCTTTTCGAATCTTTAGCATGGTTGCACCCTAACCTATAGCACTTCCGGAGCAAGAGAAATAATCTTCATGAACCGCTCGGTCCGGAGCTCACGCGTCACCGGCCCGAAGATACGTGTTCCAATCGGCTGCATCTGAGGGTTCAGGATGACTGCCGCGTTGCCGTCGAAACGGATCAATGATCCGTCTGGTCTTCGCACCCCTTTTTTAGTTCGGACAACCACTGCGTTATAGACTTCCCCTTTTTTTACTCTCCCTCTGGGAATCGCGTCCTTCACGCTGACTTTAATGATGTCCCCGATATCGGCGTATCGCCGATGCGAGCCGCCGAGCACCTTGATACACATCACCTTTCGTGCGCCACTGTTGTCTGCGACATCCAGGCTCGTTTGCATCTGTATCATGATATTTTCCTAAATACGTTTTTAGATCAAGGTAAGGAGCGACATCCAACCCTTCATCAATCAAACCAACCGTAAGGCAGGGTTCCAACAACCCCAGTCAACGAACCCATCTATCGGTTCGCTTTTTCCAGAATTTCCACAAACGTCCAGGTTTTGTTTTTTGACAAAGGACGGCACGACGCAATCGCCACCACGTCGCCCTCTCGACACTCGTTGTTCTCATCGTGAGCGAACACTTTCGATGAGCGCCTGATGTACTTCCCATAAACCGGGTGACGAACAACCCGTTCCACGAGCACCGTTATGGTCTTATCCATCTTATCGCTCGCCACCCGCCCGCTTATGGTTCGAACTTTTTCTTGCGTCTCACTCATACTGCTGCCCTCGCCTTTTCACTGAGTACTGTTTTTACCCGCGCAATGTCGCGGCGCACCTTTTTAACCTGATCAGGCTTCGACAGCTGGCCAGACCCTGCCTGCATACGCAAGTTAAACTGCTCCCGCCCAAGTTCAGACAGCAAAGCAACCAGTTCTTCTTGACGTTTCTCTCTTAGCTCGTGTGCGTTCATCACATTACCGCGCGGGATGCAAAAGTGGTTCTAACAGGAAGCTTTGCCGCGGCGAGCTTGAACGCTTCTCGTGCCAACTCCTCCGGAACCCCTTGTATTTCATAGAGCATGGCCCCGGGCTTGATTTGTGCCACCCAGTATTCCACACTTCCTTTGCCTTTCCCCATTCTGACCTCAAGCGGCTTCTTGGAGATTGGCTTGTCAGGAAAGACCCTGATCCAGATTTTACCTCCACGCTTGACGTGTCGCGTAATAGCTCTTCTCGCCGACTCGATTTGTCGTGACGTAAGTCGCCCACGCGTCGTGGCCTTTAGCCCGTACTCGCCAAAACTTACAATATTACCACGAGTAGCCAGGCCGGTATTCCTGCCTTTCTGCTGTTTACGAAATTTTGTTCTTTTTGGTTGAAGCATGAGTCCAGTTCCTAGCGATTAATTTAGCTTCGACGGCTGTCCTTGCTGGCACCGGCTTGCTCCTGATAATCGAAGACCTCGCCTTTGAATATCCACACCTTGACGCCAATCACTCCATACGTTGTATTAGCCTCTGCGAAGCCATAATCAATATCCGCTCGCAGCGTGTGCAAAGGAACTCGTCCCTCCCGGTACCATTCGGCGCGAGCAATTTCGGCGCCGTTCAGCCTCCCACCCACGTTAATCTTTATACCTTCCGCCCCCAGACGCATGGAATTAGTCACCGCCCTTTTCATGGCACGACGGAACATGATCCGTTTCTCCAACTGTTGGGCAACTCCTTCCGCCACAAGCTGCGCATCCAGTTCGGGCTTACGAATCTCTTCGACATTGAGTTGAACGGGTATTCGCATCATCGAAGAGATCTGCTGCCTCAATGCATTGATATCTTCTCCTTTTTTCCCGATCACGATGCCCGGCCTGGCAGTATGAATGGTAATCTGCGCGTTGTTCGCGGGCCGGTTGATCTGAATCCGACTGACCGACGCATGAGATAAGCTTTTTTTGATGTACTCACGAACTTTCAAATCCTGATTAAGCAATTTCGGATAGTCTTTCGTGTCTGCGTACCATCTTGACGTCCAATCCTTGATAAAGCCAAGGCGGATGCCTGTTGGATGAACCTTTTGTCCCATGTTAACTGCCTTTATTGATATTCACTAACTCTAACCGTTATATGACACGAGCGTTTCAGGATTCGATTGGCACGCCCTTTCGCACGGGCCCGGATCCGCTTTTGCGTCGGCCCCTCATTCACATACACCGTGGATACCTTCAATTCATCCACGTCCGCCCCTTCGTTGTGTTCGGCGTTGGCGATGGCTGATTCAAGAACTTTCTTGATAATCTTGGCAGGCTTCTTGGTGCTGAAACGCAACAGGTTCAATGCCCGCTCGACCGGCAACCCACGAATCTGGTCTGCGACGAGCCTGCTTTTCTGCGCCGAAACGGACGCATTGTTTAACTTTGCCGAAATTTCCATAATTCAAATCGCCTTATCTCGATTTTTTATCGGCCAAATGGCCTCTGTATGTGCGGGTCGGTGCAAATTCTCCGAGCTTGTGGCCAACCATATTTTCGCTGATCATAACAGGGACATGATGACGACCATTATGAATGGCAATCGTTAAACCGATCATATCCGGAACGACCATCGAACGCCTGGACCATGTCTTAATCGGACGCCGGTCATTGCTTTCAGCGGCCTTGACAACCTTGCCCATCAGATGATGATCGACAAACGGACCTTTTTTAATGGAGCGTGGCACGATAAAAAACCCCTCTAACCTGTTATTTCTGCTTACGACGCCTGACGATCATTCTGTCAGTTCGTTTATTTTTTCGCGTTTTAAACCCTTTGGTGGGCTGCCCCCACGGAGAGACCGGATGCCTGCCACCTGAGGTACGACCTTCCCCGCCGCCATGCGGATGATCCACCGGATTCATGGCAACACCGCGAACAGTCGGTCTCTTGCCGCGCCAGCGGGAAGCCCCTGCTTTGCCGAGCGAGATGAGATTGTGCTCTGAATTACAGACCTCGCCGATCGTCGCTTTGCAATCTGAATGCACTTTCCTCATCTCTCCGGAACGGAGCCTGAGTGTTGCATAAGCACCTTCTTTTGCAACAATTTGGGCCGTTGCGCCAGCGCTCCGCGCCATTTGAGCCCCCTTCCCCGGCCTGAGTTCGATGCAATGAACCTGCGTCCCGACCGGGATATTTCTCATCGGCATACAATTCCCGGGCTTGATCGGCGCAGCGGTGCTCGAGACAATCTCCGCTCCGGCCGCCACTCCCCTTGGCGCGATGATGTACCTGCGATCACCGTCTTTGTAGAGGATCAGGGCGATGTGCGCGGTGCGATTAGGGTCGTACTCCAATCGCTCGACGACGCCGGGCACCCCCGCTTTATCGCGCTTATAATCGATCACACGATACCGTTTTTTGTGGCCGCCCCCGGCATGACGACGAGTGATGCGACCCTGGTTGTTGCGCCCACCGGTCTTGGTTTTTCTTGCAACCAGGGGCGCGTGCGGACTGCCCTTATGCAACCCTTCGGATTTTACTCTGACTACGAAACGCGCACCGGCTGAAGTCGGCTTACTTTTTACAATCGCCATGTCGGCTTACCATTAATGAATGTTCAATCGAAAAAATAGGTGTCAGGTACTGTCGTTTATAGCAACGAAAAATCGATCTCGTGTCCCGGCTTCAGTTTGACGTAGGCTTTTTTCCAGTCGGGACGTTTGCCCATCGTTCGGCCAAAACGCTTGCTCTTGCCCTTGAGATTCAAGGTCTGTACCGCCTCCACCTCCACATTCAGCATCGATTCAACCGCTCTTTTGATCTGTAACTTGGTGGCTCTCTTGTGAACCTTAAAGATATAACGGTTCTCTTTTTCACCGATGAGCACGCTTTTTTCCGAGACCAGGGGAGCAAGCAGAATTCCGGCAAGATCGTATTCGTTCATCCTAATCGTTCCTCAATTTTGTTGACTGCCTGGCGCGTAACGATCACCATATCCGAAGCGACAAGCGAAACCGGGTCGAGCGTGTCGGCAGTGCATACATCGACACCACGCAGGTTCCGGGCTGCGAGGGTCAGGTTGCGGTCGGCTTCAGCCGCAACGATCAGCAGCCTTGAATCGCGCCATTCCTTTAAGCGCTGCGCCAGCTCTTTTGTCTTTGCCTCCTGCGGGACGATGTCATCAGCAACAAACAACCGGCTCTGCCTCAAAAGCTCGGAAAGAATCGAGCGCATCCCCGCACGATACATCTTTTTGTTCAACTTTTGCTTGTAGGATTGAGGCCTTGCCGCAAAGGTTACGCCGCCGCTCCGCCATAACGGGCTTCTGGTCGTGCCGGCTCTGGCCCGACCGGTCCCCTTTTGCCGCCACGGCTTGCTTCCGCCGCCGCTGACGTCGGAACGACTCTTCTGTGCCGTAGTTCCGGCTCGGGCACCAGCCAGCTGGCGGGTCACGAGCTGATGGATCAAGGCCTCGTTATAATCTTTTCCGAACACCGACTCGGCGACATCGACGACCGCCGCAGAACCCTGCCCGGACAGACCAGGAATTTGTATAGTCATGAGCTATCCTTTGTTCCGCATTTTGACAGCAGGGGTGATCACGACATCGCCCCCCTTGGGACCGGGAACGGCTCCCTTGATCAATAGCAAATTCCGCGCTTTATCGATTCGTTGTACCGTCAGGTTTTGTACCGTTGTCTTCACCGAGCCCAACTGCCCGGCCATTTTCTTGCCCTTGAACACACGGCCCGGCGTCTGGCACTGGCCGATGGACCCTAGCGCGCGATGCGACAGTGAGTTGCCGTGGGTCATGTCCTGCGTCCTGAAGTTGTGGCGCTTGACGCCTCCTGCAAATCCTTTACCGATACTGGTTCCCTTCACATCGACCCATTGCCCTTCGGTAAAGAGTTCGATGTTCACCTCGGCATTGGGCGTCAACTCGTCGCCTTCACCCGGCTCCAGCCGAAACTCCCATAGTCCACGTCCGGCAGGCGTTTCCGCTTTTGCGAAGTGTCCAGCGCTCGGCTTGTTGACTTTGGATGTCTTGCGCGTACCAGTCGTTATCTGAATCGCCCGATACCCATCCGCTTCCAGAGTCTTGACTTGGGTTACTCGATTCGGTTCGACCTGGATCACTGTCACCGGTACCGACGCACCCTCTTCCGTAAAGATGCGCGTCATTCCACACTTGCGCCCAACGAGACCAATTGACATGAAATCCACTCCTTATAAAAATGCGTTCTAGCCCAATTTAATCTGCACGTCAACGCCAGCCGCCAAATCGAGCTTCATAAGAGCATCAACTGTTTTCTCGGTTGGATCCACGATGTCCATCAGGCGCTTATGCGTCCTCAGCTCATATTGATCCCTGGCATCTTTGTTTACATGCGGCGAAATAAGAACGGTATACCGCTCTTTTTTGGTCGGCAACGGGATGGGGCCCAACACCTGAGCACCCGTTCGCTTCGCTGTCTCGACAATCTCACCAGCCGATTGATCAATCAATTTGTGATCAAATGACTTAAGACGAATCCGTATCCTTTCTTTGCCCATTATGTTTACTCGATAATCTTGGAAACCACACCGGCACCGACTGTCCGACCACCT
>DEII01000237.1 GCA_002352385.1 Methylococcaceae bacterium UBA2778 | reverse complement strand
GGTCTGCTCGGGATACGTGTAAATTTTTATCACATCGGCAGTTTATGGGGAGATCTGCAACGGTTTCGGCTCCAACGGCGGAGGCTGATCGTCCATATCCAGGACGTACTGTCCGAAACGACGGATGTGCTCGCGCATGTAGGGGCTGAGACGCGACACTAGGTCCTTTGTAACCGGCAGACCCTCAGCAGCCATGTCGGACAATAACTCGGTAAGATCCGCCACGTTGTGCAGCATAACCGCGTTTGCCACCAAGTCCATGTACTTGACTTGTTTGAGCTGTTCCACGGGATCGCCACTTTTGATCACCGGTCCGCCGAAGCCGATCCAGTCCAGGAAGTCATTGTAGGATTCGATCTTGGTGGTTTCGGCGCGGATGTTATGGCGGAAATCCGCCTCGGAGACGTAGCGCAGCAAGAATAGCGTGCGTTCCACGCGCCCGAGCTCCCGGAACGCGCGATAGAGCTTGTTCTGGCGGTTATGGCTGCCGAGCTTGCGCAACAGCATCGAGGGCAGCACCTTGCCGGCCTGAATCGAGAGCACCACCTGCATCATGTCTTGCCAGTGGGTCTCGACCAAGGACCAGTCGATAGTCTTGGAGAACAGAGCGTCGATGTGCTGATAGCTGGCCGACTTGTCCGGCCGATAGAAGATGACGTCGTTCCAAGTGCGCATGCGAGGGAAAAGCTTGATTCCCAGGAGGTAAGCCAGGCCAAAGACCGGCTCACTTTGCCCGTGTGTATCGGCATGCACGGTATCGGTTTCAAGGGCGGAGCGATTTTTCAGCAGCCCATCCAGGATGTAGACAGCCTCCCAAACACCGCAGGTGATGAAGTTGCTGAACAAGGCAATGTAGGTTGCGGAGATATGGTGGTAGGCAATACCGCCGTAATTGCCGTAACGGATGTGGCGCTCGGCAAGCAGATTATTCTCACGCAATTCGACCTGAGTACCATCGGCAACGGCCACGTTGGGTTTTCCCCAGAAATACGGCAACTCGAAGCGGGCATACTCGCCGATGATGTCCCGCAATGCGGCCTCAAGCTTGGCGAAATTGATATGTTGGGCGTTGATCCGACGCATCGTGTGCCGATTGACGCTCTGCGGGGCATGACGGGCGGTCTGGCTGGCCCCAAGGTTGCAGCCATAGCCGAACACGGCGAACAGATACCGCTTGGTGGCATCGGTCAGCTTGGTGTCCGATCCGGACAGTGGCCCGAAATGGCGGGTGAATGGTGACCAATGATGGGCGCGCTTGAGGACATCGAGCAGATGCCGCTCCGGCATCCGTCCGCGGACGGCTTCCTCGAAGGCGTAAAGTCCATCGGGGACAGGTTGTGCCGCTTGGCGTTTCAGATGTGGTATCTCGTCGGCATCGATGGTCAGTTCGCTGTTGTCCGGAAAGCCCGCGTCCACTTGTTCAGCAAACCGGGCCAGACGTTCGCGCAAGCCAGCAACGAAATCCTGGCCGTTGATCGGCAACCCCAGTGCGGTGCTGTAGTCGGCAAGGCGTTGGCGGCATTCCTGCCAGGGCAGCAACTGGGTGCGGTAATCGGCATAGGCCCCCGAGTCAACCACAAAGAGATCGCCACTCTGAAGCGCTTCGGCGATGTGGATGAAGACGCAGACCTCCAGTGCGCGTCGGTTGAGAACCCCCTCGCCGTGCTCGCGTTCTTGGACAAAGGCCTGCCAGCGTTGCGATGCGAATCCCGGGTCAATAGAAGTGGGGAGAGCATCCCGCCGACTGTGTTGGTACTGACGGACAAGCTCGAAGGCTTCTAGCAGTCGTCTGTCCTGTGTCGAGGATTCGATACTCAACAGGCCAAGCAAGCGGAAGAGTACGGCACGATTGATGGCATGAACTGGCCACAGCAGCGGCAGGTAATTGTTGTTATGATAGGCGGTCACCGCCTGAAACTGGGTATCCAAGACCTCGACACCACCCTGATCGGCAAGTACCTGACGAATACTTCGCCCTAGATCTGTATTGTCGCTGTCGCCGGCGGCGTGGTGGAGCACCTGACCGAATACTCCAATGAGTGTCTCTTCCATCTCCCGGTGATTCTCCCGCAGGGTGTGCAGGCGCTCCGAGGCTACATGTTGGGCTCGCCGCATACGCCGCACGAACATCTCGACGAGCTGATCACGGGTATCGGATTGGACCTGATGCAGGAAGCTGAGCAGCAAGGCGTGGCGTCTGCCGGGCAAGCAGATATCGCGCAGATCGCCGCTCTCAAGGGCGGCGGCTTCAGCGGCGAACTGGCGGACCTTGGTATGTGGGATTTCTTTGAGGAATGGTTGCGGATCGAGAATGCCATCGAATTCGGCAAGTCGCTCGGTCCATTCGCGAATGTGTTTCAGAGTTGGTGGGCCAGGTGTCCGCTTCAGTCGGGAAAAGCCGTTCAGTATGCAACGAACAAGGATAGAGCTCTCCGTTCGAAGCCACACCAAACATCCTGTAACCGTTCAGACCCCCTCTAGAATTTTGCCAGTTTTTGCAACTACGGAACAAACTATCAATAACTTACGGCAGTTTTTCAAGAAAAATGCCGATTTTTGAGTGGGGGGTCTGAACGGTTACGAGCACAATGGGTGATCTCCTCTCTTGACTTCAGGCCTTCGCTTCATCAAAAAAATGAATCCACTGCTATGCCGTCTGCTGATTTCTGTCCGATCACCTCATACATTACTGCATAAAGCGCTCCCGTCCTTTGACAGGCGCAAAGCCAGATAGATCTCCGCGGGTAAGAACGAATCAGCACATCTCGGCATTAACACGGAGAATCTTGAATGGCGAGACCCAAAGAAAAAAAGAGCAAAAAACGCAACGACGAGATATACGCCGGCGTTTTAAAGAATATTAACGTTCGCTTCCATGACGACGTTTACGTTTTGGCGGTTCGGGTTGCGATGTCAGATCGGGCGAAAAGCACCTCCACTTGCCAGTCACACACAACACTACATGGTCCAGCAAACAAATTCGCATCGGCATATAGCATAGACTATTCTAAGCCACTCGACACCGATGATATTATGGCTATTTCTCGTCGCAGGTGTCGGATGAAATCATCCGCACCGGTCACCCATCTGGATCAAGGCCATAGAACTCTGGATTCAGAGTATTATTCTTGACCTCTGGTGCACTATAGGGCTCAAATAAGCCGGGACGTAACAATCGCCACAGATCTTTAAATTTACCCAGTGAACGGCTACCGCTTTTTAGCCAGAGCGTCTTGATGGTTCCGTC
>DEII01000001.1 GCA_002352385.1 Methylococcaceae bacterium UBA2778 | reverse complement strand
GCCAATGGGCGCATAGTGGGCTATGTAACCTTTGGCGCAACACAGAAGACGGAGCCATAGACAAGCAAGGCTGGTAATTTAATTTTTGCAAGATGCCTTTTCCCGACGCGTTGGAATTTGAGCGCCTGAAAAAGAACTGACACGGTCAATACAAAGGCTCCCGATAAAACATCAGGATGATGCTGATGGTGAGCATGGCTGCAATCGAAATGAGGCCGGACACTCTTCCGACGGGCGGCTCGAGTCTCAACTCGAGCCAGCGGCCGCAGGCCATGACGATGGCGAACAGTCCCATTGTCGTGTGGCCGATCTGGATCAGGAACTCGGTCTTGGCCTGGAAGTCGACATGCGAATGGGTCAGCAGCATCAGGCCGCCGAAGGCAACCAGGATCGGAAAGACATATGGAAGGCGGCTGTCTGGATTTTTTATGCGGCGGGCCCGGTACTCGAAGACGCCCAGGGCAAATGCCAGCAGGGTCGCCAGCCGATGTTGCAGGATTTCGCCGTTGCTGAAGGTGCTCTCCCAGAAGCCGATCGGTCCCATCGGCCAGGTCTCGGCATCGGAGCGGAAAAAAAGAAAGATGCTGAGGGCGACAAAGCCGAGTGGCCAGGATTTGGCCCATGCATAGTGCTTATTGTATGAGATCAGGCCGACGATGCTGATTACAAACAGAAAGATACCCGCCATATTGTGATTATAATCAGACCATTCGGTTGCTGCGATCGATGGCGTTTGAGCGACGATTGCGGTACGCGCGGCTTCCCCGGCGATCAGAGCATCGTGGGTTGGGGATGTGAATCTGGGAATCCTGGGCGTGAAGGTGTTGATCACCTCGGACCAGGAGGCGGTCAGATCGGGAATATCGACGGGAGGCGGTTGCGACGACAAACTGGCGGCAGTGAACAGTATGCTGATCAAAACGAAGGTTTCCGCCTCGATATAGTAAGGAACACGCCTGTTGACGTCTGCACAGAAGCCGAACGCTCTGCACCGTTTGGCGGCCCGATAATTCAGCATGGCGAAGCCGAGGACGATAAGAAAAAGCCATAGCTTCACCACCAGCAGGTTCCCATAGCCGGTGCCGAACAAACCGGTCCAGCTGTTGATGTAGGTCCAGGCCAGTGGAATTCCGCTGGCGAGCAGCAAGAGAATGGCCGCAATTCCCAGCGCCGAGAATCGCGAAAGGAGCAGCGGCCACAAATCGGCGATGAGCGGATTATGCGTTTTCAGTCGCCAGATGCCGAGCAGCTGAGCGATTGCGCCAAGCCAGATGGCGGCGCCGAGCTGATGCAGAACGGTCAGCGCCATGAGCGCAGCACGGTACTCGAAGCGTCCGGCACCGTGAACCAGCCACGCACCGCTGACTACGAGCGGTACGATAAGAAAAAGGGCGATGGTCCAATGCTCACTGGAGTGAGGATTCTTTTTCAAAGAGGCCCACGCAAAAAGCCCCAGCATCAGTGCGAACAAGGTGCGCAACAGGCCCGCCTGAAACTGGATGGTGTCGGCGAATGCGGGAAATGGCGATCGGCCCAACGTCTCTGCAATCAGCCATGCTTTGACTGCAACTTCTATCAGTTGAACCGCCGCCAGCGTAAAAGCGCCCAGGTAGATTATTTTGACGCAGAGATGAACGATGACCGCCTCATCGTTGCGGTAGCGTTGCCACGGTTTGAGTATGAACAGCCCCCAGAAAACGCTGCCGACCGCCAAGGCCAGGCACGTCAGGTCGATCCCGCCGAGGAGGGCGTCCAGAAAATCCGTGATCCCTTCCATATCAGTCTCCTTCGGGTTCGGAGACACTAAAGTGAATCACATCCTCGGTGAGATGCCCATCGGCTGCAAACACCTTGTAACGCAGCGCGTATTCGCCCGGATCGAGCGATGGCAATTCGACAATGATCTGCCCAGGCTTGCGGCCTTGCTTGACTGTCACCGGTTGGTGGATGTCGCCTTTGCTGACAAGGAAAACCTGGGAGAGGGCCAATTCAATGCCGGAGTTGAAGGTCAGAAGCACCGATGTTTTTGTTCGAGGCTGTACGGGATGTGCGCGCAGCGATGATTCTGTCACAACCGCATGGGCGAACAGGGGGCCGGATGATGCAAGCAGCAGAGTCAGGCAGATGCATTGTAAGAGGATTCGGATGCACTGCTGCGGGCGCTTTGTGGGCCAACGGGAAAAATATCGATCATCACAATGAAAAGAAAATAACTGTTGCAATGTATTTTTTAACATCTTTCTGCTCATTACTCTGTTTTTTAATCGTTAACCGTTGCTCTATTTTTTCGCTTTCAACGCGTGGCCGGCCAACGTCTTTCCAAGGTCCCATATGGAGCCCGGCACTTTGTGACAATCTGCAATGACATGGTCGAAGCCGCGAAGCAGCCACTCCCTGTCTTTGTCGGTGAGAACAAGTGGAGGGAGCAGTTTGACGACATTCATGCCGTGTCCCGCGACTTGGCTGAGAATCCGATGCTGGCTGAACAGAGGGATCGTAACCATCTGACAGAAAAGACCTTTGTTTGCGGTTTCCAGAAGGTTCCATGCCGCTTTCAATGACAGGCTCTTTGGCGTGCCGAATTCCAGCGCGATCATGAGACCTTTTCCTCTGACCTGTTGGAAGAATTCGTATCGGTCGACCATCGATTGCAGCGCACTCAGGATGGCTTCTCCCTGCCTGGCCGCATTGTCGAGCAGTTTTTCCTCCTCGATCACGGTTAATGTCGCAAGTCCCGCGGCCATAGCCATATTGTTTTTGGCGAAGGTCGACCCGTGGACCACCGCCCGATCCATGCGGTTGAACATTTTATCCATGATGGCGGGCTTCATGGCCACCGCACCGACGGGGATGAAGCCTCCTGACAGGGCCTTCGCCGTGAGCAGCATATCGGGCTCCACGTTCCAATGATCGATCGCCCAGAAGCGGCCGGTGCGCCCGATGCCCGTCTGTACTTCGTCGGCGACGAAGAGCGTTCCGTAGCGAGCGCACAAACGAGCCGCCTCCGGTAAGTAGTCGTCGTCGGGAAGATTGACGCCTTTGCCCTGAATGGGTTCCACGATAAATGCGGCGACATCCCGGTTGCGCAGCGCGGCATCCAAAGCCTCCAGGTCATTGAAGGGGATGGCGCGGCATCCGGGCAACAGAGGACCGAAACCGTCGCGAAAAATCATTTCGCCGTTGAGCGACAGGGCGCCCATCGTCAGGCCGTGAAAGGCGTGTTCACAATGGACGATATCGGATCGTTGCGTCGCATATCGACTGAACTTGATGGCGGCTTCCACCGCTTCGGCCCCGGAGTTGCAGAAAAAGAGCTTGTCGAGTCGATCAGGGGTGGTCGCCAGCAATTTTTCGGCCAACAGGCCGCTCAACAGGGAGACGTCCATCTGCACCAGGTCAGGCAGTTGTGCGTTAAGGACATCCTGCAGCGCGTCAATGACCGTTGGGTGATTGCGGCCGACGGCAAACACCCCGAACCCGCTCAGCAGATCGAGGTATTTGTCGCCATCCTGATCATACAGATACTGTCCCTGTGCTTTTGTATAAACCCGATCATAGCCAATGGTTTTTAATACCTTGACCATTTGTGGATTGAGATAGTGTTCGTGCAGCCGAAAATTTTCGCCTTTTCGCTCCGCAAGTAGGTCGATGATGCGTGTGGACATGAGTGTCTTGCTGATTGATGGATAACTGATTTGCTACGACGGTACTAAAAAATCACTACCTGTCTGTTTGACGACACGCTTCAGCGTTCTCCGGGCAGCGCAAAAATGCCATCCCAGCTGAAGCAGACGGCCGAACTCCGCTGGATGCACCAGTGTATACGAAAACAGCTTGCGCAGATCGACGTTGCCGCGGCTGTCCAACGCGCGAGCGACCGATTGCGGCAAATTGCTGTTTGCCGGATCGGCAATGGTGCGAATGATGACGAAGGGGATCCCTTTGCCCGCGGCGAGTTGGGCGATGGCGACGCTTTCCATATCCAACGCGATGCCTCGGAAACGCTCGAACAGGGCTGCTTTTTCAGTTGCCTCGACGACCAGGTGTCGGCTTTCGACGACGCTGCCGGTATGAACCACCAAACACTCGGAGAGGCATCGATGCAAGCGCTGATGCCATGTTGGGTCGACGTTGTGGGCCCGGCCATCGGCTGCGATGAGCGTTTCCGGCAGGACCAGAGCGCCGGGGGCGAGGGCGCTGTCGAGTCCTGCGGCGCACCCCCAGCTGAGCAGTGCGTTAATGCCTTCTTCGATCAGTCGGCGCCCTGCCGCCGCCGCGCGTTCAGGCCCGGCGCCGGACAGTGCCAAAAGTGTGTTGTCTGTTAGCCGAATCCACCCTCCACAGGCGATGCGACGCGTGCTCAGTGTTCGTTGTTCAGCAGGTAGTGCGGCAATGATGCCAAGTCGAGTCACCGTGATCCTTGCAGGTTTCGGTATCGTGCCAGGGCCCACAACGGGAAAAATTTGTCGTAGCCGTGGTATTTCAGAAAAAACACACGAGGAAAGCCTGGCGCGGTGAAGCATGGGTCATTCCAGACTCCGTCCGTTTGCTGTGTTCCGAGCAGATAATCGATGCCTGCTTTGACTTCCGCTGAGTCGGCTTCACCGGCCGCCATCAATCCAAGCAGCGCCCATGCTGTTTGGAACGAAGTGCTGATCTGGAATTCTCCACGGCTGACATCGTCATAGTAGCTCCAATTGTCCTCACCCCAACCGCCGTCATGGCGCTGTTTGCTTTTGAGCCATCCGACGCCTTTGCGAATTATCGGATCATCGGCTGGAATACCCGCCTGCTCCATGGCAACGAGTACCGACCAGGTGCCATAGATGTAATTGGTGCCCCAGCGCCCGAACCAGGAGCCGTCGGCCTCCTGCTCGTTTCTCAAGTATTCGATGCAGCGCTCCAGCGTGGCGCGATATTCGGGCTGTTCGGCAACCATTTTAGCGAGAAACATGGCGCAGCGGGCGCTCACATCGGCCGTCGGCGGGTCGAGCAGCGCGCCGTGATCGGCAAACGGGATTTCGTTGAGATAATAATGGGTATTGTCGATGTCGAAGGCACCGAAACCGCCGTTGGCGGACTGCATGACATCGATCCAGCGTGCCGCTTCCCGGGCTGACGCCTCGAATTCGACACCTTCCGTTTGCGTTATCGCGAAGGCGACGACCGCCGAATCATCGACATCCGGATAGTGCGGGTTCTCGAATTCGAAGGCCCAGCCGCCGCCGCCCTGATAGGATGGGCAACGAACACGCCAGTCGCCGGGTTCATCGCCCAACTGTTTTCCGATCAGCCAGTGCAGCCCCTTTTTGATCGCTTCATCGTTATACTCCGGATCCGCTTCCTGCAGCGCCAGAACGGCGAGCCCCGTATCCCATACCGGTGACAGGCATGGCTGGCAGTAGGCATCATGCTCTCTGATTACCAGCAGTTTCTCCAGCGCTTTTTTCGCGGTTTTCACATGGATATGATCTTTGGGCATGCCGAGCAGCAGCATGGCCTCATAGGCGCTGACCATCGCCGGGAAGATGCCACCCAGACCGTCCTCTCCGTTCAACCGTTCGATGAACCAGTCCTGCGCTTTCTGAAGGGCGTGTTGGCGTACACGGTTGGGGATGAACGGGTCAATGGTTCTGCCGAGCTTGTCGAGTCCGAGGAAGATCTTGTTCAGCAACGTACGTTTTGGAAAGTAGTGCTGTTCATCTTCGGGCGGTGTGATGAACAGCTCCCGAATGTCGATCTGCTTCGGGTTCTTGGCCTGCGCTTTCAGCGTACAGAGTATGAACAGCGGAACCATGACCGTGCGGGACCAATAGGAGACCTTCTCCAAATGGAAGGGAAACCAGCGTGGCAACAGCATGATTTCGACCGGAATATAAGGGACGGCGCGCCAGGGCACTTGCCCGAACATGGCCAGGGCAATGCGGGTGAATACGTTGCATTTGGCGGCTCCCCCTTCGCTGAGAATGAATTCACGGGCTTTTTTCATGTGGGGCTGTTGCGGACTGTCGCCGGCCGATTTCAAGGCATAATAAACCTTGGTGGTACAGCTGACATCACCCGGTCCGCCCGTGTAGAGAGGATGACTTCCGTCGCGATTTTGACGAGGCCGGAGATAGTTTGCGATTCTGGCCTGCAGAACTTCATCCACGTCGCCGGTAAAATGCATCATCAGGATGTATTCTGCCGGAATGGTGCAATCCGCCTCCAGTTCGAAGACCCAATAGCCTTTATCATGCTGCAGTTGGAGTAACGCCGTTTGTGCTTCATCGATGGCTCGGTCCAAACGGACTCCGGGTGCGTCGCTGGTTTGAAGAAAACCCCAATCGACAGCAGTATTCTGGACATAAGTGCCTGCTGATTCTTCTAACATATGCGCTCCCTTAGCGTGATGCTACGCTCTTTAGATTAATGTATTATTTGTTTTTGCTACGCTTGCTGTTTCGTCCGTGGAAGCCCCCGTCCTGCGACACGAAAAAGCAGCGTTAACAGTGTGTTGTTTTTCCCCGCCAAACGCGTCGCAAGGATCGTTGCCTTGACGCTGCGGCGGGAAATCTTGACTCGATTCGACTGACTGAAATTCAGATTGTTGTTGATCTTCCTTAACGTGAAGACCGCCATGCCGATGGCCCACAGGCAAAAATAGCGTATGCCGATCTCCTCTTTAGGAATCAGCAATGTGTAGCGCAACGCATTGCTCAAATGCTGGTATGCAATGCTGACCAGTTCTGCAAGACCTTCGCGGAACTGGGGGCTGTTTTGGCCGGGTTTCAGCTCGTGTAGATCAAACCCTCTTTCGGCAAAGATCTCTCGAGGCAGCCAGCAGACCCCGCGGTCATAGTCGTCCCAAATGTCCTTCAATATATTGGTCATCTGCAGCCCCTGACCGAACGAGACTGCGTGTTTGATCAACTCATCTTCGTTCTTGGCGATGTCGGGCGAATAATGACAGAACAACTTGGTCAGCATCTCTCCGACGCAGCCGGCAACGTAATAGCAATACTCGTCCAAGTCGCTCAATGCAGCAAGTCCATGCCTCAAATTTTGCGCCTGAAACTTGGGCATCCCTTCGGCCATTGTTTCCACGCAGACGGTCAGGGCCTCCTGCTGGATCGGATCGGCTCGCCGGGTGATTTCGATTACCCTGGGAACGTTTCTGATGAGTTCGTGTTCTTCGGGTATTGTCCGCGCCGACAACAAAGGGGCGAGCCGTCGGGCAAACGATATGGCATCGGCGCCGTTTTTGACCACGTCGATAAATTCGTGGCAGAATGCGCGCTTCTGCTCCGGGGTCAGAGCGACTTCATCTTCGATCGTATCGACAATACGGCAGAGCAGGTAGGCGTTCGATACGATATGCCACAGTGGATTCGGGAGCTGCGGGATGGTCAGGGCAAAGCTGCGCGACACGCCGTCCAGCAAGTGAGCCTGCAGGTTGTCGTCGGTTATTTCTTGCGCTGTCACTGTACGATCAGCGGTCGATTGGACTCCGTTCATCCTCAAGGAAAATGCCATATGTTCTTTGGTAAGTTAGGTTGTTGAATCGTAACAGCGATTCCCTCGTAAGCGTGAAGTTTCAAAAGCACACGCTGAAAATTTGGATCACTCCTTGCTCTGCGTTCGACCACCTGTCAAGTCACGGCAAAAGGGCATGGGTGCGGTGGTTTTTCAACCGGGCGATGAAGCAATCCGCGACCAATTCTGTTGCAACTTGGTAAAATACAACAATCTGGATGCAGTTGCTCGGCCATAAATGCACGCCTTGCAGCCGCCAAAAAATTAAATATTGCAATGAATTTTATAGGTTTTTATAATTCAGTCAAGAGTTGATGTGACGATTGAGCCGTTTCACAAAGAGAGATAGACCGGTTTGCTGTTGTTTTTATCCAAAAAATGAATATTTTGTGCGGTTTGATCGAGGTATGAACCGGAAAGCGCTGGCAAAAGGCGAAAAACCAGGTAAAATGCTCTGTTAATAGTGATTATTTAACGAAACAGCAGGCTTGAGTATGGATGTAATACTAACGCAGCCGCGAGGGTTTTGTGCCGGCGTCGTCCGGGCGATTGAGATCGTTGAATCGGCTCTTGAAATTTATGGGGCGCCCGTTTATGTGGTGCATGAGATCGTGCATAACCAACGCGTCGTGGAGGATCTGCGCTCAAGGGGAGCGGTCTTTGTCGAAACGCTCGACGAAGTGCCTGATGACGCGGTAACCATTTTCAGCGCCCACGGCGTTTCCGATGCGATGATCAGGAAAGCGGAAGATCGAAGGCTCGAGGTGATCAATGCAACCTGCCCACTGGTGACCCGTGTTCATCTGGAGGTCATCCGTCATGCGCGTGAGGGACGCGAAGTCATTCTGATCGGCCACGCCGGCCATCCCGAGGTCAATGGTACATTGGGGCATTACGGCCGAAGTTTCGGGGGAGCCATCTATTTGGTACAGGAGGTCGCGGATGTGGACTCTTTGCAGGTCAGAAACCCCGAGGACCTGACCTATGTAACACAGACCACTTTATCGGTCGATGATACCGCGACGATCGTAGAAGCGCTTAAAAAACGGTTTCCGAAAATCATCGAACCGCGCAAGAACGACATCTGCTACGCGACCCAGAATCGGCAGACGGCAGTGCGCGAACTGGCGCCCCAAGTGGATTTGCTGATTGTCGTCGGCGCCAGAAACAGCTCCAATTCGAACCGGCTGAGGGAAGTCGGCGAACATGTGGGGATCGATGCTTACCTTGTTCAAAACGCCGCCGAACTGGATGAATCGTGGTTCACCGGCAAAGAACGGGTGGGTATTACGGCCGGCGCCTCCACACCGGATGTTTTGGTCCAGGAAGTGTTGGATGGATTGAAGCGAATCGGAGTGGCCCGGGTCGTCGAGATGGATGCCGAACCGGAGGGTGTGACCTTTCGGCTTCCGGTCTCTTTGCTGCAGAAGATGAAAGCCCAAAATCAACCTGCAATCAATCGATAAGGGCATAGAACGAAATAAGTGTTGCAGATTGCGCCGGATTTTTGTTCGTCTTCAAGGCGCGGCGATGGGCGCATAGCCAAGTTATGTAACCATTGCCGCAACGCAGAAGACGGGCAAAAAGACAAGCAAGATGCGATACTTATTTCGTGACATGCTCTAAGGATCAATGGGAGTACAATTATGAGTGTACCGATACGTCAACAGATCAGTGTGGGGAAGTATCTTCTGAAACAACGCATCAAGGGCGTCAAGCGATACCCTTTGGTGCTCATGCTGGAGCCCCTGTTCCGTTGTAATCTGGCGTGCGCCGGCTGTGGCAAGATCGATCATCCTGATGAGATTCTGGATCGCCGGATGAACGTCGATGAATGCCTTGCAGCCGTCGATGAGTGCGGCGCTCCGATTGTATCGATTCCCGGTGGGGAGCCGTTGATTCACAAGGAGATGCCGCAGATTGTCGAAGGGATCGTTCAGAGAAAAAAGTTCGTTTATCTATGCACCAATGCGCTGCTGCTGAAAAAGCGCATCGATGACTATACACCATCACCTTATTTGACCTTTTCTGTTCACTTGGACGGAGAGCGGGAGCGCCATGATGCTTCCGTCTGTCAGGAAGGTGTCTTCGACCGGGCCGTGGAAGCGATCAAGATCGCTTTGAGCAAGGGCTTTCGCGTGACCATCAATTGCACACTTTTTCAGGGCGAGACGGCCGAAGAAGCGGCCAGGTTTCTCGATTTTGTGACGGAACTCGGTGTCGAAGCTGCAACGATCTCGCCCGGGTTCAGCTATGAACGTGCGCCGCAACAGGGTATCTTCATTAAAGGGCGGGAGACCAAAGAGTTGTTTCGCGGAATATTCAAGCGAGGTAAAGGCCGCAAGTGGCGGCTGAATCACTCGAGTCTGTACCTGGATTTTCTGGCGGGCAACCAGAGCTATCAATGTACGCCGTGGGGCAACCCGACGCGCAATGTATTCGGCTGGCAAAAGCCGTGTTATCTGTTGAGCGATGAAGGTTATGCCTCCAGTTTCAAGGCATTGATGGAGGAGACGCCCTGGGACCGATACGGTACGTCGAAAACTCCCAAGTGCGCCAACTGTATGGCACACTGCGGTTATGAGCCGACAGCGGTGGAAGATATGCTCAAGCACCCGCTGAAGGCGCTGTACACTTCGATCAGAGGGCCGCGTACCGAGGGTGCAATGGTCTCCGAACCAAAACCTGAATACGAGCAGGACAAAGGCCAAGCTCCGTCGACCATCGGTACTGTGATCCGCGTTGAAATGGCCGACTAGAGGGAGGGAGAGGGGGCTTAAGCCTTGCTGTTAATAGCGCAGCAAGGCATGCACATCATAATCGGCGAGTCGTTCTCTGCCGCCCAAGGCTTCCAGCTCGATGACAAAAGCGCAGCCGACGATCTCCGCACCAAGGTTCTCAATCAACTCGCAGCTGGCTTTGGCCGTGCCGCCGGTTGCGAGCAAATCATCGATGAGCAGCACCCGGTCACCGACGCCGAGCGCATCGATATGCGCCTCGAGTGAAGCAGACCCATACTCCAGATCGTAGGAAACGCGTTCTACGTCGTACGGCAATTTTCCCGGTTTGCGCAGCGGCACGAAACCGACATCCAGTTCCCATGCGACCAACGAGCCGAAAATGAACCCTCTGGCTTCCATACCGGCAACGGCGCTGATATCGAGGCCGAGGTAGGGATGCAACAGTTGATGGACAGCCAGTCGCAAGGCTGCTGCATCGCTGACCAGAGGTGTGATATCCTTGAACAGGATGCCAGGTTTGGGAAAGTTCGGAATATTGCGGATTTTTGCCCTAAGCCGTTCCATTGATCGTTCTCAGGAAATCAAACGACTATTCTGTGTCGGATACCGTTTGACCCATGCGTTGATGCGTCGGCAGATGCCGGTGGCATCCATGCCGGCATCTGCAAGGCATTGTTCCCGGCTGCCCTGTTCGATGAATCGGTCTGGCAGGCCCAGGTTGAGTATCGGCATTACCACTTCGTGACGCTGCAGGCACTCATTGACCGCGCTGCCCGCGCCGCCGGCGATGCTGTTGTCTTCGATGGTGACAAAGAGATCATGTTGCTCGACCAGCTCCAGCAGAAGCTTTTCATCCAGCGGTTTGACGAAGCGCATGTTGACCACTGTCGCATCGAATGATTCGCCCGCTTCCAATGCCGGGGCCAGCATGCAGCCGAATGCCAGCATCGCAATGCGCGTTCCTTTCCGCCGGACCTCGGCCTGACCGATAGGAATTGCTGTCATGGCCGATTTGACCGGCACACCGGGCCCCTGACCGCGGGGATAACGCACCGATGCCGGCCCATCGTGTTGAAACCCGGTGTACAGCATCTGCCGACACTCGTTTTCATCGGCGGGCGCCATGATCAACACGTTTGGAAGACAGCGCATATAGCTGAAGTCGAAGCTGCCGGCATGCGTCGGGCCATCCGGCCCCACCAGGCCGGCGCGGTCGATGGCGAACAGTACCGGCAGGTTTTGCAGAGCGACGTCGTGCACCAGCTGATCGTAACCTCGCTGCAGAAAGGTGGAATAGATGGCCACGACCGGTTTATAGCCTTCACATGCCATGCCGGCCGCCAGCGTCACACAGTGCTGTTCGGCAATGGCTACATCGAAATAGCGATCGGGGAACCGCTTCGAGAACTCGACCAGACCGGAGCCTTCACGCATCGCCGGGGTCAGACCGAGCAGGCGCGGGTCTTTTGCCGCCATATCGCACAGCCACTGCCCGAACACCTGTGTGTATGTGGGCTGAGTGGCTTTGGATTTCGGCATATGGTCCAGTTCGGGATCAAAGGACGAGACGCCGTGGTAGGTGATCGGATCGTTTTCGGCCGGCTGATAGCCTTTGCCTTTTTTGGTGACCACATGCAGAAAGCGCGGTCCTTTGATATCACGCAAATTGTGGAGGGTGGCCACCAGAGTGGGAATATCGTGCCCGTCGATCGGGCCAATGTAATTGAAACCCAGTTCTTCGAAAAGCGTTCCGGGAGCGACCATCCCTTTCATGTGTTCCTCGGTGCGGCGTGCCAGTTCCCAAACAGTGGGCATCCGGCTGAGCACCTTGCGGCTCTCCTCTTTGATATTCGAATAAAACTTGCTGGAGAGGATTCTGGCAAGATAATTGTTCAGCGCCCCGACATTCGGCGAGATTGACATCTCGTTATCGTTCAGCACGACAAGGATATTGGCATCGAGGGTGCCGGCATGGTTCAGCGCTTCGAACGCCATGCCTCCGGTTATGCCGCCGTCCCCGATAATCGCGACCATCTGCTGCCCCCGTTGATCCAGCGAGGCGGCAATCGCCATGCCCAACGCGGCACTGATCGACGTACTCGAGTGGCCGACACCGAAACTGTCGTACGGGCTTTCGCTGCGGTTTGGAAAAGCCGACACTCCATCCAGCTTGCGGATCGTGTGCATTCGGTCGCGCCGCCCGGTGAGAATCTTGTGGGGATAAGCCTGATGGCCGACATCCCACACCAGCCGGTCCTTGGGGCTGTCGAACACATAATGCAGCGCAATAGTAAGTTCTACGGTACCGAGCCCGGCCGCCAAATGGCCTCCGGATTGACTGACGCTGTCGAGCAGGAAACGCCGCAGCTCTTCTGCTAGGGGGGCCAGCTGATCGTCGGGAAGACGACGCAGATCATCCGGTGAGTCGATGCCGCTCAGCAGCGGGTAGTCTTGGGGTTGTTCCATCGGTTAAGGTCTGTGCTGTCGACAGGGATCAACAATCGGGCGGGAAGGCGAATCATTGGCTTGCCCGGTCCCTCAATGTCTGAGCCATTATGTAATTTATTACACCGGCTTGCAAGTGCATTTCCCGGCAGAGTTGTGCGATATCAACCGGGTGGAGCCGGCAGGGGTAACTTCTCAATAAGCCGCTTCATGCTTTAATTCATGCGGCGCCTCAGGTTATTGAGAAACTACTGGCAGGGTCCCCATCGCATCTTTGTGCCGGCGTCAAGCGCTCACAGTGTTGGCGGTAGGCGATCAACTCTGCTTGATGGGTTTTGGTCAGCGGCGTGTCGGGCGGGTGTTCGCGTGCACGACGAACGGCGGTGATGAGGCTGCCAAGCAGCGCCAATGTCTCCTTCCCGAACTGCTGCGCCTGTTGATCCAGGCTCTTTTCCAGGCCTTTCGCCTTGCGGATCAGATGTGCCCAGCAACGCAGGCGGTTCGGATATTTCCGATAAACCTGATAACCATCACTCATGAGCCAGCCGCATCGGCCTCAGGCCGATGCGGCTGCCGGCGTGTGACGTGTCCACACGCACAGGGGATTTCGTAGTAAGTGTGCCTGGTGTTCGTGACTCTCAGCCCGGGTGACTGTTCATCCGTCCATTCACTAGATGGGCTTTGGTTGTTCCTTTTCAGCATCGCCTGCGTCCTGCGGCTCTTCCGGCGCATCCTGATCATCGCTTTGCTCCGGGGCTTTTTCCCAGGGCGCTTCGGAACTCGGAGGGCGCGAACTGTTGCGGGAATTCTGCTCCAGGCGCTCACGCGCTTCTTTCAGATCATTGAGCAGCTTGATTGACAGACGGCGCAGCTCCGCTTCTGATAAACTCAGAAGCTGCTCTTCGTCCAGTTGGCTCACGTCCTGACTGCTCAATTCCATGGGCCACATATTACGCCGCTTCTTCAGATGGTTACAAGACCTTTTTCGTGCGCGACCTCATGATCTCCGGCTAGGGGTCTGAATATTTACTTTTGACTTATAATTCCTTTTCCTAAATCATGGGTTATCAATGAACAGAGGAGGATTACTCACTAATGCATACTGATCGATTTATTCTTAACAACAGGGGAAAACATAAATCCAGAATAATAGATATCTTCAGATTCTCCGGTTTTTATCACTCTTACCGTACCACCCTCACCATCTGCTAGTCCTATCACAACCGCCTCGGTATCTGAAATCGGATTAAGTGCGATTTTTATTTCAGTGTCTGAATCAGCTGATTTGCCTTGAAGGTTCACATTAAACAATAATATACCATCATCGATGTCAAGTTGTACTTTGCCAATTTCAAATAGCTCATCGAGCGTATTAGTCTGATAGAGACCAAGACGGTTTTTCCATGCTTCCGAGATAGTATATTCAGGTACTTTTTGAAAGGCAAATGGTGCGGGGAGGCCATGTAATAGTGCAACCTGCGTGCCCTTCACCGTTTTGAATTGAAGTGAAAATTTCAACAAGGGTACAGAAACAAAACCAAACGCAGTTGCTTCCGATACAAAAGTATCATTACTGATGGGTATCAAGTCAAGCTTGTTTCCCCATAACTCAATCTCAAGACTATTGCCATTTCGATTTATAGGTGTCATATTGCCGAAGACAACGTAGCACCCAGCATACTCATCAATCATCTTGTCGGCTACGGTAACGGCGACAATACCTTTTGGCTGTTCCGGCTCAGAAAGGGGTTTACCATATTGGGCGTAACCCGCCTCCCGCGCA
>DEII01000236.1:1560-9106 GCA_002352385.1 Methylococcaceae bacterium UBA2778 | reverse complement strand
GACGTATGTGTGAGCAGATGTCTAAAAGTGATCGGCTCATCAGGATGTTTAGGGTTGCGTACGGGGAATTTTAAAAACTTGTTTACATCTTCATCAAGGTGCAGCAATCCGTTGTCACGCAATTGCATGATGGCGACAGCAGTGATGGTCTTGGAGATGGAGGCGATTTGGAACAGGCTTTGATCCGGGGTGAACGGAATATTCTTGGCTATATTTGCCATTCCGTAACCGTTGGACCAGACAATTTTGTTTCCTCTCACGATACAGGTCGCGAGCCCCGGCACGTGTTGCTTCTCCATCCAGCTCTTTATCTGTTTATCCATAAGGCTCTCCAGCTAATGCGTCCGGTTTTATGAAATGGTCCGCCTTAATTCTAAAGGTAGTTATTGATATTATAGACGATGGTTATAGGTTCAGGTTTTTAACTGTAACTTATAGGACATTGTCACTTTCTCGATCAGAGAACGTCCAGTCGGACCATTTTCCTGCAAATGAAAAGCAAAGGTCTTTTACAAGAAAATATTGCAGAAAATGCGCCAGTCGGCAGATTAACTAAGATAGGTTGGTCTCTTTCTGGCACGAGGCCGTCAATCGAGCGCCCGGAGCATCAAGGCTGCTGATCGGGTAGGACCGGACGTAAATTGACTAATTATCTACCATGCCCTTAGGAGCAGACCTGGCGAGGGAGCTGATGGCGGGGCTCGTGTTGGGCCAAGGCGGACAGATATCGGCTGGTTTTCTGTACGGCCAAGAAACATCTAGTTTTGCTTCGAGTGACTTGCCAGATGCGGGCAAAAGTCGTGCGTGCAAGGGTGTGCTTTGAGTGCGCATAAAAGGCATTGAATATTTTTTGACAATTCGCTCGCCTTGATGGCCAGTGAGTTCTACTGACCAATTAACTCTGAACTCCGGAAGAAGGAGCCATTTCGCCAGCAGGCATCACGAAATAATGTTGTCTTCATCTTCACCGGGAGAGTCGTGCGGTACGATGCGAATGTATCCCTCCTGGATTTCGGCGGGAAAGTCGGGAAGAAGCGCGGTCTGCGTGGCGGCCAATATGGGATCGTCCTGCCAGCTATAGGGGCTGTCACGCCGGGTCCATGTCTGATCTTTCGGAAAGACCGAGATCTTGGGCAGCCGTACCTTGTCTGGCTCGATCAGCACGGGGCCCACAAAAGCCGACGGCGCCATGACCGACAGACCAGGGTCAATCCAGTCCCTGGCAAGGCTGGCTGACTTGCGCGGCAGCACGCCCGAGGTAAGATGCACCTTGCCCGCCGGATGCATCAATAGTGTGAGAGACACAAGATCGCCATCGGCGATTGCCGCTGGCTCGGAACCGCCGCCGATGATGAAGGGCCGCAGCCGCAGCTCATCCCCCGCGCGGATGTAATCGTGGGTTATGGGATCGGATGCCGGCATCGCCTGCGCGGAACCATAGGGCCCCAGATGGCCGCGCCTGCGACCACCTTCGAGCGCGCTATCGCGGACAACCTTGTCAACCACATGCAGGTGGCTGAAGTTGTTGCCTATGAAGAAGCCGATCAGCCCGTCATCCATACGGGTAATCTCGCCGAGCCTCACTGCGATCGAATGCTTTTGCGCCAGCTTTTCAAATGCGGCAGACCTCTTCGCAACCGCAGCGGGATTGGAGCGGTCAAACTCGTCCATATCCGCCACGAGTTCGAGCCTCAATTGTGCGCTTACGACCGCGATCGGCCGGCCGACCAGGCCGGCGATGTGTTATGGGGCGATGTCGATATTCGTAGAGAAAACAATCTGGCCATTTTCCTTGCCAAGTAGAAACAGTTCCTCGGCATGCTCTACGCTCCCGGCTTTCGGCACCTGGAAAAGCGGCAGGTGTAGCTTTGTAGTCGAGGCTGGGTCGTCGCTTTCCGCCACGACGCCCAGGCCTATATGGACCTTGTCGCCCTGGTCGGCTTCGATGACGAGGTTAAGCGCTATCCCTTCAGCCTGAGCTCGTAAAATCTCAAACCATTCGTCTCCGGGTGGCGCGTCAGCTTGTGAACATTCAGAGCCCACGTTCAGAAGCTGGTTGATAAGGTTGAGCAGAGCCGAACGCTGCTCGTCGTTGGAGAAAATCTCTTTCAGATAATCAAATGGTTTCTGGAACCATTTACCGTTTGGGTTGCCATCCGCATTCGTTATTCCGAGCGCAACAGCGAGTTTTGCAATATCGCCGAGGTCTAAAGTTGGCTGGGTCATGGCGGCACCCGGTCAAAACTGTGCCGCGCCATCGTCTGCACATGAAGCTGATCTGGTTCCGCTAAGATTGCTACAGGAATTAGCCCGGCACCGTCTTCATCGATGCCTGATTCATGGGCCAACACGGTGATGGTCCTCAGCAACCCGTGCCAGGCCAAAGCCGTAAGTGCCTGGCCCCACACGTCAACCACCACGGCAGGGCCACGCGGACGTGTTTCTGTTGCAACGATCAGCCCTGCCGGATTGACTTTTTCCCCGACCGCGAATGTGACTTCCACGATCGCATCAGGCACCTGATCGCAGGCAACAGGAATCAGGACGGTTATGAAACCCGCGTCGAGCTTCAGGCCTAACTTGCTTGTATAGACGAGGAGGTCGTTATCGCCATCGCCCCATAACACTTCGCCGCTCTTGTCCGTCTGCGCTGCCTGACGCAACATTTTGATCGCTGACCGACGGTCGACCACGACCTCGCCGCCCGGCTCGCCTGCCTTCAAGGGTGCAAGCGCAACATCACGAGGCAGGAGCGAGTGCAATATCTTGCGCGCTTTTTTCGATAGTTCACCAGTGGGTTGTTTGAGAGACCACGTTGCTTCGCGCGCGAGACTTTGTAGGTCAGGCGATCGGGTTGCAGCCTTTTTGGATGAGCCCGCAACTGTCTTGTCTTTAGGTCGTGTAGATTTAAACATTGCCGATCTCCTCCACGCTCAGCACGGTTGCAATCCGCTAGAGAAGCATGGACTGCATGACGCAAATCCGGAATTCGGTTCCTCACCACGCGTTTCCTCCCCACGGACGATAGGTAGGGCAGGCACCTCTATTCGCTTCTCCCCCAATTCGTGGCGTGCGGGAAAAATCGGTCGACAAATACATCGTTAAGTAAGGTTGCACTATTTATAAGAGGTCAGCAGCGGATCAGTGTTGATCGAAATCAAGGTAAAAATATTTAAATGTGCAATACGCACGATGAATTCCCGGCTTCAGAAATTATCACGCAGTGACGGCAAGCTTTCCGTGACGAATGCGGTTGGCAAAGGGTTGTGCGGCTGTCAGACCAACAGGGCAACGAAATCATCTGCGGGACAGACATGCCAATAAGGCAGGCGGTGAAGTGCAGGCGACTCTTGCGCTACGCCGCAAGATTTTACGGAAGTTTTTGACCAGCGCCGAGGTCGAATTCCTCCGAGTGGTTTTTTCAGATATCGACATGCGCATTTTCATCCAACGCGAAAGCGAGGCGGGGAATGCCATGATCGGGCGTTACCGTGCGCACACTGAAGCGTTTCTCTGTGAAAAGCGAACCTGATTAGAGATTCTCTATGCCTTCGCCCTCCAGCTCGAGCCACGATCGGCAACAGAAATCGACCATACGCAGGAGGCGCTCTTATCCAATCTCGGTCACCTTTGTTGTCAGGTCGTTATCGTAAAGCTTGACAAGGCCACAACATATACGCCGCCAGCTTGCGCCAGACGTTGTGGACGAACCAATCGGGACCTTGAATGCGAATGCTCTGCTGCCGGGCGTGGTCCGGACGAAACTGTCTGTACACTATCAATGGAGAAAATGACCCAAGGCGGACTAAAAACAATCGCGAGAGACACACCATCCATGTTCTATAAATTCGTCCCCCGTACCTTAATCCACTTCAGCTTGTTCTGAGTTCCGGTGCCATAGATGAGTGAAATAGCTATACATTCAGAGAGCGCGTGCAGTAAGAATCTGGATTGATCAGTAGCTGATCGACTCGCCCTGCTCGGGTTTGTAGCAGTTTAACTTCGGCGTTGGAATCGTAAAATCATGGTCCAAGATCCCGGACTCTAAAGGCTTCGAACATCGAATAATCCTCTATCAAAAACACCTCGGTTAGTCTCATGATTGCTGGCGGAAAATGTTATAAGCCATTCAATTGCCTTTACGAGTGGCCAGATAGATCTCGAGATTATAACCTGCAAATATCAAATTTGCTTCTCGTGTCAATTCGTCAACGATATCCTGAGGGTCAGCTCCCTTTTTAATATGGGACGTAATTAGTTCGTTAAGCTCTTTAGAAAAGTTCTCTAAATTGGACATGCGGAATCTCCTTTTAAATGAGCCGGTGTTTCTTGGAGGGCAGGCCAATCCAGACAGATTTCGAAAGTAAGTTGAACGCAATACGACCATATAGAGGCCGAAGAAATTCGATTTCTGTGATTTTCCTGTCCGAGCGGAACCATTTGCATTGAAGAGATACCATCGCTCTCGAGTGGATTGCTTGATCAAGATCAACCTATTCACCATTGCCGAGGATTATCTTGGCTAACAGGGTAGAAACTGCTCTAGGGAGCCCTCAAAATATCCGATGCCGTATAATAGTGGAGAAGAGGACATTTATTAATCATCTGTAGGAGACAAACAGGGTGCCAAAAACATTCCCTTTTGACACACGTGCCAAGCAATATGATGACTGGTTTGAGCGGCATAAAGCCGCCTATTTATCGGAGTTATTGGCAGTTCGTACCTTTCTGCCCCACCAAGGTCAGGGATTGGAGATTGGCGTGGGTACTGGTCGCTTCGCCGGGCCACTCGGGATAAAAATTGGCCTCGACCCATCCATGAAGATGCTGGTCCGTGCACAAAAACAGGGGATCCAGGTGCTCGCCGGAATAGCAGAGCAATTACCGTTTTCCGATGAAGCCTTCGACTATGTGCTGATCGTGGTAACTATCTGTTATGTTGATGACCTAACGGCCACGTTGAGCGAGATACGGCGTATCCTGAAATATGGCGGCTCTATCATCATCGGCTTTCTCGACTACGGCAGTAAGCTAGGAAGAGCACATCTTGATCAAGAGGCGCAAAAATTCTTTTATCTCGATGCCCACTTCTTTTCGGCTGAAGAAGTGGAGGCGTATTTGAAGAAGTCGGGTTTCAATGAATTTAGCTGGGGGCAGACCCTGTTTCGCGCTCCCAGTTTTATTGAACAGATTGACCCAATAAAACCCGGACACGGTGAAGGGCTATTTGCCGTCGTTAGAGCGGAAAAACCAAACACAAAGAGAAACTCCAGATGATAAAGCAAACTGTGGACAACAGATTCAAAAATGCCTTCAGGCATACCTTGATACCTTTTCTCAATATCCTCCCAATCCTGCTTGGTGTACTTGCTCTGGCCAGCTTGTTTACAGAAGTAATACCACCTGAAGTCCTTGCCGAAGCACTGCCAAAGGGCAGCATTTTTGGGCCTTTGCTTGGCGCTCTGACAGGCAGTGTGGCGGTGGGACATCCTATAACGAGCTATATCATTGGAGGCGAGCTTAAGGAGGCAGGCGTTGGTTTTGCTACTATTGCTGCCTTTCTGGTAAGCTGGGTGACTGTCGGCGTGGTACAATTACCAGCTGAAATCGCCGCACTCGGCAAGCGGTTCGCGCTTGTCAGGAACGCGCTTTGCTTCCTCTCGTCAATAGCCATCGCCTACTTGGCTGGATGGACAATGGAAATTGTTGGATGAAGGCAAAGGCAACAGAAAAGATGCCTTCGTTGGAAAAGGGCGTAAAAGATTGGCAATCGTGGTACAACTGGTTGTTTCTCGCTGGTGTCGCGGTTCTCTATGTCGTAGCCACGATCATTGATTTTGAGCTCGCCGTAAAAGCCCTGTCATCCCTTTATGTAATGCTAACCAAAATTCTGCCTGTGTTCGGTGCCGTACTTGTTCTTTTATTGCTGTTTAATCTGTTAACGGATCACAAATGGATGCAGCGATATATTGGAGAAAAAACCGGCTTGCAAGGTTGGCTCATCACCATTGCAGCCGGTATATTGGCGGTTGGTCCGATCTATCCCTGGTATGTGCTCCTGGGAGATCTAAAGCAAAAAGGAATGCGCCGGTCGCTTATTACCGCATTCCTTTACAGCCGGGCGATAAAACTTCCCCTACTGCCGTTGATGTTTCATGCTTTTGGATTAGCGTTCACAATAACGCTGGTCATATATTTTCTGTTATTTGCAGTATTGAACGGCATTCTGTCCGAGGTAGTTATGGGTAAAGCGGATCGTTAGGACCTGCTAATATATGGGCCGCTAAACCATATCCATTCATTGTCGCCCCATAACAACACAAGTGGCCGCTGCCATATCGCTTACAAGAAATACCGGCACGGCTCATGTCGGCGACTGGCAGCATATTGATTTGTACAAGCAAAACGCACTGAAGACCGATAAGGAGCCATTTGATGATTGAAAAAGAAGAGCAGAAAAAACTGGTAGCCCTGTTGCTTGATCGTCACGGACGCACGTTCTCGGCTGAACTGGGAATCGAGTTATCATCAAATGAGCCCGCGCCATTGTTCCAATGGCTTTGCGCGTCATTGTTGATGAGTGCGCGGATATCGACTTGTTTGGCCATGCGGGCAGAAGCAGCACTGATCGACAAAGGCTGGACTGCGGCCAATAAAATGGCTGACAGCAGCTGGGAGGAGCGGGTGGAGGTACTCAATCGGGCCGGCTATGCACGTTTTGATGAAAACACAGCGCGGCTTCTCGGCGACACAGTGGGTCTTCTGATTGATAACTATGATGGGGATCTACGTCGGCTACGAGCCAAAGCTGGGCATGATCCAAAAATTGAACGCCAGCTACTGAAGGCGTTCAAGGGCATCGGAGATGTTGGGGTCGATATCTTCTTTCGCGAAGCGCAGGATATTTGGGAGGAACTTTACCCTTTTGCAGGTAAAAAGGCGATCGGGGCGGCCAGGGCATTGGGACTGCCAACATCAGCCTTAACATTGGCAGATCTGGTCAAGCGCGAAGATTTCACGCAAATGATTGCCGCTCTGATACGTGCTGAACTGGCAGGTGATCTCGAGAATATCCACCGCACGGCACTTGCTTAAGTTGTTTCAATGGATCAACCAGAATGGCGAGGCAGAATTGATTCATTAATAAACGATGTGATCGAGATAACCGATTATGAATAGTTTCTCCATGAACTTCTTGACATGAATATCATGTGATAACTGCATTCAATAACCAATGCACAATCAGAGCACAAAAAGCTCCAGTGCTAAACAATTTAGTATTTCCATACCGGATAGCCATCGGAAACAATTCGTGGAGAGAAATGAAGACCATGGCACCGGCGGCAAAAGCCATGAACAGAGGATTGAGGACGGGAATGGCATCAACAGCCATGAGACCAACAATGGCTCCTACAGGCTCGGCCATGGCGGATAGAAGCGCTGATATATACAGAAATAGAGGACGGCGTAATGGAACGACAGGAACGGCCATTGCAAATTCTTCTGGTATATTATGAAGAGCGATCGCAATGGCTACCATGAGACC
>DEII01000236.1:0-1481 GCA_002352385.1 Methylococcaceae bacterium UBA2778 | reverse complement strand
TTCCTCCCGATTCATCAATTAAATGAGTGTGCGGTATTATAAGATTTAGTGCCCAGATCAGGCAAATGCCGACTGCAAAGGAGATTAAAGTCGGCCACATTCCTGCGAGACTAAATGACTCGGGGATCAGCTCTATAAAGGAGATCAGCATCATGATCCCGGCTGAAAAACCAATACCAAATGCAATACCTCTCTTACTATCTCTAAACCTTATAGCAAGGGACACTCCAATCCAGGTTGTAAGGAACGAAAGACCGGAGAGCAGGATAACAGCTGAATAAACGTTCCTGGTGACTTCGCTCATTGGTGCCCCAGTATGATACCAATAGCTACCACTATTCCGCTTCCAAGAGCCACCAATGAATATCTGCGCGGCTCATTTTCCGCTGCTGGTAAAAGATGGGTTGCACCGACATAGACAAGCGCGCCGGCCGAGAGCGAAAGCGAGGCGCCGAGCAATGGCACGTCAATTCGGTTAACGACCGGATACGAAACAAGCATACCGAGCGGTGTCGTTAATGCGGCGGCGAGAAAAGCCGAAACAAGCGATGTTTTCTCGCTGAAGCCGCCGCGAATCAACAACAAATAGGTGACGATCCCCTCGGGAAACTCGTGAAGCACCATTCCGATGGCGGCCAGAACGCCTGTGAAGATGCTAACGGTGAAGGTGATGGAGTAGATCGCGCCGTCGATGAAAGAGTGAAAACCAATTCCCAGCATCGGCACGAGACCTATAGCATAATCGGTCGTCGTCGGCCGGTCGCATACATAGGCAGTCAGAAAGTGATTGAAGAAATGCATAAACAGATAGCCGGTGAGCAGGAACGCAGGCGCCTGCGAATTCATGTCAAAAGCTTTGGGAATGATGTGAAGGAAGGAGACCGAGATCAGAACACCGGCGGCAAAACAGATAAAATAGGTTGTATTTCGCCGCCCCCATTCCCCAAAATGTCGGACCACAACAATTCCGATTGTCGTTACTGTCGCTGCCAATACGCTCGCAGAAAACGCAATGAGAAAATGCTCGTCCATGACCGCCTCCTATTGGATAAAACGGCAACTGTCCATTGTTCCAAGATGGATCAGCGCTTGGTTTTCAGTGATGAACGGTCAAGCCCACCTTGTTTGGTAGGCGGCGACCTGTCCTGGTTTAGGCCACCAGTAAGGATTTGAAGAGTAAGGACTATCTGTTGCAGTAGCACGCCGTCAACCTCTCCCATGCCTTCGTCGGCTGCGACGCTCTCTTCACAGGCATCATATTCCCATCTTCGAAGAATCTCGATCTTTTGTTCTTTGGTTAGATTTACCTCATGCAATAATTCTCGAGGCGATGAGAATTCAGACGCCGGGTCAAGAAACGCTTTTTTTAGATTGATTCTTTGGTTCTTGGAGCCCTCTGACATCATAACTGTCTCCAGATCCCTGGTAGTTGGTTGCGCATGAAGTCCCTGTCGATCATTGGATCTCGGTATCCTCCACAA
>DEII01000199.1:21730-24673 GCA_002352385.1 Methylococcaceae bacterium UBA2778 | reverse complement strand
ACCTAAATCAATAATAGCGATGCCAGCTTTAGGCGGACTCTATCATGGTGATGCTACGCCGAAACGGCAGGCAGGGCATTTTCTTTGATGATGAAGATCGGTATCACCTGTATTTACCGACCCAGTAAGGGATGGAGCGAAACGGCCGTCGTATCCATGGTTTTTGATGCATGACGAACCACATGCATTAACGCAAGCCTGCCCCCCGATTCTTTTCAGCGTTATTTGTGACGTATGGTCACCTGCATTCCGTAACGCGGGTACATTGTTGTTCCCGGCGATGGTACGACCGGATGTCCCGGCAATAGATCGATCGTAAAACGCTGTGCAATCTGTGAAATTATTATTTTACTCTGGATCATTGCCTGCATGCCGCCAATGCAATTACGGTGACCGATTGCAAACGGTATAAATGCAGACGATGGCCGCTTGCTGCAATTTTCTTTACTAAATCGTTCGGGATCAAATGCTTCTGGATTATCCCAGTATTTCGGCAAACGGTGGGTTGCATAGAGAGAAACAATGACGGTCGAACCCTTCGGAATCAGATAGCCACCAACCGTATTATCTTCAATCGCAACGCGTGACAAGGAGTGAATAGGCGAATAGATTCGAAGCGATTCCTGGATAACTTGCTCCAGATAGCTTAACTTCGGAAGGTCCTCCGCCGCAACGAGCCTTTCCGCAAGCTGAGCCTTAACTTCTCGCTGGACCCTCTCTCTAACTTCTGGATATAACGAGAGAAAATAATGCACCCAGCAGAGTGAACTTGACGATGTTTCGTGCGCTGCGATAAACAGCGTCACTAACTGATCCCTTAGCTCCTTGTCGGTCAATTCGCCACCCGTCATTTCACGGTGTCCGTTAACCAGCATCGGTATCAGTCCATTATTACCCTCCGGCGATGAGCGATAATCATTGATGATCTCAAACAGACAATGGTCCAACGCTTTGATTGCCCGCTTTAGCGTAATTATCTTTCGTAGTGGGGGAATACGATAGGCGGCCAACACACTTTTTGGTGCGTGCGGCCAAGCTTTCACTGCAAGTTCAAAAAGATCAGCAATATCATTGGAACGCTTTTCAAAGGGTTGGCCCATGATCCATTGGCCGGCCAGAAGCTGCGTCAAACGCGCAAATTGGGTGTGGATATCAAACGCCGCGCCATCTTTAACCAATTCATCAAAACGGTCGAGAAAAGTCGCTACGGTTTTACTGCTCTTTTCGACTTGCAATAACAGCGCTTCCTGACGAAATGCGGGTTGAATGATTTGGCGCTGCCGTCTCCATGAATCACCTTCACTGAGCAGCAAACCATCACCAAGTACGCCCGCCAGAAGCTGATAACGGTTGTTCTTAATGTATTTGGTGCGATTGGTAATCAGCAGTTCACGAATCAGCGCCGGTTCTGAGACAAGATAGCTATATTGGTTGCGTCCGAAACGGATGCGTGCAATCCCACCATAGTTTATTGCGACCGAAGTAAAAAACTGCATCGGATTCTTGCGCATCTCACCAAGCGAACCGAACCATGCCTTGTTCTCAGGTCCAGGAGGTGTTTTTTGTTGCGTGCTACTCATACACGAAAAGAGGATTTTTCATTATATTTGACGTACTTATTCAGATCCCACTACCGCTGGCAGCGGCAAAGCGGATAAACCAGCGCGCCAATTGGCTGTCACCGCCTGCAAATATCGCCGAGACGACTGTCGGCGTTTCCGGCACGCCTCAATCACGCTGGCGAGAATGGCGAACACGCAGGGGCCCTCTTCGGTCCGGGTACCATAGCAGATTTTACGCAAAATCACCCAGCGGCGCAGCACCCGATTCCCGGACAGCCTCCTAGATTCCCGCAAAAGCACAAATCATGGCATAATGCTCGGTTTTATATAATCACATGAACACCTCCGGATGCTGATCTATTGTGCCGGACTGATCGCCGGTCTGATTCTGCTCATTTTTTCCGCCGACCGTTTTGTATTCGGAACAGCGGCCATTGCGCGCAATCTGGGCGTCCCACCACTGATAATCGGACTGACCATCGTCGGATTCGGTACTTCGGCACCGGAAATTCTCGTATCCGTCATCGCGTCATGGCAAGGCAACCCCGGCCTGGCTGTCGGCAATGCATTGGGCTCCAACATCGCCAATATCGGCCTGATTCTGGGCTGCACGGCACTCATCATGCCGATTGCGGTCCATTCGCGAACCCTGCGCCGCGAATTGCCTATCCTCTTACTGACAAGCCTGGGATGTTACGGGCTCAGTCTGTACGGCGGCCTCAACCGAATCGACGGCGTCATTATGGTGGTCGGCCTGTTTGTGTTCCTGGCCTGGCTGACGCATACGGCCATCCGCCACCGCCACGACCCCCTCAGCGCAGAAATCGAAAAAGAAGTGCCGCAACCTATCCCCACAAGCATGGCCCTGCTGTGGTTCAGCATCGGATTGATCGGTTTATTGCTCAGCTCGCGCCTGTTGGTATGGTCGGCCGTCCAGATTGCCAAGGATCTGGGCATCAGCGACCTGATAATCGGCCTGACCATCGTCGCACTCGGCACCAGCCTGCCGGAACTTGCCACATCCATTGCCAGCGTTTTGAAAAAGGAGGACGACCTCGCCATCGGCAATATCATCGGCTCGAACATGTACAACCTGCTGGCTGTTTATTCCTTGGCCGGCATCATCCATCCGGGCCCCCTGGAACCCAACGTTTTAACGCGCGACTTTCCATGGATGATCGGGTTCACGTGCGCGCTGTTTCTGATCGCCTTCCAGTTTCGCTCACAAAAACGGATCAACCGACTGGAAGGCGGTCTATTGCTGGGCGGCTATTGCAGCTATCAGGCGCTGCTCTATCAAAGCACGCTTTGAAGCCTTCCGGGCTCTAACCCAAATTTTTCACAAATTATGCTTGATCTCGCTTGTCTCTTGATTCCACAA
>DEII01000199.1:0-21645 GCA_002352385.1 Methylococcaceae bacterium UBA2778 | reverse complement strand
TTCGGAAATTTCCTTGTGAAACCAATATACTGCGCGATATCGGCGCAAATTTATGAAATCTTCGGGCTAAGTTTTTCCATCCATGTCCAACAATGCATCCGATCGAAATCTGAAACGCCTGGCGCTCGAAGTGATCACAATCGAATCGGCGGCAATCTCTGCTCTGACCGACCGGATCGATGCCCCCTTTATCGCTGCCTGCCGTCTCATGCTTGCCTGCCAAGGCCGCATCGTCGTCGCCGGGATAGGAAAATCCGGTCATATCGCCGGTAAAATCGCCGCCACCCTCGCCAGCACCGGAACGCCGGCCTTTTTCGTTCATCCGGGCGAGGCCAGTCACGGCGACGTGGGCATGATCACCCGCAGTGACGTCGTTCTGATCCTCTCTAATTCAGGAGAAACGGCTGAAGTCATCACCATTTTGCCCATCATCAAACGCTTGGGTGTTCCGCTGATCGCGATGACCGGCAAACCGAATTCGACCCTGGCGCAGCAAGCCACCGTGCATATCGATGTCAGCGTCGGGCAGGAAGCCTGCCCACTCGGGCTGGCCCCCACATCGAGCACGACAGCCGCTTTAGTGATGGGGGATGCGCTTGCGGTGTCTCTGCTCGAAGCGCGCGGATTCACGCGTGATGATTTTGCCCTGTCTCACCCCGGCGGCAGCCTTGGCAAACGTTTGCTATTGAAATGCCAGGATCTGATGCATACCGGAAATGAAATCCCCTCGCTGCCGGAAACAGCCGTAATCAGTGAGGCATTGATCGAGATGACGGCAAAAAAACTGGGCATGACCGCTGCGGTCGATGCAAAGCAACAGGTAACCGGTATCTTTACAGACGGCGATTTACGACGCATGCTGGAAAAGCACCACGACATACACTCGACCCGAATGGCGGAGGTCATGACCCATCGTCCTAAAACAATCACGTCCAACCTCCTCGCTGCCGAAGCGATGCATCTCATGGAATCAAAAAAAATCAACGCGCTGCTGGTCGTCGACTCGAACAACCGGCTGATCGGCGCCTTGAACATGCATGATCTCATCAAGGCCGGCATTATTTAGCTGGCCAAGAACCATCGATTGAACATCCTCACGCATGATCACACCAGTCGATACAATGCAACATTACAGCCAGGCAATCCTCGACAAAGCAAAACAGATTCGCCTTGTCATCTTCGATGTTGACGGCGTACTCACCGATGGCACGCTGTTCCTCGACAAACAGGGACGAGAATACAAGTCATTTCATACGCGCGACGGCCAGGGAATCAAAATGCTCCGCGACAGCGGCGTCGAAGTCGCGATCATATCGGGAAGAGAATCGGAATCCGTCACTCAACGCATGGAGGACTTAAGGATTAGCCATGTGTATCAAGGACAGGAAAATAAAGTTGCAGCTTTTGAAGCGCTGTGCCTACAATTAACGCTGACGTCGAATCAGGTCGCCCATGTCGGGGACGATCTTCCGGACCTGCCCCTCATGCGACGCGCCGGGCTCGCGATCGCTGTCAACGACGCCCACTTTGCGGTCAAGCGCTATGCACATTGGTGTACGACGCAACCGGGTGGGCGGGGTGCGGCGCGTGAAGTATGCGACCTTATTATGCAGGCACAAAACAGACTGGATGTCGCAATTAGCCGCTATCTGGACGGTCCGGCATGACAAAGCAAGCCGGAGGTTATCTTCTGTTAGCCATTCTGGCACTGTTGAGCTGGTGGCTTGCCGATAGGATGTCGCCGCAGGAATCACCATTAACCCCAAAAGTCAAACACAGTCCCGAATATTTCAGCACTGGTTTCACCAAGACGGTGATGAATAACGATGGCACGCCGAAGCAGCGCCTTGCCGCTCAGTCAATGATTCATTATCGCGATGACGATACCACTGAACTTACCCAGCCGGTGATCACTTTTTTTCAGGCTGACGACTCCCCTCCGTGGGTGATTCATTCGGATCACGGACTCGTGTCGTCGGACCGCGACGAAATCCTCCTGGGTGGACGTGTGTTGATTACCCGCGAAGCCGCTCCCGGTGTCAGTCCTGTCAAGGTCATCACCAGCAATCTAACGATCCATCGCAGCAGCAATATCGCCGAAACCCCTGATCATGCTGATTTGATCAGCCCGCCAAATCGCATCAGCGGTACCGGAATGCGGGTCCATTTCCAGGAGCCGAAAACACTGTCCCTGCTTGCCAATGTCCGAGGAAAATATGAACCGCATTAGCCTCTATCTCTTGCTCGTCAGCCTTGCAGGCATCGGTATGCCCGGGCTGGCCGCCGAAACCGACTCCGATGAGCCGGTCTATATCGAAGCCAACAGTGCCACCTATAACGATAGCACCGGGGAAAGCGTTTATATCGGTGATGTGATCGTCACCCAGGGCAGAATGCGCCTTACTTCCGATAAGCTTGTCATTCACATGACCGACAAACAGGTAGAAAAGATTGTCGCCACCGGAAACCCGGTTCGCTTCCGACAGGAGGAAACCGAAGACAAAGAGGAAGTGAGAGGAAAAGCCCAACGGGCGGA
Organism: Methylococcaceae bacterium UBA2778; assembly: GCA_002352385.1. Classification (GTDB taxonomy): domain Bacteria; phylum Pseudomonadota; class Gammaproteobacteria; order Methylococcales; family UBA2778; genus UBA2778. The sequence continues at coordinate 19,109 of DEII01000199.1, read as the reverse complement.
ATATTTTGTCAACGAGGACCGCCTGCTTCTGCTCGACAAGGCGGTCGTCTGGCAAGGGGGCAATACTTACGCCAGCGACCAAATCGAATATGACAGAAAGAACATGCTCGTGAAAGCCGGAAAGCCATCCTCCGGTTCTCAACGTGTCCATGTCACATTGAACCCCCAAAACAATAACGACAAGAAGAAGGACTGACCTCGCAATGGCAAAGCTATCGGCAACCAACCTGGTCAAGCACTATAACAAACGCACGGTCGTCGACGGCGTTTCATTGTACATCGACAGTGGCGAAATCGTCGGCCTGCTGGGACCGAACGGCGCCGGGAAAACAACGAGCTTTTATATAATTGTCGGCCTGATCAAAGCCGACGCCGGGGAGATCATGCTCGACCAAACGCGCCTGACAAAGCTGCCTATGCATGCCAGAGCGCAGTTGGGGGTCGGCTATCTTCCGCAGGAGCCCTCCATTTTCCGGAAACTGAACACCGAAGACAACCTGCGCGCAGTGCTGGAAATACGCAAGGATATCAGCGATGTCCAAAAGGAGATCCTGTTGGAGGATCTGCTGCACGAATTCGGCATTTCTCACCTTCGGCACCAGGCGGCGATCGGACTTTCCGGCGGCGAAAGGCGCCGCGTCGAAATCGCACGGGCACTTGCCAGCGAGCCGCAATTCATTTTGCTGGACGAACCATTTGCCGGAGTCGATCCAATTTCGATCATCGAAATTCAAAAAATCATCCGCCATCTCCAGGAACGAGGCATCGGAATACTCATTACCGAACATAATGTGCGCGAAACACTGGGCACATGCAACAGAGCTTACATCCTGAACGAAGGCAAAGTCATTGCCGAAGGCAGTGCCGAGGAAATACTCGAAAACCAGGAGGTCAGGGAGGTTTATCTCGGGGAGAATTTCAACATGTAGCGCCCGGTTTACAGACCGCCACTTCCGGTGGCGAAAACCGTCGCGGCGCACTGAAAGTTCCCCTGCCAATGACGATTAAGCTAAAATGAAAATGGACGACGCGCCCGTTTAAGGGCACGATCATCGCCCGGCAAGATTGACTCGACCCATTAATGAAACAAACACTCCAGCTCAAGCTTGGCCAACAGCTGACGATGACCCCGCAATTGCAGCAGGCCATACGGCTGCTGCAGTTGTCGACGCTCGATCTTCAGCAGGAGATCCAGGAAGCGCTGGAGTCCAACATGATGTTGGAAGCAATCGATGAAAACGGCGCCCAAACCGAAGAACCACGGCAGTCGGATGGTGCCCTCGAGCAGGAAGCGGACGAAATAACCAGCGAAGGCTCGCAGACCGACATTCCTGATGAATTGCCCATCGACAGCACCTGGGAAGATGTTTACGACAGCTTGTACCCATTGACCCTTCCTGCATCCAGCGCTGAAACACCGGATTTCGAAAGCCAGCGCAGCATATCGCAAACACTGCAGGATCACCTCTTATGGCAGATGGAACTGGCGCCCTTCAGCGAACGGGATCATGCCATCGCCATCGCCATCATCGATGCCATCAACAGCGACGGCTATCTGGGCAGCTCCCTCGAGGAAATTCATCAGGGATTATCGGAGCAACTGGAAAACCTCGAACCGGAAGAGGTACACGCGGTGCTCCACCGCATACAAAATTTTGATCCTCCCGGCGTCGCGGCAGCGGACCTCGGCGAGTGTCTTCGTATCCAACTGCAACAACTGGCTGATGACCACCCATGGAAAAAAGCAGCACTTCATCTGGTCACCCGATTCCTCGATAAGCTAGCCGCACAAGATCAGTCACAGCTAAAGCGCCTGCTGAACCTGTCCGATGAGGCGCTCCATCAGGTCATCGGTTTGATTCGCTCGCTCAATCCTTACCCAGGCCGCTTCATCGAGACCTCTGCATCTCAATTTATCATCCCGGACGTTTTCGTCCGCAAACTCAATGGAGTCTGGCAGGTTTCCCCCAACCCGGACATTGCACCAAAGCTGCGAGTGAACCCGTTTTATTCAAACATGATCAAACGGGCTGATAAAAGCACGGATAATGTGTGCATGAAGCATCACCTGCAGGAAGCACGATGGTTTATCAAAAGCCTGCAAAGCCGCAGCGAAACCGTATTGAAAGTCGCCCGCTGCATCATCGAACATCAGAAGGCGTTTCTGGAGCATGGCCCAATTGCGATGAAACCTCTGGTCCTGAGAGAAATCGCAGAGGCTGCCGACATGCACGAATCGACCATTTCCAGAGTCACGACCCAGAAATTCATGCACACGCCAAAAGGTATCTTCGAGTTCAAATATTTCTTTTCGAGCCACGTGTCCACTGCCGGCGGCGGCGAATGCTCATCGACAGCCATCAGGGCTTTTATAAAAGAATTGATCGCCAGTGAGAACGCAGCCAGGCCACTCAGCGACAACAAAATATCCGCTTTACTAAAGAAAAAGGGCATCAATGTTGCCCGCAGAACCATCGCAAAATATCGGGAAGGCATGTCCATTCCACCATCCAACCAAAGAAAGCGCGTTTTATGACGCAGTGTTGCTTTTCATACCTCTCAAATATAAGGAGCGATCTATGCAAATTAGTGTAACCGGTCATCATATCGATGTAACGAATGCATTAAGAAATTATGTCGAATCAAAATTCGAGCGCCTGGAGCGCCACTTTGACCACGTCACAGATGTGCATGTCATTCTAGGCATTGAAAAAATCAACAAAAAAGCGGAAGCGACCGTGCGAATCAGCGGCGCCAAACTGTTCGCCGAGGATCAGCAGGAAGATATGTATGCGGCTATTGACGGCCTGATCGACAAACTGGACAGGCAGGTCAGAAAACATAAAGAAAAAATCAAAAACCATCATCGTTAAGGCCGTCGCTCGGAACCCAATGGTCAATTCGTCTACGAGCATCCGCCCTGCGTGCGCTTCAGAAACGACGCAGGGTGGAACACGAAGCGGTCCGTCTATCAAAGCAGGGAGGATGAAGGACTCTCCTATATCCTCCCGATGGGGTTCCCATTTGGTTGAGGCGATCGCCACGGGCAACAGACAGGCATGAAACTGATCATCGTAAGTGGGCTGTCCGGTTCAGGCAAAAGCATTGCCTTGGACACGCTGGAAGATTGTGGTTTTTACTGCATCGATAATCTGCCGATCACGCTTCTGGAGTCCTTCATCGAAGAAGTCGCCCGAGCCGAACAGCCCATTTACGAAAAGACGGCGATCGGAATCGACTCACGTAATCAGCGCGAGAGTTTCACCCAATTCACCGACATCCTGGCACATATCACAAAGCTCGGCATCGATTATGAAATTCTGTTTTTGCAGGCTGAGCATGAAACCCTGCTCAAGCGGTTCAGCGAGACCCGCCGTAAACATCCACTGACAAACGGGGCTCATCCGCTCAGTGAAGCCATAAACCTGGAACGGACGCTGCTCGAACCGATCGCACAACGTGCCCATTTATTGATCGATACGACCCGAACCAACATCCACCAATTGCGCGAACTGGTGCAGATTCGTGTCGGCGCGAAAGAAGACCGAACCTTATCACTGTTCTTTCAATCGTTCGGCTTCAAACATGGCATCCCTCAGGACACCGACTTTGTATTCGATGCCCGTTGCCTGCCGAACCCTCATTGGGAACCGGCGTTACGCGGCTTGACCGGCAAAGACCAGGCCGTTGCGGATTTTTTGGCCGAATTCTCCCAAGTGACGGATTATTTGAAGGACATCATCGCTTTTTTGAGCCGCTGGATTCCGACTTTTGAAGCGGAAAACCGAACCTATTTGAGTATTGCTGTCGGCTGTACGGGCGGCCAGCATCGTTCGGTCTACCTCGTTGAACATCTGCAGCATCACTTTCATACAAGCCGGTACACGACACTCGTTCGGCATCGGGAATTGTCTTAAACCAGGCTTCCGCAATACGCTGCCTTGTTAATGGGGGAGCGAGCGTCAATGCTGTCGACTGGAGCCCTCTCCAGCGGGAGAGGGCTGGGTGAGAGGGAAAAAAACAGCGGAATCAGCCATTTAGCCCCCCTCATCCTAGCCTTCTCCCGGAGGGAGAAGGAGCACCCCGTCTTATTTCAACAGCGTCGGGGATCGAGCGTCCGGCTAATCACTCCATATGCTCAGGCTCGGCCATCCCGCCGACCTGCAGCCATCGATCGAGTACTTCATGGGCCTGATCGATGCCCGTCCTTTGGGTTGCGGAAAACAGCTGAATCGAAACCGGTACATCGACCTCCCGCAGCTTGTTCCTGGTATCCAGCAGCGCAGTTTTTGCCGCGCCGCGCCCCAGTTTATCGGCTTTGGTCAGGGCAATGTGCAAAGGCAGCTCGCACGCGTCACACCATCGGATCATCTGCTGATCAAATTCCGTCATCGGACGGCGGATATCCATCAGCAGAAAAATACCCATCAAAGACCGGCGCCGGCTGAAATACGCCTCCATTGTCTTTTGCCACGTTTTTTGCACGGCCGCCGGCACCTTGGCATAGCCATACCCGGGAAGGTCCACGATACGCCGCCCGGAATCCACTCGAAAAAAAACAAGCTGTTGCGTTCTGCCGGGTGTCTTGCTTGTGCGGGCCAACGCTTTTTTTGCGGTAATCGCATTGATCGCGCTTGATTTCCCTGCATTCGAACGCCCGGCAAAGGCGACCTCGAATCCCTCATCAGGCGGCGCGAGGCCGATTTGGGGCGCACTGAGTAAAAAAATGGTCTTTGTGTACAAAACGTTCATTGGGCGCTCGCGTGTCGGTTGAAATTGAATTACAATTATTAATTTTCGCAGTTTTGTTTTGGCAGGGGACCGTAAGTCAATGAATAAAGCGATCGCAGTGATGGCACTCAGCATCATCTTCACGGGCGCAATCGGCCTGTCGCAGGCGGCAGGCAATGCCCGGGCAGGAAAAACCAAGACAACTTCCTGTGCGGGCTGCCATGGTGACGATGGTAACAGCATCGCTCCAATTTTCCCAAAGCTGGCCGGGCAGCACGCATCCTATCTTGCCAAACAACTCTACGACTTCAAGAATCACAGCAGAGGCAACCAGTCCATGGAAGCAATAGCCGCCCCGTTGAGTGATCAAGATATCGAAGACATCGGCGCCTTTTATGCAACACAGAAAATCTCTTTCCAAAACAAGGATGGAGACCGTTACCTCGATGCCGACAAAGAGGTTCAAGTCACCGAAGAACTGAGCAATGCTGGAAAAACCCTGTATCTCAGCGGCAACGCCGAAACCGGTGTGCCGGCCTGCAACGCCTGTCACGGCCCCACCGGCGCCGGTAATGCGCCAGCTGGTTTTCCCGCCCTGAAAGGTCAGTTCGGCGCCTATGCCGCCAAAACCCTCAGTGATTACAAGTCGGGAGCGCGTACAAGCGATCCCGAGTCAATGATGCAAACCATTGCAAAAAGAATGACCGAGAATGAGATCAATGCCGTTTCCGCGCATATTGCAAACCTGCGGTAGCGAACAACAATCAAGTGCGGCATTCGATAGATATGGAGCCGGCATCGGGAAAACCCGCCACTGCAAGCCGGTTAAATAAACTATAATCGCCAGCACGATCGGTAACAGTGCTGTTTTTACTGCTTAAATCATTTTGGTGACATTCGAGGAGAACACCATGTTTAGCGCCCTGCGTCTCATTCTCTTATTTGCGGCCTTGTATTCCATCTCGGTGAATGCGGCTGAACCGAATGCGCTCAACCTGGAGAAAGGCGAAGGTTATGCAACAATTACCCCGGCGCAACCGACACAGGATCCCAACAAGGTCGAAGTCATCGAATTCTTCTGGTATGGCTGCCCACATTGTTACCGGCTGGAACCCTATTTAACGGAGTGGCTGAAAAAATTACCACCCAACGTGCAGTTTATCCGCCAACCAGCTGTTTTCGGTCCCCGTTGGGCGCCCCATGCACGCGCCTATTTCACCGCTGAAGCATTGGGTGTCATCGAAAACATTCATGCTGATCTTTTTGACGCGATTCAAAACAAGCGCCGCCCACTGAGCAGCGAAGAAGAGCTGGCTGAGTTTTTCGAAGAACATGGCGTTGACAAAGATCAGTTCCGTCAGGCGTACCACTCTTTCATCGTCGATACCAAAATGCGGCAAGCCGGAGCCATGAGCGCCCGCTATGGCGTCAGCGGCGTTCCCGCCATCATGATCAACGGAAAATACAAGACGAATGGTACACTAGCAAAGAATTTTCCGAATTTGATCGCTGTCATGGATTACCTGATTGCGTCCGAAAGCAAGGACAGTCCTTGACAACGTTGATTCACTCTTGTAAATGGTACTTTTCCAACTCATGCAGGGCACGATGCGGGCGACCCGACAGTAGAAACACGTGAATACGACACATCTAAACTCGATCGCAACCCTTTTTCCGCGAGGGGGCTTGCCTAGGAGGCTGTCCGCGAATAGACTGATCTACCGCGGCCGAGCCCTCGCTACGATCACTATTCTCGGACAGCCTCCTGGTTCCGCGCCGCCGCCTGCATCATCTCATGCAGCGCCTCGGCTTGTTGAGAAGTTACTGCAATGAACATTGCAATTTTAAACACTCTTTGAGTCACTGACAGAGCAAGGTTTGGGATTTTCGATGAGTAGTGGACGTCATCTGCAGGATTCAACTGCGACACACGAGGAATCGCCGGACAAACAAGAGCTCAACAGTTCGCTTGCCGGAAGACGCATGAGGCTTGCCAGCTTCAACATACAGACCGGGATTCATACGGCCAGCTACCGGCAATATATCACCCGAGGCTGGCAACACTTTCTACCGACCAATAAACGCATCGAAAACCTGAACCGGATCGGCAACCTGTTGCGCGGGTTTGATATTGTCGGTTTACAGGAAGTCGAAGGCGGCGGCAGACGAAGCGATTACATCGTACAAACCGAATACTTGGCGCATCGCGCCGGTTTTTCCTTTTGGCATAACCATGTCAACAGACGCATCGGCAACCACGCGTTGCACAGCAACGGTATCATCAGCCGTCTGCAGCCCACATCAATCAAGGAGCACAATCTGCCCGGCCTTCCCGGGCGTGGCGCATTAGTGGTTCGCTTTGGGGACAAAAGAGTGTCGCTGGTGGTATGCATCATCCATCTTGCACTCGGTCGCCGGGGCCGTTTGCGCCAAATTGGCTTCATCAGCGATTTGATCGGTCATCTTCCTTGTGTTGTGTTGATGGGCGATTTGAACTGCGAGCCGAATACGCCAGAAATGAATCACTTGGTCGCCAATACCCAGCTGTGCGATCCGGTCGCCGACCTCAAGACTTTTCCCAGCTGGCGCCCGCAACGCAAAATCGACCACATTCTGGTGACGCCGGACCTTCATGCTGACAACATACGTGTTTTGAATTTTACCTGTTCGGATCATTTACCTATAGCCATCGACATTACCCTGCCGGACAATCTGCATCTTGCTGCGTAAACAATGAAACACCAAACGGAGAGATCACTATGACAATAACAACCATTCTGCTTATTTTAGCCGTAGTCGTCGTTGGCTATGCTCTTTATGCGTTTTTCGCCTCCGGCGGCGCCCCAGAAACGCCGGACTACATGGGGCCTAAAGCCTCATGCGAAGAAGAATCCGAAATCCGAACCGTCATCGAGGCTGAAGGCGAACAGTCAACCGCGGCGGAAGAACCGGCACCCGCAGCAACCGGTGCTGAAGGGAACCCCCCTGAAGCCGTCGCCGAAGAAGAAGCTCCCGCTGCCGCAGGTGAAAAAGAGGTGTCAGCAACCGAACCAGCCAAGATTACCGAATTCCGCAACCCGGAAACAGGAGAAACCGCGGCCAATCCTTCAAATTACCGCTTCGCAAAGAAATGGATAAAACAAGCGATGGTAGACGAGGGATTGCTCGACAAAGTGTATAAGAATAAAGAACTCAAGGGCGCAACGGAAAAAAAAGTCAAAGAAGCATTAAACCGCTTCAAACAATTGGAGAAGTATCACGGTTGAGCCACCCTCGGGTGAATAGCCATCAGAGGCTGGCAACACTGTGTTGCCAGCCCTGTTTGTTCAGAGCGAAACCGCCCACCCGAAAATTCCGCCGCCACGCATATGGCGGAACCGCTTTGCGTTCCGCCCGACGTTCCGCAGTCGTTGTGACAAGGGCGCCATAACCGATGACACAACAGGCGACACCTACGAAGCAAGCGTGCCCTCGCCCGGCGGCTTCCCTAGGAGGCTGATCAGGGAGAAGGCAGAGAGACATCCCAAGAACTCGCCTTACGACGATTCATCGAGACGCTGGCTAAGCCGCTCCACCTCGGCTTCCAGTTGGCGCAATCGTTTCCTCAAATCCGGCAGGTGCTGCACCAGGGCCGCCTGCCGACGATATTGATAGGCATTGGTCGCAGGAAAACCGAGGTAATGAGCCCCTTTCTCGATACTTGACCACACAGCGCTTTTGGCGCTGACCAAAACATCGTCGCCGATACTGATATGCCCCGCTACACCGACCTGTCCCGCCAACGTGACATTGTTTCCAACATCGACTGAACCTGCAATACCAACCTGAGCGACAAGCATACACCGCTCACCGAGTTTCGTCCCATGACCGATCACCACCAAATCGCTGAATTTGGTTCCTTTTCCGATATAAGTTTCACCCATTGTGGCTCGGTCCAATGCACAATTGGCTCCCATTTCCACATCGTCATCGATGACCACCCGACCGATCTGCGGGATCTTCAACCACTTGCCATCTACGGACGCATAGCCAAGACCGTCCTGACCGACGACCGTTCCCGCGTGCAGCGCAACACGATTGCCGATGCTGCTCTTATCATAAATGACGACATTGGGATACAAAATCACATCGTCGCCAATCGTCACATGGTCACCGATAAAACAGCCTGGATAAATCGTCGCATTGTTGCCGATCACCGTTCGCTCGCTGATCGTAACATACGGGCCGATGTTGGCGTTTTCGCCGATTTCGGCGCTGTCTGCGATACAACTGCGTGCATCGATCCCCCATTGAGGATGTTTTCTATAGCCATGGACCAGGATGATTGTCGCTGTAATCGCGCCATAAGGATTTGAACAGCGCAACACCGTCAGCCCGTCGGGAATCGTCTCGTCGGGCGAGACGATGACGGCCGAGGCCCGGGTATCCGTCAGTTTATTCTTGTATTTCGGGTTGGCCAGAAAACTGATTTCCCCCTCCTGCGCATCCTCCAATGTATTGGCCGACCGTACCACAAGATCAGGGCTGCCCTCGATCCGGTTGGAAAACCCCTGTTCGGAGAGAACGTGGGACAGTTCCGATAATTTCATAGTTACCTCCTCATTGACGCTGCCCGGACAGATCCAAAATGCACGCACGGTGAAGAATGGAGCGGGCGATGGGAATCGAACCCACGTTTGAAGCTTGGGAAGCTCCAGTTCTACCATTGAACTACGCCCGCCACGCGTTGAATTTTAACGTTTTTGCAGAAAGAGCTCCACTGGTTTATTACACCTGCCTGTTTCTGGCAAAGACTCCCATTGCTAAAATCCCTGCAATACCGTACAATCACGTGGCGCAAACATCCGAGAGTAAAGTCCGGCCCGTTTATCGCTGAACGAGCAATCCGATTGGGAGCTGAAAGCAGCGCCAAAGAAGGGCGTCGGATAAGGACGGAGCGTTTAAATTTGCCTTATTCTGTTATTTCACAAAACGGAGAAATTTCCAAATGATTACAAAGAAAAATTTATTGGCTGTTTTGTTGCTTGGTTTTTTCAGCTTCTTCGTCGCCAATTATGCCTTGGCCGAAGCTGGAATTCCAAGCGCGGCGGAAAACCGGGAGCGCTTAAATGCAGGGATCGAACACACTGAAGCCGCCCTTAAAGCAGCAAAACAGGGAGATGCTTCAGGCACTGCGGAGCATGCGGCAGCGGCTTATGCTGAGGTGATAGAGATCAACAGCGAACAATGGGGCCCCAAAATTCAGGGCGCGATAGGAAAAATAAGAATTGCTGGGTTGAAGGCGAAAAAAGGAGATACGGAGAAAGCCGCGGAACTGCTGGAACTTGCCCTCGCCAAACTGAAACAAATCAACTGAATCAATATCGGCTCTCGAAGCACCAAGGTTCCTTTCAGTGGAGTCCTTGCGCTTCGCCTTATGCATTGGCGAAGCGCATCCCCTCCTACATCCCTCCCCCCGCCGATTTCGTTGCACGCCCGTTGAAATAACAATCCGCGGAGCAAAACCCGGCCTTTGCGCTAGGAGGCTGAGTTCCGATGACCGCACCCAGTCAGCGTGCCCTCGATTATTGTAACCAGGCCGTTGCCCGCCGGCGCGTCCACGGACACCGGCTTCCTTCAGGCGTCCCGGTGTGCCAACTCAGCAGCATGCAGGAGTCGTGCGACACATATTTCTTATATTTCCTCGCTTATTCCACCGCCGGCTGAAATGCGATCCCCCATGCGCCCGGCCCAACGTGCGAGCCGATCACCGCCCCCAGACAGCCCCCGAACTCTTTTCTTATCTCGAATCGCTCCCTTACCTTGTTCACAAGCGTTTCGACCCTTGCGCTGTTGGCGGCATGAACCCAAGCGATGTCGATCGGGCCTTTCACATGCGCTTCCATTGCGGCGAGAATCTTGCTGTCGACCTGCCTGTCACCCCTGACCTTCGCCCAAGGCGCAATGACGCCGTTCTTGAAATTGAGAATGGGCTTGATGTTGATAATCGAGCCGACCAGGTGAGCCGCCATGCCGATGCGGCCCCCTTTGTGCAAATAACTGAGCTCCTCGACGCAAAAAAACAGCATGGTCTGATCGATCGCATCCTCGACTTGCTCCAGCACGCCTTCTACGTCCAGCCCTTTGGCTATGGCATTGGCTGCGCGCCATGCGATCAGAGTGGCACCAATCGAGCCCTGTCGACTGTCCACCAGATGAATTCTGTCTGAACCGAGCTCCTTCGACGCCAAGGTGGCGCTCTGATGCGTACCGCTGATGCCCGACGACAGATGAATCGAGATAATCTCCCTGCTTTCATCGAGCAGACGGGAATAGACCTCCTTGAACTCCTGCGGCGCCGGTTGCGAAGTCGTCGCCAGCGAATCCGCCTTTCTGTACCGCTCATAGAACTCGGCCGGATCAAGGTCGACCCAGTCATTGTAGGTTTGACCTTGGAAATCGAGCTTCAACGGCACCATCGTGATGCCGAGCTCCCTTCTCCGCTCCTCCGGCAGGTCAACCGTGCTGTCCGTCACCAGCGCAATCACATCCGACATATTTGCCTCTTAAAGTCCACCCATTGATTTTTGGCATCTGTTCCCGGTCGTCGTTTCAGGGTTGCTATTCCCAGGCCGCTTCTCTGCGCCTCTTCGCGCCTACTGCCATTCCACCGAAATGATATAAAAATAGTGCGCCTGGCCGCCGCTGTGAAGCTCCACTATACGATCAGGATACAGTGCGGATACTGTTTCCTTGAGCGCCGCTGCCTGGTCCGCGACGCCCTCGCCGAAATAGATGGAAATAACCTCTGTGCCTTCCACCAACATCTCCTCGAGCAGCTCGAGCGCTCCATCCTCCGCACTGGCGTGGGACGAGAACAGCCTGTTGTCGACCAGCGAAATGATCTCCCCGCTTTTTACCGAAATCCCCGACAGCTTCACATCCCGGATGGCGGTCGTGACCGTACCGACAGAAACGTGCGCTACCGCTCTTGTCATGACTTCCGCATTCTCGGCCGCCCCGAGTATCGGATCATAGTTCAGCATCGCGCTGATCGCCTGGGGCGCGTGTGTGGTTCCGATCACCTCCACACTCTTGGCCGATTGCGCTTTCACCTGGTCGGCTGTCAAAACGATGTTTTTGTCATTCGGAAAGATGATGATATCACTCTGTGGGAGCTCATTCACTGCCTGCAACAGCTCCGCCACCGAGGGGTTCATGGTGGGACCACCGAACAGCACGCAGTGGACACCAAGGCTCTGCAATATCCTGGCAAATCCGTCACCCGGGACGACCGCAACGAGGCCGGTCTTCTGACCGCTCACAGCGGAAGGTTCCTGCCCAAGAAACTTCTGCTGCTGGGCGCGCATGTCTTCCTTCTTCAGGTCCGCAACAGTGCCGAAGCGATTCGCCAACGACAGGATCTGTTCAGGATCATTGCTGTGAACGTGAACCTTGATCATATCCTTCCCACGGGCGCACAGAATGGAGCCGCCTATCCCGGCCAGGTCGCTCTTCAGATGATCGATGTTTGCATCACCCGTACCCATGGTACTGAACACCATGCAAAAGCGGAAATGCGGGTCCGTTTCCCATATGTGTTCCTCGTGCGAAGGCATGGCCGGCTCGTCTTCGGACCAGGTCGCATCCTCCACGATATTCAGCATACCCTCGATGATCGTGACGAGCCCATAACCGCCGGCGTCGACGACACCGGCCTGCTTCAACACCTCGAGCCGCTCAGGCGTACTCTCGAGCGTGAGGTGCGCCTGTTTCAGGAAAGCCGCGAGCATGGAGCCGATGTTCATCTCCCCCGCGCCGGCCATTTCCAGAACCAAAGTGGACGGCTCTTTCATCACGGTCAGTATCGTACCTTCCTGTGGTTCCAGCAGAGCGCCGTATGCGGCGCTGCAGCCCCGGTCCAGGCTTTCTGCAAAAGCTGCTGCATCCATTCGCTCGATGTCCTGCGCCCGCTCCGCCATTCCCTGGAAAATCTGGGACAGAATCACACCCGAGTTGCCCCTGGCACCGAGCAGGGCACCTTCCGCGAACAGTCCAAGCACTGTGCCCGCGTGGCTCTCTTTCCGGTCCTTGATTGTGCTGACCCCGCTCCAGACGGTACGTGCCATGTTGCTTCCGGTATCGCCGTCGGGAACAGGAAAGACATTCAGCTGGTTAATATACTCTTTCTTGTGTCCGAGGTACTGGGCCGCTGCCAGCAATGCGCGCCGGATACGATGGCCGTCGATGTAGCGAATGGGCATGGGCTTCCGTCTGGGAACGTTGTTGAAGGACTATAAGAATAAGCGTTTCACCACCGGCAATCAATCCTTGAGGTCCGGACAGCTGCAAGGCGGCGCGCGCAGATCAGCCGATTCAGGCTGCCATTGGGAAGGGGCTCAAAACCGCTCCAGCTCGGAATGCGGCAGCCTGCCGCGATGAACGTGCATCGCACCGAACTCCGCACAGCGATGCAGAGTCGGTACGGCTTTCCCCGGATTCAACAGCCCCCGGCGGTCAAAAGCCCCCTTGACCGCATGGAACTGGGTCAACTCGGCGGAATTGAACTGCACACACATCTGATCGGTTTTTTCCGCTCCGACACCGTGTTCGCCGGTAATGGTTCCACCCACCGCCACACACAGTTCCAGGATTTCCCCCCCGAATGCTTCGACCCGTTCCAGTTCGCCGGGCCTGTTGGCATCATAAAGGATCAGGGGGTGCAGATTGCCGTCGCCCGCATGGAACACATTGGCGACCGGCAGGCTGTACTCCGCCGACATCTCCGAGATGCGTTTCAGGACTTCGGCCAGCCGTCTGCGCGGAATCGTGCCGTCCATGCAGTAATAGTCCGGCGCGATGCGGCCGACCGCCGGGAACGCCGCCTTGCGTCCCGCCCACATCCGCTGCCGTTCCGGCTCATCCTTATTGCAGCGCACCGACCCGGCGCCATGGGCCACGAGCAGCTCTCGCACCTGTTCGACATCGTCGCGTACCTGCCGCCGAGGACCATCGAGTTCACACAACAGAATCGCCGCCGCAGCCACCGGATAGCCGGCATGAACGAAATCCTCGGCGGCACGAATGGCCAGGTTGTCCATCATCTCCAGACCGGCAGGCAAAAACCCGCCTGCAATCACCGCCGCGACCGCACCCCCCGCCGCCTCCACACTATCGAATGCAGCCAGCAGCACTTGAGCATGTTCCGGCGTCGGCAACAGCTTCACCGTAATTTCGACGATGACCGCCAGCATCCCTTCCGACCCGGTCATCAACGCCAGCAGATCATAGCCGGGCCCGTCGAGCCCGGATCCGCCCACCGAGACGATTTCACCTTCGATCGTCATCAGCGTGAGCTGCAGGATATTATGCACCGTCAGTCCATATTTGAGACAGTGCACACCGCCGGCGTTTTCCGCCACGTTGCCGCCGATGGTGCAGGCAATCTGGGAGGAAGGGTCCGGGGCATAATAGAGCCCGCAAGGCTCTGCCGCCTGCGAAATCGCCAGATTGCGGACGCCGGGCTGAACCCGGGCGGTGCGGTTCAACGGGTCGAGATCGAGAATTCGGTTGAATTTGGCCAGACTCAACAAGACACCGTTGTCGAGCGGCAGCGCTCCGCCCGAAAGCCCCGTACCGGCACCGCGCGCAACCACGGGAACAGCGTGCCGATGGCACAGCCGGACGATCCCCTGCACCTGCTCGATGGTATCGGGCAGCACGACCAGCCAGGGCAGCCTGCGATAGCAGGAGAGCCCATCGCACTCATACGGCCGCAGATCCTCCTCGTCCGACAGAATCGCATCCGGGTCGAGGAACTCGGAAAACAGTCCGATCAGCATCTGCTTGTCTACGGAGTGTTCCATACGTTCGGATGGAGCCGGCTACGCGCTACCGCTCCGCCATGCTGCGGATGCCGACCGCTTCGCGGATCCGTTTCAGAAAAGGGACGCTGTATCCACGCGCCTTTTCCGCCCCTTTCCGCAGCTGGTCCTCGATGTGGTCCGGGGCCTGCAGCAGAGCTTCGTAGCGCTCGCGCGGCGCTTTCAGTGCGTCGTTCAGATATTCGAACAGCTCCTGCTTCATCTCTCCCCAGCCGATGCCGTTGGCATAACGCTCGCGCATTGCCGCCACTTCGGCTCTAGTGGCGAACGCCTGATAGATTCCGAACAGAGTGCAGCCATTGGGATCTTTCGACTCCCCCGGCTCCAGCGAATTGGTCTTGATCTTCATGATGAGCTTGCGGAATTTCTTTTCCGGCAGAAACAGCGGGATCGTATTGTCGTAGCTCTTGCTCATTTTGCGGCCGTCGAGCCCGGCCAGAGTCGCCGAATGCTCATCGACCACCGCTTCCGGAAGCACGAAATGTTCGCCGAAGAGATGATTGAACCGCCCGGCGATATCGCGCGCCATCTCCAGGTGCTGCACCTGATCCTTGCCCACCGGCACTTTATCGGCATTGAACATCAGAATGTCGGCCGCCATCAGAATCGGGTAGTTGAACAACCCCATGGTGACCCCTTTGTCCAGGTCCTTTTCGCCGCTCTCTTCATTCGCGGCGACGGCAGCCTTGTAGGCGTGCGCCCGGTTCATCAGCCCTTTCGCCGTGACGCAGGTCAGTATCCAGGTCAACTCCATGATCTCCGGAATATCGGACTGGCGATAGAAAACGGCGTTGTCGGTATCCAGCCCCAACGCCAGCCAGGTCGCCGCAATCTCCAGACTCGACTGCCTGACCCGTTCCGGGTCTTCGCATTTGATCAGTGCGTGATAGTCGGCCATAAAATAAAACGGCAGCATATCGTGGGCGTGGCTTGCCTCGATCGCCAGCCGTATCGCGCCCACATAGTTGCCTAGATGGGGTGTCCCGGTCGTCGTGATCCCCGTCAATACTCTCTGTTTACTCATCTTCTTGTTTCATTCCTCGTAGCCGTTCATTGACGATTGAAAGCAAGGCAGGTTGGGCAAAGCACAGCGTGCCCAACTGGCAAATGCCGGGCGCGGCCGCCGCGCTCGCCACTCCTTCACAACTTTCCGAGATGCTGCTTCAGCAGCCCCTTGAGTTCCGGCAAAGTCGCTTTGTCCATAAGATTCAGGGCCTTGATCCCGGTCAGTTTTTCGACCAACCGAATCCCGGCCTGCGTATTGGCCGCGCCGCCGGCAACCAGATCCGGCTGCCGGTCGAACGCCGCAGCCACACCAACCACCGCATACGGATCGGAGGCGCACAACACAGTGAATCTCACCTGCCGTTCCAATTCGGCAATCGCCACCGAGCCATTATACGGCTCGAGCGGGGAAGCCCCTGCTTCGGCAACCAACACATCCGCTCCATCCTCCATCATCATACCCATCAGCCGCCTCAAAGCGCGACGAAACTCCTCTTCCGGACAGACCGTGGAAGGCAGGCCGACATCCACGAAGTCATAGATCCGATCGGCGCCGGCATCGCCCATGCTCAACACATCCCGATAGCGGCCGGCCCCGGTCAGTTTGGCCCCGATCACGCGATAGCCGGCCCGTTTCAGCAGTCGAACGATGATCCTGGCCGCTGTCGTCTTTCCGGCGGACATGGAGGTACCCACCAGCAGTATGACCGGCAGGCTGCAATCCTGCAGCCGCGCCGCCGTCGGCACATAATCGCTCATGCGTGCTTTGTCGCCGTTCACCATGACGTGTCCGCGGTAGCTCAAGCCCATCAATGGCGGTAGAAACAGCGACTTCGATGTGAGCTTGCCGAAAAGCCCGGCCGACGTCAACATATCGAAGCGCTGATCGGCCCCGATCGCCCGCCAGTCCCCCACCGCTTCCAGCGTCGCCGCCCGCTGACCGAAGGCGCCGACCACCAGATCGCCATCGGCCAACTCCGCCATGCGGCCGTTCTCGAGTTCGAGCAGACGCATGCATCCCGGCGTTGTCGTAATCTCGCCCACTACGTAGTCGCCCCCTGCCCACGCTGTTTTAGGCAACGGTGTTACGGAAAATGGCCGCTCGGCCAAATCCGAAATTCTTGTCAGAGAACCGAAAAGATAGTGACTCTTCATGAGGTGCCGCCTCCCGGGCCTATTGGGCCAGATTAAGATCGGTCATCCGATTAAGGGTGACAACAGCAACAAGCCCAGCAGCGCCCCCCGTTCCGGAATTCGGGAGAGGTCGGCATATTCATGTTCTGCATGAGCACCGTCTCCGACCGCGCCCAAGCCATCCAATGTCGCCGTAAAGAGACTGGTCGTATTGCCGTCCGATGCACCGCCCGAAACCCCTTCCTGAAGCGGCAGATCGAGGCTGTGCGCCAGATCCAGCGCCCTGTTCCACAACGCCTGGTTGGCAGGCGTCCGCTCCATCGGCGGCCGCCCGATGCGGCCTTCGATCTCCAGCGTGACGCCGGGCGTTTCCGCTTCGAGGCTCAGAATCGTCTCCTCGATCCGGCGGGCATCGTCCCGGGTCAGAACCCGCACGTCGACCAGCGCACGGCTTTGCGGCGCAATGACATTGGCCCGCATGCCGCCGTCGATCATGCCGACATTCACGGTAACGCCTTTTTCCGGATCATTCAAGCCGAACAATTTTTGAATCACATGAGACAGCTCGAGGATGGCACTGGCTCCGGCCTCGGGATTGAGCCCGGCATGCGCCGCCCTGCCCCGTATGGTGACCGTAAAGCGCCCGACGCCTTTGCGGGCCGTCTTCAGCTTGCCGTCGACATCCAGCGACGGTTCGAGCACGAAGCAGCGACTGACAACGCGCGCCAGCAACCGAATGGTACGGGTAGACTCCCGGCTGCCGACCTCCTCGTCCGAATTGATGAGCACCAACGGCGTCAACGGCGGCTCCAGCCCGAGATCGCGCAAGGCCTTCAGTACATAGATCATCTGCACCAGACCGGCTTTCATGTCGTATACGCCCGGCCCCTTCATTATGCCATGCTCGTTGATCAGAGGCATCGTCCGCAGGGTGCCGACCGGCCATACGGTGTCGCAATGCCCCAACAGCAGCTGGGCCGGACGGCCCCTCGAACGCCAATTTGGAACTGCAAACAGATGACCGCCCGAACCCTTGCCGCGGATATGGCGAACCTCGAAATCCACTGATTCCAACGCCTCCGTCAGCAGTTGCATCATCGGCGCCTGCGCATCCGGGTCGAGCGAAGGCGTTTCGATCCGCACCATCTGCTCCAAAAATGCCGTTATCTCCTCGAGGTGGTCACTCAGATAGGCGTGGATCGGGTGAGGCGCCATGATCGCGTTCTAGCGCGTGAAGCCGCTCGGAAAGGGAAATGAAAAACTCTCCTCGATCGTTGCGAAACGGCCGGGATAGAGATAAGCCAGCAACGGCGCGTGATGGATCAGATCCTGATCGTCCCGTTCGGCGGAGCGCATTGCATCGCGGTCGACATGGGCTGCAACGATGCGGCCGATGATCAGGCTGTTATCACCCAGGTCATCGATGATTCGATGCAGCTCACACTCGAGATAGAGATAGGCATTCTTCACCAGGATGCCATCGACGGTCTTGGACGGAAAGGTCGGCAGAGCCTGCAAAGCAGGCTTGCTCCCATCCTCGGCGCGCGCATCGGCTGCGAGACTGGTCAGTACGATCTGCTTCGGCGACGGAAAACTGACGGTAAACCCGCCCTCGCGCCGTAAATTCTGATAGGTCCTGTGGTGCGGTGCGCAGACGAAGCCGTAATGATTCTGCCAGCTCATCGGCATGGCCATATGCTTGGGCGCGAGATCGAAGCCGCCATCAGGTTCCCGGGTGCCGACCAAAACCAGAGGAGCGACCATAAAGAAGCGCTCCCACACGGGATGATCGATGTCCAGTGTCTGCAAGTGATCAGGTATAATGTTGTCCATATGCAGCATTTTACATCGTCCGGCTCGGTCGGTGATTGATTAAGATCAATTTAAGGCATCATGCAACAATGTTCCGCCAGCCCCGATTATATTGCACCACCGTACGAAGGGTGGCGTGCGCCGGCACCAAATCCCGTCCCACCCAACCAACAAATCATGAAGCCCTGATGGTAAACGGAAGAAAAAAGAATGGCATTCGGAACTGAAACAGAATGTACGATGACATACAAGTTGGTCGGCTCCGACCAGTCATTTTCCGGCGCCTGCCTTCACCTCGACGGGGCGGATATACTGTTCAAAACGGACCGGGCCATCGAAACAGGAAAAGCCCTGGAAATTCGCCTGAGCCTCGACCAAACCGGCGCACAGCCTATGACGGCCTTTATCGAAGTGACGCGCAGCACCGCCGCAGAAGACCAAACGTATGAAGTTGCGGCGTCGATCAAAGGCATAAAGGCAAACTGAGCGCGCATTCCCAGCAGAAAGCATCATCGCGATTTCACGCCGGCAACATTGAAAGAGGCTAGGAGGCTGTCCGAGAAT
>DEII01000088.1 GCA_002352385.1 Methylococcaceae bacterium UBA2778 | reverse complement strand
TATCTCACTGGAGCAAGCCTTAGTGAGACGTCTGGTTTCGAAAAACTCCAACTGCCTGCTATTGAAGGCAAAGCAGTCGTCAATCTCGAGAGATCGATATGTCCGCTTCTGACCCAATGTATGGACCGGCTGCGGGACGCAAGAGAGATTTTTGCAAGGATATCGGAAGTCGCTGATATGTATCCGGCCTGTTGATCGGCTCGCGGGCCGTGGCCTTGATGGGAATACGCACGCGCCATTGGTCTCATTAGCGGACATCCATCTCGCCAGACGAGTTCTCCCTCTATCGGCTGATGGATACCGTCGGGTTGCAACATAACCCTGTCGGGAAGGTCGTTATACAGTGGATTAACTATCTTGCAGCCTGTTGCACTTATATCCCGATGAGACAACGGAGAGAGATGGGGTCAAACGTGCTTCCGCTTGCGCCGATAGTGCCACGCAAAGACGTTTTGTAACCCGGGGCTGATCACCAGTAGGACTCAACATCAGTGCCGCACCGATTTCGGCTTCGATAAGACGTAATTATCACGACCTAAACACACACTATTCCAGAAAAAAACCTTGAGATTTGGGACTCTATGTTGGCCCAATTCTTTCCGAACTGCGGCCGCGATCGGGAACTTCTCCCTGAGACATCTCGACAATTCGGGCGACTTCGATCAGCCGCTTGCCGAGTTCCGGTAGCATTTCTGCGGAAACCGTACTGACGAGACCATTGCAGTTCAGTGCAAACAAAGAGTAGTCCTTCATAAAGAGTGGAACGCCGACACCATTGACTTCCTTCATCCAGTCGCCAGCTGACGTGCAAAAACCAAATTTCTGGTACTCTTCGATGGCACGTTCGATCCCAGGTTCGATTCTGGGCCACCGCATGGGGTCTTCCCGCTTCATGTTCTCGAGAATTTCCGCGCGCTGCTCTGATGGCAAGCCTGATATGTAGGCTCGTCCGATAGCTGAAGTTGCCATGTCCACATCGCTCCCAATGTCGAGCATGAGGCTTTGCCCCTGACGAGAACGCGTGCGCTCGAGTAGAACCATGTCCAACCTGTCACGCATGCCCAGCGCAACAGCGCCGTGGCAAAAGTCTGCTAGTTCCTGCATCAAGGGTCGTGCGACCTGACGAATATCTAGTCGGCTCAGCACTGAATAACCAAGCGTCAGTACATGAGGGTGAATTTGATAGCGTCCGGTCTCATCTGAAACGCTGAGATAACCAAGCTCGACGAGTGTGTGCGTCAGCCTGGATACAGTCGGTTTCGGGATACCAGTTTTTCGAGATATCTCAGCATTGCTGAGACCCCTGTCGTCGGGAGGAAACGACCGAAGAATTTCAAGGCCACGCACAAGCGATCTGTTGAACACGCGAGATTGCGTAGAAGTAATAACACTGTGCGTTTTATTCATGGGGCGCTTTGGTATCCATGTTCATTGCGCGACAAAATCACTTTTGAGCGTAAGCCATTGGTGCGCTTCGGCAATATCAGGCTCAACTCCGAGGCCCGGACCTTGTGGTAATTTTAACCGCCCATCTCTGATTTCGAGAAGACGATCCGCAAATAGATCACGAAGTGGATTGGGGTTTACATCAATCTCAAGGCGACCTTCTCCTCCGACAGACGCCAATAGATGTGCAGACGCCATTAAACCTAATCCACTACCCAAAAAATGTGGGCAATATCGCAAACCGCGTTGCACCGCCAGGCGCCCGACCCTTAAGCAACCACTAAATCCCCCCCATTTTGCTACATCGGGCTGAATAACTCCTAGATAGCCACCGTCTATCGCTTTTTGGTAGGAGCAATCCCCAGACAAGTTCTCTCCTGCTGCCAGCTCAATATTAACGTGGTTAGCGAGCGCTTGCCATTCTGATGATGGCCGATCAGCCGCGAGCGGCTCTTCCAGCCAGTCTGGAGTTGTCGGAACAAGCGCGGCAGCCATTTTTTTTGCCGTAGGCAGATCCCATCCCTGATTGGCGTCAAACATGAGGCGTTCGTCTGGTTTTAGTTCGTCACGGGCCGCTTCAGCTGCGGCAACATCGCGGCGCGGTTCAAAGCCAACTTTGATCTTGAAGGCCGAATATCCATTAGCTCGAGCACGAACAATGGTGCTGGCAGCATCGAACGGACTTATGCCGCTCGCATAAACCGGAATTTCAGCAGAGGCGTTGTTTGTTCCTGCATATTGATATAGCGGTTGTCCCGCGCGACGCGCAACGAGATCATTGAGTGCCACATCAATTGCTGCAATCGCCTGATGGATTGGGCCCGGTTCGCCGCATTGAATAGCAAGAATGCGTGTTGCATCGCCTAACATGCTTGAAGCCGCTGCGGGACCCGCGTGGCACTTGGATGTCAACAATGGACTAATGACAGTATCGACAAACCGGACCCGGTGTTCGGCGCCACACGTAGGAAAGTTGCACCAGATTTCGCCCCAGCCATGAGCCCCTGTGTCGTCTTCGACGCGAACCAACACAGCTGGCCGATCATTCATAACACCAAACGACGTGGCAACAGGCGTTTCAATAGGCGCTCGAAATGCAAAGGCCTGAACGCGCGCGATCCTAATTGAGTTGATTTCAGCCAATTCCAGCTCTGTCCGGTTCATGGCAATACCCTCTCGGTCGTTGCGCTCATCACGAGCGGAGGCCATCGGTCGTGCCAAGGCCTTATAGTCTCGAATTCTCGAGCTAGAGCGAGAACACGCCTGTCTTCTCCAAAACGTCCAACCAATTGAATGCCTATGGGTAAGCCGTCGCGTGAAGGCTTGCCTGGCAAGTTGATGGCAGGGTGGCCAACGGCGTTTACGAAAGTTGCGAATACGGCAGCGGCGCGCGGCGACACGTCACGTCCATCAATGGTTTCTGGAAAACGGCAATCGATTGACCAGGGCAGTGCGGCTGACGTAGGCGTCAACAATACGTCATAGCACTCAGTTTGCATTGCAAATGTTCGACGAAGAGATGTCACTCGTTCGAGTGCGCGGAGATATTCCGCTGCTGTAATATCGGTGGCACGCTCGGCCATACTTACGAGCGCGTGATCGACGTTATCTAATTGGCCAGGGAATTGATCGAGAACAACCTTGACACCAACTGATGTCAAAATAGACCAGATCTCGTCTATCTCATCAATGTCATATGGTGGTGGCCCAAGCTCCACGTCATGGCCAAGATCGGTCAGTGCAGCCGCTGCGTCTTCTACACTTGCGCGAACCTCGGGATCAATCGCGCGCCCGCTCGCATTGGTCACGGCCAATATTCGTATTTTCGTGCTTTTGGTCTCATGCGTTAAAAATTGACCTAGATAAGACCGGCAGTCTCGTCGATCAGGCCCGGCCATAACGTCAAACAACATAGCAACATCGTCCACCGTGCGAGCAATTGGACCCACGACTTGAAAATCACTGGCTAGTGGCGAAAAACCGTAGACTCGTGGTACGCGTCCCGTCGTGGGTTTGAAACCTACGACACCCGAATAAGATGCTGGCCGACGGATTGATCCACCGGCATCAGTTGCAATTGCAAGTGGGAAAACGCCGGCAGCTACTGAAGCAACCGCACCGCCACTGGAACCACCCGGGGTCAGGTCGACCCGCCATGGGTTGCGAGTAACGCCAAAAAGCCGATTCTCAGTCACCGGCGCCATAGCGAATTCACAGGTGTTGGTCTTTGCTGCGATGACAGCACCCGCCCGGCGCAGTCTTGCGACCGGAATCTCATCCTCTTCGGGTACGAACTCCGCGAAAAAAAAACTCCCCCACGTCGCTCGCAAACCTGCTACGAAAATGTTGTCCTTAACCGTGAGCGGCAACCCATCTAGCCGACTGTATCTTTTTCCTACCCGGGCACGCTGCTCGCTAGCTATGGCAGCCCGGCGCGCACGGTCTTTATCGACCAACACATGCGCATTTATCACTGGATCGAAGTCGCGACAACGAGCAAGACAATGTTCGAGCAGTTCAACCGGCGATAGTTCACCAGCGTCAATTCGCTGGGAAAGTTCCGTCGCGCTTATCCGCCAAAATTCATCCCTGTTCTTCTCCATTCTCTATCCCGCAAAGAACGGTTCGGGCAGTCCAGTTGCTCCGATGTTATGGATGGCGAACAGAGCTCCGGCTAAGGGCTGATTGGCAGCTTCACCTTCTTTCAGGAATTTAGTTGCCGACGTTACGAAAAGGATGTCAAAATTTTCGCCACCGAACGTGCACATAGTTGGTTGGCGGACGGGCATCTCAATCGAGCGCACTAGGTGGCCAAATGCATCATAGCATGCAATTGCCGCACCGTGGATATGAGCACACCAATAGTTCCCTTCCGAATCAACAGTAGCACCGTCTACACGACCCGGAATATCTGCAGTCGATATAAAAAGGCGCCGGTTGCTGACAGCGCCTGCTTCAATATCGAAATCGTAAGCGTAGACCGACTCTGCGCGCGTGTCGGCAAAGTACATTGTTCGGTTGTCTGGGCTCCACGCCATCCCATTGGTGCAGATGAAACCATCATCCATTTTGTGGCAGCTTAGATCAGTATCTAGCTTGTAGAGCGCTGCAGTCGGATTGGCTAACGCAGCATCCATGGTGCCGCACCAGTAGCGACCTAATCGGTCGCACTTGCCATCGTTAAACCTATTGCCCGGGATATCCGCTTCGGGATCAGCAATCGTATCAATCTGCATGGTCTCTAGGTCGATGAAGCAGAAACCGGACTTCATACCAGCGACGATGCCACCCCCGCGACGAAATACGATTGAGCCCACTTCCTCGGGCATATCCCACTTCTGGACCTCGCGGGTTGCAGGATCATAGCGATGAATGCAGGACCGCAGGTTATCGCACCAGTACAACTTTTTCTCGTCGGGATGCCAAATCGGACCCTCACCAAGGATATCTTTGGCTTCGTAAAGACATTCGATTTCTGCCACCGTAAAACTCCTAATCTTCTATTCTTGCTTGGTCTCCGGTACACTGGACTGCCTTTTCATAGGCGCCGACGAGAATCGCTGTCGGGCGACCATCGTCAGTGATAGAATTGTCAGAATCCAAAATACCCAGTTCACCGCGCTGCCGAAGAAAGCACTCGGACTCCCGTGGGACAGCAGCATTGACTGACGGAATGCGTCCTCGAACGGTGGACCCAGAACAAATGCAATTAAGAACGGCGCTGGTGGCAGTCGCATGAGTGCCATCAAATAGCCGGCGAACCCCATTGCAACCATCACGAAGATATCAAGCGTTGAATTGTTGACCGAATAGACACCGAAAACACAGAGAACCAGAATCGCTGGACTCAGAATGCCTGCCGGAATTTCCGCGATGCGACTGAACAACCGAATGCAGATTTTGCCGACAACAAAAAGAAACAACGAGCTCAGCATAATCGCCATGAAAAGCGCCAAGATTACATCCAGATTTTCCTGAAACATGATCGGACCCGGCCTGAGTCCGTGGATCATGAAGGCACCCAAGATTACAGCCGTGACCACATCACCGGGTATGCCAAGCGCTAGCAAGGGTATCAATGTTGCCCCAGCGGTTCCGTTGTTCCCAGATTCAGCTGCTGCAACGCCCTCAATCTCACCAGTTCCGAAAACCTCGGGATTGGGCGAGGTACGTTTGGCCTCGCTATAGGACAAAAAAGCCGCTGTAATTCCTCCTATTCCTGGGATTGCACCCAGAACGACGCCA
Source organism: Methylococcaceae bacterium UBA2778 (assembly GCA_002352385.1). Lineage (GTDB taxonomy): Bacteria > Pseudomonadota > Gammaproteobacteria > Methylococcales > UBA2778 > UBA2778. The sequence goes on along the minus strand of DEII01000088.1, from coordinate 6,361 downwards.
ATCAGGCTGCCACGAAAGATTGTCTTCAGGCAGCGCCGGAATTCGGCAAAGTTGACGCTCTTGCCCGCAAGCGGATTGATCTCAATGGCCATACTTTGGCGCTTAGTGAATTGTTTGAGTATCTCCGGAATGGCGAACAGACCGATAAGTACTGGCACAAAATTCAGGCCTTCCATGAGTTCGGTGATGCCGAACACCATACGTTCCGTGCCGTAGATAAGGTCGAGGCCAATGGTGGCAACCATCAATCCGAGCGCTGCGCTCGCTAGCCCACGCAACAAATCATCACCTGCCACGCCTGCAGCGACCGTCAAGGAGAAGATGATCAATGTGAAGTACTCAGCCGGGCCGAATGCAAGTGCCAGACTGGCAAGCCAGCCGGCAAAGACTATCAAAGCCAAGTTTGAAATAAAATCGGCAATACACGAGGCATACAACGCCATTTCCAGAGCCCGGCGCGCCTCACCCTTCTGCGCCATCGGCGCCCCATCAAGGATGGTGCACGAAGCCGCCGGCGTGCCAGGTGCTCGGGCAATTATGGCGGCAATCGAACCACCATACATTCCGCCTTTATAGATGCCGAGCAGCAATAAGATGCCCATTACAGGGGACATCGTAAATGTGAATGGCAAAGCTAGCGCGACGCCGAGCACTGACGTCATACCCGGTATGGCACCGACAACGGTTCCAATTGCCACACCAAGGAACAGAACTACAACGGTATCGATGCTCCAAACATTTGCGAAGGCATCAGTAAAATTTTCAAACACTATTCCGCCCCTCGTTACACGAGCGCTTCAGTGATGCCGAGAGGGATGGGCACACTTGCAGCACGGGTAAAAAACAGAAATAGAATTATCGGCAGGAATAAGGAGACGGAAATTACAAGCACGTAGCGCCGTTCGCCTGCGAGAAAACTTAGGGCAATGAAAGCGAGACTTGAGGCTAGGGGCATTCCCAGTGTCTCAATTACCAAAGTATAGGCCAGGATAATCGCCCCTGCCGCGCCAACGCGCGTGGCTGCTTCACGGAGTGGCAGGTCCATGTCCCAAGTGTCTGTGATCTGGACGTCGTTTTGCCCGCCACTCTTGCTGCCAAACCATGCACGCACAGCAATCGCAGCACCCAGCACCATCAGCGTATAGCCACATATTGTAGGCCAGAAATCGGGCGCTACTGTTGGTATGCTGACCCGAGCTGGCAGCACAACACCTGAAGGCAACATGAAAAACGTCCAGATAGCGCCCAAAAGCACTAGGCTTGCGCCGACCCGGATATGTGAATTGTGCAAGAGGTACATTGCCAATCAGATCCCCGCGAATTGACGGAGGCAGCGGGCCAACTGCCTTTAAAATTGAAAAATATGTGGCCCGCTGCCGGTTCCGACCTACTTGATGCGCAAGTCCAGCTTGGTAACAAGCGCGTCCATTGTCTTGTAGGATTCGGTGACAAATTCTTTCGTCTCTTCCGGAGACAGCACGACGGGAATAGATCCGAGTTTCTTTGTCATGCTGATCCAGCTCTTGTCGTCTTTTAGCTTCTGCAACACTTCAGCCCACTTCTTAGTTGCGCCTTCCTCCATTTTTGGCGGTCCAACAATTGCGCTCCAACCAACGGCCACCTCGAGTTTCGGGTAGCCAAGCTCGCGTGAGGTAGGAACATCAGGAATGGCGCTCAATCGCTCGGGCATGGTGGTCATAAGCGGACGAAGTCGGCCGGCCTGAATATGGCCAATCGTTGGAGCAAGGTTGGCGCACATGTAGTCGATTTTTCCCGCCAGGATCGCCAACACTGCTTTGCCCTCACCCTTAAATGGCACGTGCACCGCGGCCTTGCCCGCGTCCGAGACTCCCGCCTCGTCCAGGATCATGACTCCCATGAGGTGTGGCAGGGTTCCGACGCCGGGTGAGCCGAAGCTCAATTTACCAGGTGAAGCCTTAGCTGCAGCGATCACGTCAGCAAGACTTTTGTAAGGCTTGTCGGTGCTGGTCACGCAGACGAATGGGTTTTTTTCAATAAGTCCGAGAAAAGTAAAATCGTCGAATTTATAAGGGACGTTCTTAACCGCTGGTGCTACTGCATGGGTGGCAACTCGCCCTAGTAGTATGGTGTAACCATCCGGGGCGGCCGAGTGCACAAAATTGGCACCAACCACACCCCCGGCACCGGCTTTGTTGACCACAACGACAGGCTGACCCAAATGTGGAGCTGCATTGATGGCGAGTACTCGCGTGGTAACGTCTGATGTACCGCCCGGTCCAAATGCCGCCACCAGCGTAACGGGTTTTTCTGGATATTCGGCTGCGGCTGACCCGACCACAATGCCCATTGCAGTTCCAACGCTCGCTAGAAAAGCGGACATATTTAGGAACCATCTAAATTTTTTATGAGTCATCGTATTCAACCCCCTGAAAGTTACCATGGTACATTCAAGGCAGCTCGTGCCGCCTAGAAAATGGCGGAGATACCTTCGAAACGAGATCGTAAAATCCCACCACCAAGTGTGACGCTATGCTCGCGAAAAGCATTGGTCAATCATATTTAAAATAGTGTTTCAATAGATGAAACACTATTTGCATGGAGCTTGGCTCAATGAGTCGCGAGGTTCTACTTCTGATCCAAATGCTCTTGGGTGGGATCTACAAGATCGAAATGGGCCGCTATCTCGAGCCGTAAGGACTCAATAATTTTCCGGAAACGAAGTAAAAAACTGGTAGCTCGACGATAGCAGCGGCCTAGGCTGATACGAGAAGTGACGCGAAGATAGGATCACGACATACATGCTACGAGGTCTTCTTTTGGCACATAGCGGACGTTGAGCACAGTCCCCGACAATGTCTGCTTTTGAGTGCACACTAGACTTCAGACACTGACGATTCGAAGGAAATATGAATCAAGACGTTCAGTAGCATCTTGCTGAGTCTCGATCACATGATATCGTGACGAAGTTCACCGGTGAACTTTGGGGGCGGCAATGAAAGTTCAGGTTCCGGCAAATCAGATTGCGTATTACGCACGCGAAATCAAACAACACTGGCAAAAAGCAGTCGACAGCATCTTTCGAGTTTGCGGGCTCGTCGTAAAAGCGAAAGATCAGCTGGAAACGATCGACTGGGAACGGCTGAAGGATGATTTGCCATTCTCAGACAGCGTGCTGAAGAAGCTTCTCATCATTGGCAACGACAAGAGACTCCAGAAGCAAAAAGTCCAGAAATTGTTACCGCCGAGCTATTCGACAATCTACGAGATCACACAACTTGAGGACGAGGAGCTGAAGGACGCTGTCGAGAAATAGAATAATGCGATTTCTCTGGGGCAAGGTCTAGTGAAACAAAACAAAGCCTGATGAAAAGAAGATTAGAACATGAACTTCAATGCTGCCATCCCTCCAGTTCCACTTATGTGGTAGAGTACTAGGTGAAGAAAGGAGCGGGGGTCATGGCGGGCAGAAGTAAATTTCCCACGCTGCGAGAGCGCACAGTAACTCTGATAATAAATCTTCTTATTCTCTACATTGTTTTTGTAAGCGCATCAGGCATCTGGTTGCCAACGGGAGGGTTGGAAAGCGTATGGCTACTCAGTGCATTCGCCCTCTGGTTTCTCAGCCTGCTTACAGCGCCGTGGTTCCTGCCGCCACGTGATGCCCTAGCGAATGGGATCATGACGGTCGCAATTCTAATTACGATGGATCTGGCCCCGATAGAACAATTTCGAACCGAGCTAGATGTCATGAGGTGGGTCGCAGTTGCATATTGTTTTGTAGTGACGATCCTCTCTCTTGTCGCACTTTTCTTGTATGACAGGGATAATACTGGAGGAAAAGCACGCCTAGCATTTAGACTGACAAGTATCTTCGGGAAAGGGGAGATTCTATACACGGTTCCCGCTATTATCAGTATTGTTGGCGCCTACCAGGGCAGCCTCGTCACCGTGTCATGGCTTGCCGCGTTCTGGGTGTTCTTTACTGTCTCCCGACCTGTTGAGCGGATTGCGGAGGCGTGGCGTCTTTGGAGAATAGACGAAAAAGAACAGGATTCCTCTACCTCGATCGGCACGATTGACCGAATTGACCACCCCAACATCATCCGCGTCCGTCTGAATGCCGGCAGCAGTTGGAAACCCCGCACATTGCATGTTGCTGCGATGCCAGACGGTGACCAGAGTTACGTCTTCGCGCTGTTTTCGCAAGTCCAAGGAACAGATGTGATAGGCACGGGATTATGCGTTAGCGGTGTTAGTGAGAAACTGCCCCTGCCAGCTGGTCATGTCTGCGTCTCACATGATGAAGAGAAAGCTGCGGGATTCATCGAAGGGCTCAGTGGCTCGAAGGGTGTGGAGTTGATCGGCTTCACAGTTGAGAACTCCACAATCGGTACACTTCGCTTCGAGGTGACGTCATCCTCTGATCTTGCTGAAGGCCACGTAATTTTTGCAAGGATCAACGGTGAGGACGTCTTCTATCAAATTCTCGATGCAGAAACTGCAGAAGAAAGTTTCGATCAAAACCCACGCGGGACACATATTGTTCGTGCCGCACAGCTCGGGCTCCACTCCACTGAAAGTGGATTCACAAAATATCCTTGGCTGCCTGAGATGAACACACCGCTCTTCGCAACTCGAGACGGTGTTGTCCCAGCTCCACAAATTGGGGAAAGGGAGTTTGAGATCGGCAAGGTGCCATCGACCGATATCGGTGTCATTGCAAGCATCGATGAACTTGTTGAGTATCATACTGCGGTTCTCGGGGTCACAGGGATGGGTAAGACAGAGCTCGCACTGGACATCATTCGTGAGGCAGTGAAACGCCAAGTAAAGGTGTTCTGCGTGGACTTTACTGGCGAATACCGCCAACGCCTAAGCGACCTTGATCCGGTGTTTCCAGCTCCAAAACCTGAACAGGGAAGTGATTTGGAGGCAAAACTGTTTGCGGTTGAAACGGGAGAATTTAAGGCTGGTGAAGAAAAGAAAGCGCTGAAGAAAGTCGTAGATGGGCTTCGCGAACAGACAGAAGAACAGGTCAATGCTTTTATCGAGGCTGAAGACAAGTATCTAGCCATCTTCGAACTTGCCGAAATTGCCAATACGAAAACAACCTTACGGCTCACAGAATTATATCTATCATCGATCATGGCGTGGGCGCGTCAGCACCGCCGAGCACGTCAAATCATGCTTGTTTTAGAAGAGGCACATACGATCGTTCCAGAAACATACGGAGCTGGATTCGATTATGATACACAGTGGGTAGTGAGCAGAATTGGGCAGATTGCGCTCCAGGGACGGAAATATGGCGTTGGCCTTTTAGTCATTACCCAAAGAACAGCACTTGTCAGCAAAACAATTCTTTCTCAATGCAACACGTTTCTAACCCACAGCCTTATTGATCAGACCAGCCTTAGCTTTCTAGAGAGCGTTTACAGCAGCCAGCACACAAGGCTTATCCCCAATTTAGGCCAATTTGAATTCTTAGCTTTCGGCAAAGCATTGCGTGCCGAGCGGCCGATCTTGTTGAAAAGGCCTTTTGACCCAGCCAAGAAGGAAGCGAGTGAGGCATTGAATCATGTTTTCAAAGAAAAAGCCGCGGGTGTGGCTGTCGCCAAAAAAGCTGCACAGTAATGTCAAGAAGTCACCAGTCTAAGCGTTGGATAGCTCCGTGCCTGAGAAACCGTTCGTATCAATAGCTCACAATCGCAGCGACATTTAGTGCGACGACCTGCTGTGTCGCTGGAGCTACCATGGCCGCTGTCGCTGGTCATTCTTTGGCAAGCTATATGAAGAAACGAGGGTTCGAAAAGAGATATCCAGCTAGCTTCTTCATGGATCTAAAAAATCGTGGCTAAACTAGGTTGCTACAAAATCAATGTCCCCCAGCAAGCTAACGACCCGCCAGTTCACGCAAACTGAACAAAATGAACAGTTCGATTCTTGGTTAGCGCAACAGACGTTCCCAAGCATCGATGACGACCATGTCAGAGAAAGCATCAAAGCCGAGCTAGAGCTGACCCGATCGATGGGTGTTGAAGAGTTCACACTCTGGGCGAAATGGCACGAGCTTCGTGAACGATTTCCTGGTCGAACTGTTGAGACTCTCTGGGGTCCAGAAAACCAACCCGTGAAGCAAGAGGTATCCGACCTCCTCGATAGGGCTGAGGCTATGATTTGGTCGACTGAAGATCCTGACAATTATCTGAATCTTGAGCCGGAGTTGCTCTATGTGGGCGATACACTTTCTGTTCCCTCCATTGATCAGCCCCACCTGATTGGTCCAGTTTGAATGTTAGTTCATGGTTGGCCTTTCCTGCAACGGGATGATGGGTTCCGGCGCTGGAGGTCGGTATCCGAGCGCGCTGTGGGGGCGCTTGGT